>DATAUH010000614.1:0-16879 GCA_036268375.1 Bryobacteraceae bacterium | reverse complement strand
ATCCGTCTTCGTAGCCCATCGTGCAAAGCCGTATAACACGAAAAACATCAGCAGGCCGCCAAGCAAGCTGCCGAGCAAATTGAATGTTCCTGCCCCAACGCACATAGCGAAGAAAAACAATTTCCTCTCAGCGCCGAGGATCGTGAGTGGTCGAGAAACAGAGCGATGAATGAGGTTGATGCGTCGGTCGGGTGTCATCGGAGTTGGGCCGTTTATGCGGGGAAAAGCCATGCGAGGAAGTTGACAGCCGCGATAGCCATACCAACACCGAAAAGAACGCCGGCGATGACGCGCTTCGAGCCGCCTTCCCCGAATGCAAAGGTCAACCCTGAGACGACGATCGCTACGAGTGATAGTCCTCGAGCGATGGTGCTAGTGAATGCTAATTGCAGAACGTTCACCGCGTTTTCCCAGGGCGAGTTGCCTTGTGCAAAAAGCGGAGCCGCGAGGACCAATAGGATGGCCATTGCGAGTACACATCTAAGCGAACGGCAGTTTCGAAACGGAGTGATGATCCTCACTTCGCCCTCCTGAAAGTATTGAGGGAAGCTTTCAGCAGACGCAACGGATAGCCGGACACCATGCCGTACCGCGAAGAAGTCTTACTCGCAGCGTGTTCAAAATGTTCTGAGAACACGAAGACCAGGGTTGTCAGCATCCGCAAAGCCGAACACTAAAATGAAATGTCGGCTATGGCGAGCGACTCGCCAGACGTCGCGCCAAGAAGTTCCCTCTATCTATCTAATCCGGGAAGAAAAGAAAAAACGTGTCGCACCTTTTTTTGGTGCTTTCACTTTCAGGACTTTTTGTTCAAGACGCGTGCGTGACGCCGCATCTTCGATAGCAGGCGCTTCATGCGCTGACGCATTGCGTTCGAGGCCGGCCCCTTCTCCTGATCCCTTGGTCCACCTTCGAGCTTGAACTCGATCAGGAGATCAAGGTCCTCGTTGTTAAGCACGCCAGTTCCGAGCGAGCGATAGAGAAAGTGGCGCAACTGCACGTGTCGCTCAAAGAGCTCAGCCTCGGTGATGAAATGCTCGGATTCGAAAACGATGTCCGATTTCGCGACCGAACGAGTTTCTTCCTTCGCCCAGAGAAAGACAGTTCGACGGAGTTCTCGGGCAAGAGCATATGCAAGATGCGTTTCACGGGTCCGCCAATCGTTGCCGGACGCGAGTCTTATCAATGTCAGGATGCACTGTTGCGAGATGTCATCACGAGCGAGCATTGGATAGGTACGCTCGATCGAAGTCACGGTCGCGTGCAGCACTGGAGCAAAGGCGAGCAGAAGGAGACTTTTCACGATGTCTCCTGATTCATCCAGGGACTGCCGGAGTAGCTGGAAGATGCGGTCGGAAGCTTCGCCTGACCCATTCGAGTGCCGCAAGCTGCTGATGTATGCCAGAAGAGAGGAAGGGGTAGGAAAGGAATTTAGCAGTGAAACTGTATTTCGGAGATTCGCGTACTCTGTTGTTGAACTCGGCGTGTCCAGTTGCGCTTTGAGATATCGCTCTATGGAGCAAACCGTACATCGGCAATTGCGCGATCCAGGCATGATGGTCCCTCCTGACTTACGCTCCGGGCGACGTGCGTCCTTCGCACGCGCACAAACGGAGCGTTACAGGCACCGACGGGGACCGTATCGGCAGCTCGAGTGCGGGTTCGCACTCCTCCGATTAAGGGGCGTATCGTCCACAGTCAAAAAATGCAGAGGTAAGTTTTCTGACGATTGACCGCTATTGAATCCGGATCAAACGCATCGGCCACGAGGCTCACGATGCCACATTTCACACGTGCCGATCCGAGAAGCAGGGTGTCGCGGGGCCATTTTGCGAACGTGAGGACGGACCGGGGCCGACCTTTTGCACGGGGGGCGTCTGGTCGGCACGCATCAATGCCCAAACGTCAAATACGAAGAAGGCCCCGGCTGAAACCGGAGCCTTCTTCGAAGCGTTTCAGAGTGTTGATCCTTCCGATGGCACGTCAGCCACATTCGGCTGGGGACTGGTTGGTTCCGGTTTGCCTCGATCGAGTCGCCGGACTACGTCCGCGCGAATCGACCACGAAGTCACCTTCGTCTGGCTGGTCTTCTTGCCTCTGCCGTTCGGTGTTTCGTAGGTCGAGCTGACGAGACTTCCTTCTACGAGGATATGAACGCCCTTCTTGACGTTCTCAGCGACGTATTCGGCGAGCCGCGGGCGAAATATCGAAATGCGATGCCACTCGGTTTTCGAGGTCCATTCGTCCTGAGCGTTTTTCCAGGATCGCTGAGTCGCAAGCGATAGCACGGTGAATTTCGATCCGTTGCTGCGTACCTGCCGTTGTTCCGGGTCCGCCCCGACGAAGCCAACGAGAGTTACTGAGTTAAGGTAAGACATTTTGATTCTCCTTTTTCTGCCCCATTTTCTTGAGGCACCCAAAAGCGAGGGCTGCTGCTTCCAAGGCGAGCGGCTGCTTTATGGGAGGGACCCGAGTCTTTTTGGTGAGGAACCGGGAAAGCAGAAGACGCGAAGCTGCCGGACGCAGGAATTCGCCCGAAGCAGTGCTCAGGAAAATGAGCGGCGGAAAAAGGTGACCGTAACGCACTCAGTCGCAATTTTGGCGATTGCCGAGCGTCGGACCTCCGAATGTGAAGCGGAAAAAGGTCGAACGTCGACAGTGCAATCTGTAAACGGCTACGACGCGATATCATCACAGAACTCGCAACCGATTGGCACAAACCGACTGTTCGATGCGACGAGCTCGGTGGTCGTTGAATGGCGCAAGCACAAATGCAAAGAAAGAAGGGAAGAATAGCGAGCAACGACCGCAATACAAACCAGGCGGAGTTAAAGCATCTAAGTCGAAGTAGAGGTCAATTTATTGTCATTTGGATGGACAGTTAACACAACGATAGTTATGATGCCGAAGAATGGACGGGCCAGAAGGCAAACTCTCTGCAGGTAAACAGTTACGAAAGCTTCGCATCACTGTAGGTTTGTCCACGCGGGAGGTCGAGCGAAGGAGCCGCAGGATTGTCGAGTCAAGACACAACCCAGAGTTCCTGGTCTCGCACTCCTGGCTACGCAGCATTGAGGAAGGCCGCGACCTTCACACTCCGAGCGTCTATAAATTCTATACCCTGAGTGCTGTCTACAACCGGAGCAATACGGAATTGGCATCCTATTTCGGCGTCCCGTTCAGCGATGTCGGAAGAGACCGCGCCATGTTCGAATGGCCCACAACACACCCGATCGATCCCACGCGAGATGCTGAGGCGCAAATACCGAACGAATCTTCCCCTGAGGCGGCGGAGTTCGACTCTGACTGCACGATTCTCTTAACCAAACTCGCCCAGATCTGGGGTGATATTCCCACGGAACTTCTCCGCAAGCTCGATACGCGGCAGTGCCTGTACGCGTACATCGGCAAGAAGGATTTCACCCTTTATCCCGCAATTCTTCCGGGCTCCTTCGTACAAATCGATCCAACACAAAACAAAATCCGAAAAGGGCCCGCGCGGCGCGAGCTGGATCGCCCTATCTACTTCATTCAGCTCCGCGACGGTTATGCCTGCGGCTGGTGTGAGCTTAAAGACGGTCAGCTGAGTGTCATACCGCACCTGAATTCGCCACAGACCATTCGACGCTTCGCCTACCCAGGTGAAGCCGACATTCTCGGTCGGGTTACCGGAGTAGCGATGCGAATCGCTGGGTCCGGACTCGGAGAATTCCAGCCCGTACCGTAATTCGAGCCCGACCTAGGTTTGGTCAGGGCCGTTGAGTTGCGCGCCCTCGAGTCGGAGGGCGCGAATGATCTTCGTTGCGGCTTGTTGTATAAACGCCAAGCTTTCGAGCAAAACTGTAGAGTCTCCGTTGTACAGAGCAATGTAGTCCTGCGAAGCGGTTGAGGTCTGTAATTCCGCTGCAGAACAGACTGTGTAAGCGATCGCCTCCGCTTCGGTTTCGCGAATGGTTTTGGTGGTAGTGGCGCGCCGTTCGCCGCGGTGCAGCAGTTCGTGTCCCACTTCGTGCGCGAGAGTGGCGAATTCTTCGGCCGGCGTCATATCGGGCATCAACACGATCTTTCCACCTAGAGAGATTCCTCTTGCCGGGGCGATGTCGCCCGAATGCTCGACCGTGATTCCTTCCGACGCGGCGAATTCCACGAGCCGCGCGAGGTGAATGCCGGGATCGCCGGAGACAGTGCCAAGCGATGGAAGCGGTACACCGTCAGTTTGACTTACGTCGAACACATAAGCGCTACGAAATCCAACGACATGCATCGTTTCGACTTCGCGCAGGCATGAATCCTGCGCTATCCGTTTGGTAATCGGTGCGAGGATCAGGATGCCCTTCTCGCCCTTACGAACGAAGCGTCCAAGCTTGTTCCAGGTGCGAAACCCTGCCACATAGGAGGCGTTGGGATTTTGCAGGGCGATGAGTAACACGTTGTGCAGACTGTAACGATGAAAGCGGGCAGCCATTTGGAGGTATCGCACAAGCGATTCGCTTTTGCCCTGACTCATCGATGCCATCAGGTTTTCGATCGACCGTTCTGTCAATTTCTTGAGTTCTTCTGAATTCATTTTTAATTCTCCTGTGAGGGAATGGGTCCCTTCACTCACGGCTGAGGGACCATCCCGCGGGACAGGAGAAGGAAAATGCGGGAGGAAAAAGGGCGGCCGAAGCGGATGGCAACGGGAGTGACGGGTCGATTTCCCGGCGCGACCGTGTGCAAGCGAAGGACGTGAGATGTCGAACGGTTGATTCGGGGGCGAGACGTGCAGCGAGGACTAGCGAGAGGAGTAGGTA
The DNA here is from genome assembly GCA_036268375.1 of Bryobacteraceae bacterium. Taxonomy (GTDB): domain Bacteria; phylum Acidobacteriota; class Terriglobia; order Bryobacterales; family Bryobacteraceae; genus PALSA-243. The sequence goes on along the minus strand of DATAUH010000614.1, from coordinate 12,086 downwards.
AGCCTGTTCAACTATGCTTGTGGAGTAGCACTGGAGCGACTCTGTTCAAGAGCTCTGCGCGTTTGATTGAGCGTTCGCAGTTGAACTTCGAGCTCGGAGGCATAAATTGCGGCGAGCTCGTGAATTCGGGCATTTTGAATACCGACGGCCGCGGGGATGGCCAGCGATTTGGCCATTCGAAAGTGTTCTGGGGTAAATGTATGCGGCGCAGAGGCCCCGATTGAGAGAATCCCCAAGATTCGGTCGGAAGCAACCAGTGGTATACCCATCCAGCTGCACGCGTCGGAAAAGATCTTACATTTCTGCCAGCACGAATCCTCTCTGGTGTCGGCCACGAGTACGGATTTGCGTTCCATAAGGACCTTATTGAGCAAGGGATATTCGGTGGGATTGAGGACGGTGAATGCCCCTCTGGGCGAACGGCGAGGGGCTTCGCGGGCGACGAGGAGTTGCGAATCCGTTTCGGCAAAGAGAACGCAGGCGGACGTGTAGGGTACGACATCGGCAAGACAGGCGAGGAGCGTGTCGAGGATCGAATCCATGGCTAGATTTTGCGTCAATGCGAGAGTGGCCCTGCGCAACGCCTCGGCTTCAGAGCGAGCGGCTTCGGCGGCGGCCAGATGCCGGGAGATATCTATTTCGGCTTGCTTTCGACTGGTTACATCAAGAGCGGTCCCGATAATCCACCCAGACGGTTGACTTGGGTCGCGCACTGGGAAGGCCCGACTCCAGATCCACCGTATGCTGCCGTCCGTTCGCGTGACCCGAAATTCTTCGTTGAACTCACCGCTCGTAACGCTGTCGGCCAGCTTGGAGATGACGGCGATGCGATCGTCAGCGTGAACGATTTCCTGGTAAGAGAGTAGATCGTCCTCGATGGAGGAACGCAGCCGGCCCGTCACCGTCTCAAAGGCGCGGTTCACGTAAATTAGTTTCTTGCTTTGCGCGTCCATCAGCCAGAAAACTTCCTGTATGTGGTCCGCCATCTGCCGAAAGAGCTTTTCGATGTTCTGAAATGAAGTCTCCGCGCGCTTTTGTCGCGTGTTATCGCAAAGAATCAAGACGTGACGGCCGGGGACGTAATTAGCGGTAGCAGTGTACTCAACAAAAACGGACTGTCGATCACGGGACAGAAGTCGCGTTTCGCCACGCTGGTATCCGGCCGAGAGAAATGACTTCCAATGGTGGGCAAACTCTTTGCGGTCTGCATGAAAGTCTCCGAAGCTGCGACCCATCAGTTCAGCGCCCACCACATTCAGGAGGCGGCACGCGGCCGGATTGGCATCGATGCATACGCTTGCGTCGTCGAGGATCACGATTCCATCCAGCGCATGTTCGAAAATAGAAGTTAGCTCCCGCTCTCTCGAATAGGCGTTGGCATCGGCAGCAATTCGGCGTCTAACAGCTATGCGGCAATAAACGAGACGGAAAGTAGCCGCTGCGATGATGCTCAGTAGGATAAAAAGAACCAGTACGGAGCTAAGGCGATTGGTTTTCGCGTCGAGCAAGACCGAACACACGAACAGTGCAACGGCAACTAGGAGAAAAGATAGAGAACCTAAAACAACTCTGCGGTGGTTGGTCTGTGTTTCTTCGCGCATGTCCAATCACATCCCAGAAAAGGCTGCACCAATGGTAACGCCTGGTACTGTCACCATTCAGTGCTCATCGTACTCCTGTCGATACAATCAAGCTAGAGACTCAGGGGCCAACTCCAGGCGAGATCAGTCGTCGCGAGATCGACGTGTTCGGTCCATTCTATTTTCAGCGCCCTGCAAGAGCCTTGAGTTGGGGCACGGACCGAGAACGACTATGCGGGCTAGCTAGTTGTCCGAGGTGAGGGCGGTGGGCAAGTACCCCACGATCCAGTTAACTGACATTCTACCCAGAGTAGCTCAGGCTTGCCTCATTGTAGAACTGTAAATATACACAGACCGTCAACAACGTCGACCCCACGATCAACGCGCGTGTGGACGCAATCGCTGCCGGCGTCATGCAGCAGCGCGGCGCAATCCCGTGGGGTCGATCTCCAAGCAGTTCTTCGGTCTGCGCATCTGAGCGCCTAGTGCCGCACCAAGTAGTCGGCACGCTGCGGACTCTTGGCCTGATCTAATTGTAGCTTGGGAAAGTTTTCAGGTGCATGCCTTCGATCCAGAAGCTGACAAGTATGATTTCGATTGTCTGTACGAAGGACGGGCAGACATGTCGCGTCGCCCATGAACGGGACGCGGGAACTCCAATACAAAAATGATTGCGTGCTCTAGTTCGCGACAGTCAAGTTATCGAAACTCAACGGGTAAGATTCTGGCGCGTCTCGCGCCTGATGTCCATTTCGTGTCTAGTTCGGAGCGCAGACGGCAAAGAACTCTATGGGTTGACGTGAGGAACACGACTTGGAGTTCTGTTGATCGGGTGCGCTGAACGTCATCACCGGCGAAATTCTTGCAAGGCGAAATCTAAAGGCTGACGTATGGTTCAGCGATCGTGCGACCTCTCCCGAGCTTTGATTCCAACCGGGCCTGTGGAAGCGACGACAAACCTTGTCAGCTCACGGTAAACGTCATTACCGGAAATTGGCGTTACTCTCGTGCTATCTCGCTTTCGTGGCTTTCTTTTTCCGCCGCCAAAATCCTACCCCGATATTCGGCGCGAACCTTTGCGATCACATCAAACAGTTCAGTCAGAGAGGGTAGGAATTGGCATCGTCGCGTGGCAATCATGGGAGACGGGCAGATCGGTTCAGGCCGCTAGAGACAACGTTGAAATTGTCGTCAGTAAAGAACGTGTAAGGCTAGAGTTGCAGGTAAAAGCCCTTCAATTTTCTTATTCCATTAACACCCAACAACTACCGCTTTCAAGACACTAATTCTCGTGACCGGCGCAGATGGATCAATTGCCTGCGCCTCGGGCAGACTTTCGGTTCGATCCAGTACGCAAAATGATCTATGTCGTCGACCAGACGTCAGCATCTTCCCACAGTTCGGTGGCAGCCTTTGATCTCTCCGGGAATGAGCAAGGATCGGCACACCTGTCGGACATCATGCCGCCGTCGCCGTCCGGCCGCTTTGCTGAATCGTTGCAAGAGGACGGCTCTGGGTCTTGGAAGGTATACGAGTTCAACTTAAGGGTTCTGTTATCTTTCAATTGCGACCGCCCAAGGTGCAAACAAGGCGATCGTGACACCCAACATTGGAATCCGAAATTGAATGACCAAATGATCGCGCTCCGTACGGGCGGGGCATTCGGGAAGGGTGGTGCGTGTGATGTTTATCAGCTCTCACCCGCTCATCTGCTGAAAACGGTCCGTTGTGTCGGATTGCCCGTTTACGATTGGAGCCGCGATGGCCGGGAGATCGTCACTCTCGAATACGAGGGAGGAAGACTCCGCCGCGAGCCTGTGAACTAGCTAGATCGCTCGAGCGAATCCTCCACCGTTCCGTCAGGAAATCTGTCGCTCACATCGCGGGCTGTTCAGGTCCACGCGAAAACGTGCCTTACTCGCTGACTCCTAACGCGGTAGCTGCATCCGCGAAAAGATAACTTATCGGACCGCAAATGCAATGCTCGGGGATTCCGGGTGATGATGTAGGCGGCTTACCCTCTTCTCGCCGAACCAAACACACGGGCAGAGCCATGTAGCCAGGATTTGGCCGACAAGTCGGCCGAGGTCCGGCGATATTTGAGGCATCGAATCCATTCAAGCCGGGGATTCGACGATAGGCAAAGCTTCCCTAAATGCACGACTAACCACGCCGCCGGACGCGACGCGAAAATAGTCCGACACTATGCGCGTACGCATCTGCGTTCGATCGGTTCTGTCCAACCGCAGTCGAGTGTTACGGTTTCACGGCCAGAGTTACGGTTGACGTGTGCTGCAAGGTTCCTGACGTGGCTGTGATCGTCAGGGCGTAGGTGCCGGAAGGCGTTGCCAGGTTTTCCAAGCTTCCTCGGCTGGCGCATCCTGCAATTCCAAGTCCGCTGCAAACCAGAAGCAGCGCCAGGAACGTGAGACTCTTTGCGCCGCCCATCCAGCGTCGATTGGTGAACCCTAGGAAAAGGCCGGCAAACGGGAAGACGAAGGCGTAGACCGGAGTTCGGGGGCGAGACGACAAATTTCCGGCGACCACTCCGTCTGGCTGCGTCGTGAGGATCGTGAGAGCTACGTTCGCGGGCTTGGTCCCGGGTGTTACTGTCGACGGGCTGAAAGTGGCCTGGGTCCGGCTGGGAAGGCCGGCTACGCTGAACGTAATGGGCTTGTTGAAGGCGCTGCTTTCCGGAGCGACAGTGAACGCGTAGGTCGCGGTCCGGCCGGCTTCGACCGTGACCGACGTTTGTGTGTTCGGCGCGTCGGTCAAAGTGAAGTCCTGCACTGCAGACACGGTCACGACGTCGCTTGCGGTGTCGTTGGTGGTGTTGAGTTCGCCGCCGCCCGATAGCGAGACGCTGTTTGTGATGCTGGTCGGCGCGGTTGCGGCGACGTTGGCGGTCACCGTAATTGGTGGATAGCTCGCTGACGCGGCCAGCGCATCGCTTCGCGTGCAGGACGCGGAGTTGCAGGTCCACCCGGCGCCTGAGAGCGCGGTGATGGTCAGTCCGGATGGCGCAGGCTCGTTCACGCTAACCGTGCCCGTCGTAGAACCTGGACCTGCGTTACTTACCGTAATGGTGTACGTGGCGCCGGTCTGACCTTGGGAGAAATTGCCTGCGGTGCTGATCGCGATGGAGAGGTCGGACGCCACGACACTAATCGAGGCGGACGCGACGTTGCCGGTGCCGGCGTTCGCCGAACTGACGTTGCCGGTGGTATTCATCAGAGTGCCGACAGCGATTGCTGTGACATTTACCGAGAAGTGGCACGAGCTGTTCGCGGGAATCGTTCCATTCGACAGGACTACGGAAGTTGCGTTGGTGGTGACTGTGCCGGAGCCGCAGGAGCCGGTCAGACCGTTCGGAGTGGCGACTGCGAGCCCCGCGGGCATGGGATCGGTGAACGCGACGCCACTGAGCGCGGTGTTCGTGTTCGAATTCGCTATGGTGAAGGTCAGCGAAGTCGACCCGCCAAGGCTGATCGTGGATGTCCCGAATGCCTTGGAGATCGAAGGAGCCAGTCCGACGGAGAAGTTCGCCGCTGCGGTATTACCGGTGCCTCCGCTCGTCGAGGTGATGGCGCTGGTTGTGTTGGTGTACGCGCCCGGAGTGGAACTGGTGACGTCGACGCTGACGGTGCACGCAACGTTTGCAGGAATCGAGCCACCGGAAAGGCTGATGGTGCCGGTGCCCGCCGTGGCGCCGAGAGTTCCGCCGCAAGAGCCGGTGAGATTGTTGGGCGAAGCGACCACGATGCCCGCCGGCAAATTGTCGGTAAATGCGACGCCCAAGAGCGTGACGGTGTTCGCGGCGGGATTGGCCGCCGTGAAAGTGAGCGTCGAAGTGCCGTTCGGTGCGATCAGGCTGGGAGTGAAGGCTTTAGCCAGCGATGGAGGCGCGACGACGGCTACGGAGGCGGATGCGGTTGAACCGGTTCCGCCGGCGGTGGAGCTTACGCTTCCCGTTGTGTTGTTTTTCGCTCCTGCGGTCGTGCCGGTGACGTTGACAGAGAAAGTGCACGAGCCACTCGCGGCGATCGTTCCGCCGGAGAGGCTGATCGCGCCGGAGCCCGCGGTTGCGGTAATCGTGCCGGCTCCGCAGTTACCGGTCAGGCCGTTCGGCGAAGAGACGACCAAGCCAGCGGGCAGAGCGTCGGTGAAGGCGACTCCCGCGGCTGCGGTCGTTGTGTTGGAGTTCTGAACCGTGAAGGTCAGAGACGTTGAGCTGTTGAGCGGAATGCTGGCCGCGCCGAACGACTTGGTGATCGAGGGCGGACCGACGACCGTGACGCTCGCAGAGGAAGTGTTGCCGGTTCCCTGAGTGGACGTAACGGTGACGGAGTTATTTTTCACTCCGGCGCTGGCGCCGGTCACGTTGACGCTGACGGCGCAAGTCGCGCTGCCGGCGAGCGCGCCCGCGGACAGGCTCACGCTTGTGGCTCCGGCAGTTGCACTGGCGGTGCCCCCGCAAGTGTTGCTCAGCAACGGGGTCGACGCGACCACCAGGCCGACCGGCAGCGTGTCGGTGAATGCGAGCGCGGAGAGCACGTTACTCGAGTTCGGGTTGGTGATGCTGAAGGTTAGCGACGTCGTGCCGTTCAGCGGGATGCTGAGTGCGCCGAACGACTTTGTGATCGATGGCGGCGCTGCGACGCTGAGGTTAGCGGTGGCGGTGTTGCCGGTGCCGCCGTTGGTCGATGTGACGGCGCCCGTCGTGTTGGTGTATTGACCCGCGGCGGCGCCCGTCACGGTGATGCTGAACTGGCACTGGCCGTTTGCGGCGATCGTGGCGCCGGTCAGCGAGATGCCGGTCGGCGCGGTCGTGGTTACGGTGCCGCCGCAAATTGATGCGGTGGCGTTTGCAACCGTTAGGCCAGTAGGAAGCGTGTCGGTGAAAGCGACGCCGGTCAGCGATACCGCGTTGGCCGCGGGATTCGTGATCGTGAACGTCAACGAAGTCGTGGTGCTGGGTGCGATGCCCGTGGGATTGAACGCCTTTGCGATCGATGGAGGTGCTACGACGTTGATGGAGGCCGTCGCGGTTCCGCCAGTGCCGCCTTCGGTCGAGCTGATCGCGCCCGTCGTGTTGGTCTTGGCACCGGCGGTCGCGCCGGTGACGTTGACCGAGAAAGTGCACGAACTGCTGGAGGCAATCGTTCCGCCGGAAAGGCTGACGGCTCCGCCTCCCGCAGTTGCGGTGATGGTGCCGGTTCCGCATGAGCCGGTGAGTCCGTTAGGCGTGGCGACGACCAAGCCCGCAGGCAGCGTGTCGCTAAAAGCTACGCCCGTGGCGCCGGAAGCCGCGTTGTTGTTTTGCGCCGTGAAGCTCAGGCTCGTCGAACCATTCAGTGGAATACTGGCGGCGCCAAATGCTTTTGTGAGCACCGGCGCACCAACTACGGTCAGGGACGCGTTCGAAGTATTGCCTGTCCCGGCTTCGGTCGAAGTGATGGTGACGGAGTTGTTTTTGACGCCCGCGGTGGTTCCGGTGACGTTAAGGGAGACAGCGCAGGTTCCGCTGGCGGGCCGTGTGCCTGCGGAGAGACTGACCGCAGAAGCGCCCGCGGTTGCGGTAGCGGTGCCGCCGCACGTGTTCGAAAGTGCTGGAGTGCCGGCGACAACGAGCCCAGCCGGGAAGCTATCTGTGAATGCCAGGCCGGTGAGGGCAAGGCTCGTATTCGGATTGGTGATATTGAATGTGAGCGAAGTTGTGCTGCCGGTCGGAACCGACGCCGCGCCAAAAGCCTTGGTGATAGATGGAGGTGTAGCGACGGTGAGGTTCGCGGAAGCGGTGTTGCCGGTTCCCCCGTTAGTCGAAGTAACGGCGCCCGTGGTGTTGGTAAATTGCCCCGCGGCCGCGCCTGTCACCGTGATGCTGAACTGGCACTGGCTGTTTGCCGCGACCGTAGCGCCTGTTGTCGCAATACCCGTCGGTGCGGTCGTCGTAACGGTCCCGCCACAGACCGTGGCGGACGCGTTCGCGACCATCAATCCGGTGGGGAGTGTATCGGTAAAGGCTACGCCCGTAAGAGATACCGCGTTCACCGAGGGATTCGTGATTGTGAAGGTGACGGAAGTCGTCGCGTTTAGCGCGATCGACGTCGGACTAAAAGCTTTCGTGATCCACGGAGGTGCCACGACATTGATCGTGGCAGTAGCGGTTCCGCCAGTCCCGCCTTCGTTCGAGCTGAGGGCGCCGGTCGTATTGCTCTTGGCGCCGGCGATGGTTCCGGTGATGTTAACGGAGAAAGTGCACGAGCCGCTGGTAGCAATCGTTCCACCGGAAAGCGTGACCCCGCCTGAGCCTGCCGTGGCTGTGATCGTTCCGGATCCGCACGTCCCAGTTAAGCCATTGGGAGTGGAGACGACCAAGCCAGCCGGGAGAGTGTCGCTGAAAGCGACTCCGCTGAGCGCGGTCGTCGTGTTCGGATTTGTAACCGTGAAGCTGAGACTAGTCGAACCGTTCAGAGGAATGCTGGCTACACCAAACGATTTACTGATCGTGGCTGCGCCTACGACCGTGACGGAGGCGTTTGACGTGTTGCCGGTGCCGGCATTCGTGGAGCTAACAGTGACACTGTTATTCTTCACGCCCGCCGTGGTGCCTTGAACTGTGACGCTGACGGTGCAGTTTGCACCTGCAGCCAGCGTTCCGCCGCTCAAGCTGAGGGAAGAAGCTCCCGCCGTAGCCGTGGCTGTGCCGCCGCAGTTGTTCGTCAGCCCTGGCGTGGGGCCAACCACAAGTCCAGCCGGGAGACTGTCGGTGAACGCCAGACCGTTGAAAGTCGTGTTCACGTTTGCATTGGTGACCGTGAAGGTCAGGCTCGTCGTGCCGTTCAACGGAAGCGTCGCTGCCCCGAAGGTTTTCGCAATGGATGGCGGCGCGACCACGGTCAACGTCGCGGAAGAGGTCGACAGCGCGCCGGTTCCTGCCGTGGTGGAATTGATCGTGACGGTGTTGTTGTATGCGCTGTCGGTCGCGCTGCTGACCTTTACGGTGATAGAGCAAGCACCGACAGGCAGGGTGGCGTTCGAAAAGCCTACGCTGCCGGACCCTGCGGTGGCTGTAACCGTACCGCCGCAAGTGTTAGTCACGCCGGGCGTAACCGCGACAACGAGCCCTGCGGGGAGAGTATCCGTAAAGCTCGCATCGCTCGCAATCGTATTGGGATTGGTTACTGCGAACGAAAGTGTGGAAGACGCGCCGACCGCAACGGTCGTCGGGTTGAAAGTCTTGACGACCCGCAAGGGCTCAACAATGACGATGCTTGCCGTAACCGTCTGTTGGTCCAGGGTCGCATCCACCGAGCCGTTTCCGGAGGTGCCGCCCGCGATGAAGGTTGCGGTGGCTTGTGCGCTGGAGTTGAGAGATTCGGGCTGCGCTTGTGGAACGGACCCCAGGACCGCGTTGTTAAAGGTGACAGGCAGGCCTACCAATTCGTCCAGATTACCCGCCAGCGTTGCCGCGGAGCCGTTGTTGTCTTTGCTCAAATCCGCACTCAGCGTGGAACTGCTGTTGATCTTTAGCGTCGAGGGACTCGCTGTGTTCGTGAGTTTGGCAAACGTGGAAATGTCGGTCGTCCCCGTGTTGCGATTCGTGATCGTGCCGGACGGCGTGTTGGTTCCCCACCAATTGGCCGTCGCGTTGACGGCCGTGCGATCGTTGTCGAGGTTGTTGCTGCCGCTCGCCCCGGTATTGCCCGCAACACGGCTGAAATGAATGGTTACTGGTCCCGCGCCTGGGTTGTCATTTCCAATGGCGATACCGCCGCCGTTGCCCGTGGCCGTGTTTCCTGTGATCGTGACTTTCGTGATCGTAGCTGTATCGGGCGAAGCCTGATCTAGGTAAATTCCGCCGCCGACTTGAACGCCGCCGCCGTTTGCGCCAGTAGTGTTTCCGCTGATAACCGTCGGGCTTGCTAGCGTGCCATCGATCAGTAAGGCTCGCGTGCTGTTGATGCCACCGCCTTCGCCGGCCGCGCTGTTTCCGGAAATCGTAGAACTGTGAATTTGAATTTGCGGTTCTCCAGCTCCGGCGCCGAAGATAAATAGTCCGCCCGACGTGCCTCTGCCCCCGCCATTCACCTGGTTCGCGGAGTTATTTTTCACGCTCGAATTCGACATCGCCATGCGAGCCAGGTCGGACACCCAGATTGCGCCGCCGCTGCCGGTGGAACCGGCTCCCTGTTCCGCGACGGAGTTCCCCTGAAAAATGCTGTTGGAAATCGATGCCGCTCCGGTTCCGCCGCCGGCGATGCCTGACGAAACATTGAACAGAACGAGGCCGCCGCCGTTGCCGTCCTGAGTCACGCAATTCTGGATCGTGACGTTGTTGAGTGTCAGCGTTGCCGCACCACTCGAACCCGTATCGTGCTCCATGCAGCCGCCGTCGCCGTCGGTGCCGGCGACGCTGCCTCGGTTGTGGCCGAATTGAATTGTGAGGTTCGAGAAGCTCGCGGATGCGTTCGTGATGGTCTGAATGTCTTCGTTCACGGCGAATACCAGGTCGACTCCGGTTGCCGCCGAGGTGCCGCCCTGAATGATTGTGTTGGCCTGACCCGCACCGACGATGTTCACCGAATCGTTGATATAGAGGCCGCCGTGCGCGCCGGTGTTGTCCCCCGCTTGGCGCGCGATGGAGAGCGTGTACGTTCCGGCCGCGAGTGTGATGGTGTCGGTGCCGGCGGTAGCGTTTGCTTTGAGAACAGCTTCGCGCAACGAGCAGGATGAGGAGGTGTCAGCGTTGCTGACGTTGTTGCAGGTCGCCGCGGTCGTGCCCGGTGTCGGATCGTCGAATCTGTTGACGAAGAAAGTTGGGTCGGGCAGCGGCATCATCACCGAGGGCGTGGCTTGGCCCGAATGCAACGCGATCACGCCAGAGCGACCATCGATATTGACGCGCGTCGAGATTGCTGTGACCGGAGAGCCCGAATAAGGTCGGCTTGAAATCTGCGCCGGAGCGAAAGTGCTTGCGCCCGGTGTTGCATCGGGATGAAAGACGACCAACATCTGCCCCGTCGCCGGATTCAACACCATGACATCGTCGGCGCCGTGATCGGATATGCGCGTACGGAGAAGCACCGGGGCCTGAACGCCTCCGAACGAGGTGATGCCGGGCACGCTCTCAGCCACTTTCCAGCCGCTGGCAGCAATCGCGTGGCCGGGAACGGATGAATTGGCAAATCCTCGGCGCGTCGCCTGGCGAATCGCTTTCAGTTCTTCCGTCGTCCGAACGCTAGGATCAAATTCGTTTGGCGCCACGAAATGCAGGCTGCCGTTCGAATCGAGCAGGGCGATCTGCGAGTGGGAGTTGCGATCGTAGATGAAAGAGCCTACGACCATCGAACGCGCGGATACCGGCAGCGAGAGCGTCTCAAGCCTCATCGTCAGAGCATGCAATAGAACAACTTGATCGCCCGACAGAAACGCTACGTCATCCCCGCTCTCGCCAAAATCACCGAAGACCACATTCGAAACAGGAGCCGCCAGCGGGAAATTGGCGACGATACCCAAGCCAATCTCAGTTCCACCCAAAACCAAAAGGGAAGGGTTGCCGGCCGGACTTGTGATTCCCAAAATCACGTTGCTGAAGGTTTGCCCCGTTCCGAGTCTTCCGGAAGCCAGCGCGTTCAGTTTGCCGGCCAATTGGACTTGCTGCGGCGAACCAAATTTGCCCTGAGCGAGTCCGGGTAGAACATAGATGCTGTTGTCTTCGCGGCTTGCGACGACCAGATCCAGATTTCCAAGCCCCGTAAAGTCTCCAGCGGCGATAAAGTCCGGGCGGACCGGCACCTGGTAGACATGAGCCTGGGTCAAAAAGGGAGAAGGGAACTCCCCGCGGCTGATGGCCTGGAACGATGCTTCGCTCTGCGGAGCAAATGCGTCGACGTTCCCACGATGCAGAGCAATCGCGCCGCCTGTCGGCGTAGCGTAGCCGATGACCAGGTCTTCGACACCGTCTCCGTCAAAATCGCCCTTGGCGAGGGACAGAGCGGTCGCCTGACCCGACGCGACAATGCGTGCGAGTGTTTGTTCGTTCGTAGTTGCACCTACGTGTTCCGCGCGCACGTCGCGCGTTTCGCTCAGCCAAATCCTCGGACCCGTCTGGGAACTCTGCGGCCGTGGTGATGGCTCGTGCTCCTCGCGCGCATCCGCCGAAATGGCAGACAATAAGAGTCCAAAAACAACGACAGCGACGGCAATACGGGACATGCGTGCGCGCACAAAACCGGGCTGAGCCATGATAGGAATCCTTATCTGGTCGGTCTAAATGGATTTCACTGAGAGAAGGGATCCTGAGGCTGCGCGCTGCTTCCCCAAACACACGCGAGACTTCAAGAACGTGTTAGTACCTTTGCATATACATGACGTCGAAGCACCCTAGAAGTTGGAAGAGTGCGCTTAAGTCATCAATGATTCTAAGAAAACACCAAATGTTCGTTTTACAGAATTGGGACACTACGGCTTGAAATCGCAAACGGCATACTGAGCGGCAAGCGT
>DATAUH010000613.1:0-5932 GCA_036268375.1 Bryobacteraceae bacterium | reverse complement strand
CTAAAATCAGGCACGATAAGAGTAGCCCTGCGACGATCCCCTTCATGCTCAACCCCTCGGTCTATGATAGCCGTTGGACGCGCCGCGGCTTAGCCTCAAGGTTTGCTTGCGGCCTTGACAGTACCGTTACCTGCCTCGAGCGGCGGCAGGACCACCGTAAACGTAGTGCCCTGCCCCAAACGGCTCTCCACCGCAACCGATCCGCCCATTTGCTCCACTGCGTGCTTGACGATTGCCAAGCCCAAACCTGTGCCGCCGGTAGCGCGTGACCGCGCCTTGTCGACGCGATAAAAGCGCTCGAAAACCCGCGGCAGATCTCGTGAGGGGATGCCCAGACCGGTGTCGCAGACGCGCACGATGGCGCGGTCCGGCTCACGGCGCATCTCTACGCGCACCTCGCCATCAGGACGGTTGAACTTGATGGCGTTGTCGAGAAGATTCACCCACACCTGCTCGAGACGAATCTCATAGCCCATCACATGCTCATCCTCGCCGTTGTCAAACACCAGATTTACCTGGCGCGCTTTCGCCACCGGTTCCACCGTGCGCAGCGCCGAAGAGATGCTGTCCCGAAGCGAGACCGGCTCCGGCGCCGGAGGTTTGCCGCCTTCCAAGGTTGAAAGCACCAGCAAATCGGAAACGATATTCGCGAGTTGCCGCGCTTTGTTCAGGATAATTTCGGCAAAACGCCGGCTGTTGTCAGGGTCGTCGAGCGCGCCTTCGAGCAGCGTTTCCGCATATCCGCTGATGGCGGCGAGCGGAGTTCGAAGCTCATGCGACACGTTGGCCACGAAGTCTTTTCGGATGCGCTCCAGGCGTTCGATTTCGGTGATGTCGTAAAACATTCCGATGGCGCCGCGCGTGGAAGCGTCCGCGAGCGGCGTCACCTGTACCGCGAACGTGCGCGCGCCCGAAGCCGAAAGCGTCAGGCGTCCCTGAATCGGCTCTCCCGAAGCGAATACGGCGTTGAACATCTCCAGCAGCTCATGATCGCGCACTACTGAAACCAGCGGAGTGCGCGGCTCGAGCGGGATCCGCACTTCGAGCGCATTCGCGAAAGAGCGATTGAGAAACGTGATGTGCAGTTGGGGGTCTACCGCCACCACGCCTTCGATCATGCTGCCCAGAATCGCTTCCAGGCGGCTGCGTTCACGCTGCAGATTATCTACGGCTTCCTGCAGACGCTCCGCTGCAACCTCTGACGATGAGCGCGCCTTTTCTAAAAAGTAAGAGAACAAAAGATTCGAACCCACCACGCCCGCAACGCCTATTGTGGCGCCCGCGGCAATGATGCCCAACGGGTTCGATTCCGGGAGAAATATTTTGAGCGCGATGAGCGAAAAAGCCGTAAGGCCCGCGCCCACTGCGATGCTGGGGCGCAGACTGGTTCCTTTCCACACTCCCACATTATGATGCGAAGACTTCGCGAAAACACGATCCCGCCGAAAATTTAGCCGCACGATAGCAGCCCCGCCAAGTGTTGCGGAGCATTTCATGAAATTGTCACTGATTGTTAATTCTTCTATGGGTGTCGGGCTGATACGCTCCGGGAAGAAAAGTAAAAGCAGGCCCTAAAAACGCGGTGCAAACGCGCTGCGGCACACGCTTGAAGCGTGTTTTTCAGCCCGTGCAGTTAGACAAGTGGCATTCCATCCGGGCGACCGGAAATCAGGAGACAGAACCGAATGACAAAGAGAGGATTAGCTCGTTTCGGGTCGGCGGCGGCAATTTCCGTCCTGCTTGCCGGCGTTTCGCTGGCTCAGCAAACGCCTGACGAAATCGCGCAACTCAAAGCCCAGGTACAACAGCTACAACAGCAACTGCAAACATTATCTAAAAAGCTGGATGCGGCAACGGCCAAAACCGACGCCGCACCAACTGCAAACACCGCTTCCAACAACGACGCAGCACCGGCGATTCCGGCTGCAAACCCCCAACCGACGCGCCCATTGATCGCCAGCACGACCCCGATGATTGCGCCGCCGCCGGTGACGCGCCCTTCCGCTTCATCGCCTTTGAGCGCGCCTTCGCCCCGCTTCACGCCATATCAAGCGCCCGATTCGCCGCTGCAATTGAAACTCGGCGATGTCTCGATTACTCCCATCGGCTTCATGGATCTTACCGGCGTTTGGCATGACAAAGTTGCCGGAGGCAGCATCGGAACGAGCTTCGGCTCGATCCCCTACGGCAACGTTTATCAGACGAATCTCAACGAATTCCGCCTGAGCATACAGAACTCGCGCATCGGCTTCCGCGTCGATGGCGATGTCAAAGGCGCCCATGTCATCGGCTACATGGAAGCGGACTTCCTGGGCAACGCCCCTGCCAACTTGGTAGTCAGCAGCAACTCCAACACCTTGCGTTCGCGCTTATATTGGGTGGACGTCTCGAAGAACGGCTGGGAACTGCTGGGTGGCCAAACGTGGAGCTTGATGACTCCCGGCCGGACCGGAATTTCTCCGTTGCCTGGAAATCTCTTCTACACACAAAACATGGACACCAATTACCAGGCGGGTTTGGTGTGGGCCCGTCAACCCGAAGTGCGTTTGGTTTACCATGCGTCTGATAAGGCGGCGTTCGCGCTGGCAATTGATGACCCGGAACAATATTTCGGCGGCTCCTCCGGCGGACCTTCTCCGACGCTTCCGTCAGCTCTGAGCGCGCTGGCCGGTACCCAGTTGAATAACGGCCAAACCACGACCAGCGTTCCCAACATCGCGCCAGACGTGATTGCGAAACTGGCTTTCGATCCTTCGAAAGTTTTCCACGTGGAGTTCGGCGGTATCGAGCGCAGTTTTAAAATCGCGAATCCCGTAAACCTGCAGAAGTTCTCCGCGCAGGGCGCCGGCGGATTCCTCAACCTGAACTTCCAGATCGCGCCCGGACTGCGGATCTTGACCAACAATTATTGGAGCGATGGCGGCGGCCGCTACATGTTCGGCCAGGCGCCGGACCTGATTGTGCGCGCCGATGGCAGCATCTCGCCCATCCATTCCGGATCGACCGTGACCGGCTTTGAATGGATGCGCAAGAACACGCTCATCTTCGGCTACTACGGCGGCATCTACGTGCAGCGCAATTCGGCTGTGGACGCCAACGGGAAAACGCTGGTGGGATACGGCTTCTCGGGCTCCGCCAGCAGCAATAACCGTACGATCCAAGAAGCCACTATCGGCTTCAACCAGGCTTTCTGGAAGGATCCTCGCTACGGCGCTTTGAACTTGATTTTCCAGTATGACTATCTGCAGCGCAACCCGTGGAGCGTCGCGGCTGGCTCGCCTTCAAACGCCAGCTTGAACGAAGTGTTCGTCGACCTTCGTTACACGCTGCCCGGTGCGGCTCCCGCAACTACGAAGTAAAACTGATCTACCTGCAAACCCGCTCGGGAGATGGCTTCGGCCATCTCCCTTTTTTTATGTCCTTCATCGCACGCCTTCGATTGCCAGCAGGCTTGCCGACTTCCGATGACATCTGCAGCGCGGAACCACGCCGTCCATATTCCGAACGATATGCCACAAAAAAAACGCGGAGGCTGGAACGGATTTGTCTGTTCCAACTTCCGCGGAGGTTACTGATAGGTTCGACCGCTATGCTTTCGTTCTAAAACTCAATATTGGCGCGAAATTCGAGCACGCGCGGACCAGTTGGACCGCCCGTCGTCTGTCCGAAGCTGAGGCCCGTCGCCGTCGCCACGCTGGTCCCACTGGTGACCGGTCCCCAGGTGGGATGGTTCAAAACATTCAGGCATTCGGCCTGGAACGCCAGTCGCACACGCTCCGTAATCGCGACGTTCTTGTTCAGCGAAAGATCCATGCTGAACCAATGCGGTCCGTACAGCACCGGATGGTAACCGTACACGCCCGCCGCCGTTTCGGGCGCGATGTAACTCGCGTTGGCGGAGCCGTTCGATGCGATGTACTTCGGGTTGATGAAGTAAGCCCAGGGACTGCCAGTGTGATAAACGCCCATAGACGATTGCATCTGAGCCACCGTCAGTCCGCTCTGGAGGACTACGCCCGAATCATTTTGATTCATCGTGTCGTACCCACCGTTCAAGACCACCGGTGTGCCGGTCTCGAAATTGGAGATTGCGCCCAGAGTCCATCCGCCAATCACGCGATCCGCCAGATGGCTCTGCGTGAAGAACGCGCGGTTCTTGCCGAACGGTAAATCGTAAGTACCGCTGATGTGCACTACGTGCCGTATGTCAAACGCGCTGGGCGAATAGTTCAGCCGGAAATCTCGGTTCGTGTAATACAAGTTGCTGTTGCCGCTGCCTTGTCCCTGAATCGCGTTCTGCGCGATCAAGCCCAAAGCATGAGCCAAGGTGTAGTTGACGTTGAACTGCATGCCATGGCGCAGCCGTTGGCGGAATTCCAACTGCAAGCCGTTGTAATTGGAATGCCCCGAGGAATCTTCATACTGCACCGAGCGGCCAGTAGCATACGGATTCACCTGCCAAAAGTTGATGGGATAGGTCCCAGGTCCCGTCACGCCGCGCGCCGCGCAGGGCGAAAACGTCGCGCCGAACATGTTGCACACGAAAGCCTGATTACCGGCAATGTTCAGCGCCATCGCGCCAGCTTGGCCTGTCTGCAGGTACGTAACGAAGGTGCCGTTGGTGTAGTTCGTGCCCGTGGTTCCGCCAAAGGCGGCCGCCATGATCGGCATTGCCTTTTGACCGGGCAGACCGTTATTGGCGAACGTGCTGCCCTTGCTATTGGCAACGTTGATCGCCAGGTTGTTTTGCGCGCTCTGAAAATCGTTCAGGAAGCCGTTTTCGTAGATGTTGACTTCGTTGATGTTGTAGCCGGTCCAGGCGTGCATGGCCACGTTGCCCACATAGCGGATCTCAAGCGCGTTGTTCGCGCCAAGCTGCCGTTGAATGCCGAAGTTCCATTCTTCGATGTACGGCACGCGAATATTCGGATTGAATCCCCAGGGCGCCGTGCTCGAAAATGTGGTGTTGGCCTGTGGGATGGAAGCTGCCCAAGTAGCCGGGCTGCCCAGATACGCAGGCAACGTATCGCCGAAGGTGAGCGACCCGGGTTGGAAGTTTCCCTGGCCGGTCGCGGTGGTTGGAGTGAGGCTCAGCGACTGATAGAAAAACGCGCCGCTGCTGGAACCGAAGGCCCAGAAGTTCTGCTGGCCTTCGTTGTAGACGCGCATCGAGTAGCCGGCCCGGATGACCGTTCTATCTTTGCCGATCAACTTACCGAGCGGGCCTCCATCCGCGGACGGGCTATACGCCAACGCGATCGCAGGCTCAGGATTCAGGTAGGAGGACTTGTAGTGATGCACCGCGGCGACCATCTGCGGATTCTGCACTCCGCCCAAGGCGCCGGGCTGGAAGCTCACGCCGGTCGTCGTGGGTCCCCAGAGATCTGCCACCGAAGGAGCGCTCGTATAGTCGCCGTTGACATCGTGGTCATCGCCGATGAGGTCCCAGCGCAGACCGTAATTCAACGTCAAAGCGGAACTGAGGCGCCAGCGATCCTGGAAGAAGAACCCGGCGGACTGCTGCACCTCATCCAAATTGTATTGCCCGAAAGGCTTGTACTGCTTGGTCGCGAAATTGAGGGGCCGCGTAGTGGTGACGCCGGAAATTCTTCCGGTCAGCGTCGCATACAGGTTCTGAGCGTTCGTAAGCGCCGTCGTGCCAGCGCCCCCGAGCGCATTCGTGAAGGCTGTCGCCACAGGATCCACGCTCGACACGCCAAACGTATAGCGCGGGTAGCCGCTGGGGCTATTCCAGTAGTGGTCCTGCTCGCGCCACCACGTGCCGCCGAAGGTGATCGAGTGGGCGCCCTTCTGCCACAGCACGCTATCGCTTGCACTCAATAACGGATAGAACGATGAGACGGGTAGCTGTAGGGGCGTAATCGAGGTGCCGTATGCCCAGCTTTGCGTGTACAGCGAGGTCAGATCGACC
>DATAUH010000612.1:0-4633 GCA_036268375.1 Bryobacteraceae bacterium | reverse complement strand
CGCCGTACGGCCCCAACAGAATCGAGGTCCGAATCATGTATGTATGGACAGACTACCTGCGGCCGATGAATACGATCATCCGCATGGGCCGTGGCGCGCAGATGGGCGTGGACCACAATAAAGGGATGGAGTGGGTCGGCGGCTCCGCAGCTTTTTTCGAGTAACACCGGCCCGCGCTTAGGCGTTTCGTGATCACGAAGTGCAGCTTATGACGGCAGCGCTTCGGCGGCGCGTTTGCCTTGCGCGATTGCGCCAGTGGCGCTCTGGTGACCGTTCAATTCGGAATGCGCGATAGCGATTTTGCCGAAGCCGCGCTCGACGATCTGACGCACAGACGGCTTGCCGTCGACGCCGTAGTAAAAGCCGGGTGGCTGGATGATGCGCGCATGGCCCCAGCGATTGAGCACGATGCCAGCGATGTCGCGCGAGGCATTGAAACCTGCGGACGCGAAAAGGGTAGTGAGCTGCGCGCGAATCTGGCGTTCGTATTCAGCATAAGAGGTAGAGAGCAGCTTCTTGCGGCCCGCTTCTCCCTGGTCTTTGGGTGAAAGGCCCGCTTGATAGAGGCCGGTGTAGAACGTCAGAACAATCGGCTTGCCGGGATCGAGTGGCTGCGGCTTGGCGCCGATCGACATGGGCTGGCGAATATTGCACGACCAGCCGAATTCGCCATCGAAATAGCGAATGGCGGGCGCGCGGAGGAAGCCCCAGTGACGAAGCGCTACATTCACGCTAAGCGCGGGGGCGTAGAAGAATTGATCGTAAGCGGCGCGGATCTCAGACGGAAGGTCCGCAACTAGATGCCGATTCGCCCAACCGGCGGATGCAGCCACGGCGGCGCGTGCGCGCGTGCGGTAGAGCTTGCCGTTCCGTTCGTAGACGACCGCGACGCCGGAGCCTTGGTGTTCCAGGCGAATGACGGTGGCGCCGAGGCGTATGCGAACGGGCGCATCGGCCCGATCGAGCGCGTTGAAGTTGACGGAGTTGGAGAAGACGTCGTCGAAATCGAGGTTGCCAGCGATGGCGTTGGGAACCAGGGCTTTGACGAGGTGGCGCGCGAAGGTAGTGTTGCCGCCAGGAAACGAAATGCCGGGCGCGGAATTCATGGGGCGGACAAGATTGTGGCCGGCGCGCGCACAGACAGCATCGGGACTGGCGCCACAGATAAGTCCGATGACGGGAGAGACGAACTTGGTGACCTCGGGGCTGAGCCCCAACTCGCCTTCGATGTATTGGCGATAGGTGATGGAATCGAGATGGCGCTGGACCGATTCGTTGCCACCCGTGGTGGAGCGCCACTTAATAAGGTCGCGCTTGACGTTCTCGGGGAAAGGCGCCTCTGCAAGATTGTTGGCGAAGATGTTGTACGCCCATTTGCCGTTGAAGAAATAAGCCACATCGACTTGCGTATCGTTAATGCCGTCCATGTGCGAATAGTTGTCGCGCGGAATGCGCAGCGGCGACGCATCCTCATAAGACGTGCTGAGCAGTGTCCACTTGAACTCTCGAGGAATATGAAGCTCTGTGAAGAGTTCGTCCATTTGCCCAGAGCCGGGGCGTGGAACACCGAAGTCGTTGGAGGCTTGCGGGCCGGTGAGGCGATAGCCCGAGACGAGAAAATCGTTCTGCTTGCAGTGTCCGCCGAACATGGCGTGATTTTCAAGCAGCAGGCACTTGCGCGAACCAGAGGCTTTGCGCAGATAGTAAGCTGCAGAGAGTCCCGTGAGGCCGGCGCCGATGATGACGACATCGGGCTGATCGGGTGTATCGACGATGTGGGCGGATTGATAGGCGCCGTCGCGAAATTTGTGCCCGGCTTCGACAACGGACCACGGGTCGCCGTTTGATCTAGCGTAGTCGCCGACGCCCGCGTAGCCGGTGTATGTGTCGGCGGCGGACGCTGGCGCGGGCATGTTCAGAAGAGCAGCGCCGGCGCCGAGAAGAGTTCGATTTAGGAAGTCGCGGCGGATGATACGGTCGTGAGCCATGAGCGGCTATTTCTTGCGTGTTTGTTCGGCGAACTCGGAAGCGCGTTGAAATTCATCTTGCAATTGGCGCGTGCGAAGGTTTTCACGGATGTGTTCGAGCTCTTGAATGTAAGCGCCAAGCGCGGCGTCGATACGCGTGGAGTTCGTAGCCAGGATGTCGCGCCAGAGATCGTAGGAGCTGAGCGCGAGGCGCGTCATGTCGCGCAGGCCGGAGCCGGAAATCGTGTTTTGTCCTTCGAGCAGCTTGTTCTTGAGCAGCGCCGCGAGCGCGGTGGACGCCAATTGCGGTAGATGAGACGTGAGAGCCACGATGCTATCGTGCGCCTCGCAATTCAGCACGGCGACGCGCGCGCCGATGCGGCCCAACCAGGAACGGAACTCGCGCGCGGCGGCGGTGTCGAGAGCGCTCGATTCCTCCGGGGTGAGCAGCCAGACCTGGCCGTCAAAAAGTTCGGCGCTCGCTTCGGAGGCGCCGCGGCGTTCCTTGCCGGCCATGGGATGGCCACCGAGAAATTGACAGCGCGTGAGGTGTTGCAGGGCGGCATCGACAATTTCGCATTTGGTGCTACCGGCGTCGGTGACTAGTGCGCCTGGTTTGACAAGCGGATCGAGGTGGCGGATGGTATCGACGATCCGGCCGATGGTCTGCGAGAGAAAAATGAGATCGGCTGAGGCAGCGGCTTCGGTCAACGTTGCCGAGCGGTGAATGGCGCCGGCGGCAAGCGCGTCGGCCGTGGCGCGTTCACTGCTAACCCCGATGATTTCGCCTTCAAATCCGGCTCTGCGCAGAGCCAGGCCAAACGATGCGCCAATAAGTCCGGTTCCAACGATAGCGACGGTCTGCATGTCAGATGGTTCGGCCAACCGCGGGAGCGATCTTGCGCAGTTGATCCATGAGCTGAGCGAACTGGTCGGGACGAAGCGACTGGGCGCCGTCGCTCATGGCGCGATCGGGATCGGGATGGACTTCGATGATCAGTCCGTCGGCGCCCGCTGCAATTGCGGCCCGCGCCATGGGCGCAACTTTGTCGCGGCGGCCGGTGCCGTGCGAGGGGTCTCCGATCATGGGAAGGTGCGAGAGATGCTTAACCACCGGGATGGCTGAGATATCCATGGTATTGCGCGTGTAGGTTTCGAAAGTACGAATGCCGCGTTCGCAGAGGATGACGTCGTAGTTGCCGCCCGAGAGAACATATTCGGCGGAGAGGAGCAACTCTTCGATGGTGGCGGCGATGCCGCGCTTGAGCAGCACAGGCTTCCGTTGGGAGCCGAGTTCGCGCAGCAGGTTGTAGTTTTGCATATTGCGCGCGCCCACCTGGAAGATATCGGCGTATTTGGCGAGCAGCGGGATTTGCGCAATCTCCATAACCTCGCTGACGACAAGGAGTCCGTGCCGATCGGCCGCGGCGCGCATCAAGCGGAGGCCGTCTTCGCCCATGCCCTGAAAGCTGTAAGGGGAACTGCGCGGCTTGAAAGCGCCGCCGCGAATGACCTTGGCGCCGCCCTTTGCAACAATTTCGGCGGAGTGCTCGATCTGTTCATCGCTTTCGACGCTGCACGGGCCGGCCATGACAACGATCTGTTCGCCGCCAATCTCGACGCCGCCGATTTTGACGACGGTGCCATCGGGACGAAAGCTGCGGCTGGCGAGTTTGTAGGGCGAGACGATACGGTGCGCCTCTTTGACGCCCTCCATGACTTCAAAGACGCTGAGGTCGAAGTTATCGGGACCGCCGACGCCGCCGAGCAAGGTGTGTATGACGCCGGTGGAACGATGGACGTTGAAGCCGAGCGTGACGAGGCGCTCGACGACGGTTTCAATTTGAGGCTCACTGGCGCCTTGTTCCATGACGATCAGCATGATGGTTCCCCCTGTTGTTTCATGCGGTCGCGCTGTATGCCCCGCATTTCATCGATGATGCGCTCAAAGATGCGATGTACTGCTTCCTGGCTGATGGGCCCGTGGTTCGCGGCGGCGATGTTGGCGTAAACCAGATCTTCGCGGCGTGGCTCGTACACCGGTAGATCGGCTTCGCGCTTCACGCGGCCGATGCATTCGACAATTTGAGTGCGCTCGTTGAGTATCGAAACGATACGCCGATCGATGTCATCTATCGCGACGCGGTATTCGTTGAGTTTGGCCCGGGCCTGTTCTACGGTCATGCATGCGCTCCCAATCCGCCGCGAAGGTGGCGGACGAAGGATTCCAGCTCGCCTGGAAGATTCGGGCTGGAGGCGTGTTTTTCGATGACGCGGACGATGGCGCTGCCCACCACCACCGCATCGGCTTGAGCTGCGACTTCCGCCACTTGTTCCGGCCGCGAGATACCGAAGCCGACGGCAAGCGGCAATTGAGTGATGGCGCGCGTGGCTTTGATCAGAGGCTCGAGAGAGTTGGAGAGGGAATCGCGCTCTCCGGTAACGCCAGTGCGCGAGACGAGATAAACAAAACCGCTAGAGTACTCAGCGACTAGTTTAAGGCGGCGTTCGGTGCTGGTGGGCGCGGCGAGAAAGACGGTGTCGAGGCCATGCTGGTGCATGGCGCCGACGTAATCGTGAGCCTCTTCGACGCTGGCGTCGATGAGCAAGCAGCCATCGATGCCGACCGCGGCGGCGTCTTTGGCGAGACGATCGAGTCCGTAGCG
>DATAUH010000611.1:0-5594 GCA_036268375.1 Bryobacteraceae bacterium | reverse complement strand
TCGGGTACCTGAAAGAACGGGAATTTCACGGAACGGAATTCGAAACCAAACTTGTAGGCGTGGGCGCCCTTGCTAAGCGCAACGTTCTGAACCAGGTCCCAAACGTTGTTGTATTCTTTCGTCGGCACCCAATCCGTGGCGCCCACTGTGGGATAGCCATTCGAAAAGCCGATTTGAGGCAAGCCACCATTGTTGGCGGTGGCGCCAGTGGGGTTGTAGCCCCCGATGCCGAACTGCGTGAACAAGTCCCCACCGGGATTCGCGCCAATGCGGGAGGTCACCAGGCGAGTAAAGCCTACGCGGCTTTCCGTCAGTAAATTGGAGCCCCACACATGGGTGTAACTGATCTGGCCATTGCGGCTCAGATCGATCTCACCCGCGCCATTGAAGCCGGTGTCATCAAGCGCGCCCGGCAGCGGAGCGCCATCGGTCTTCGAAGTATCCGACCAACTCAGCGATCCGAACAAGGTGTCTTTATCACTCAATCGGTAGTCGACGCGCATGTCCCCTTGGTCTGTGGTCAAACCGCCCACTGTGTTGTAGTAATAATCGTTAGTCGGCGCGTTCCCGGTAATGACTGGTTGATTGGGATTCGGATAGAGTTGCATGATCTTAGCCCAAGCCGGATCCATGCGATTTGCGGGGATAATATTGCCCGGGAACTGCGTTCTGGAAACCGGTATCTGGAAACCCGACGAGTTTGTCTGGTACACGGTCGATTGAGGATCGTATATCGCGCCCTTCTGAATCGAGATTGGATTGCCGTTGACGTCCGTCCCCGTATACGACGGGCCCAACAGACTGGAGAAGTCGCCAGCCTTCATTGCGGCGGTAGGTATGGTCGTGTATCCGGAATAACCCAGGCCAGGCACAGAACCGCCGGAATCTGCAATACGCGTTCCCTGATAGTCGCCGAAGATGAAGAGCCTATTTCTTCTAATCGGCCCTCCAGCCGTCGCGCCGAATTGGTTCTGAACAAACGGTCCGCGTCCCACGCGCGCTCGATTGTTCGTCCACGTATTCGAGTCGAGATCCCGGTTCTGCAGGTATTCGAAGACGCTTCCGTGAACCGAATTCGTGCCCGACTTAAGCGTCACGTTGATGACGCCGCCAGCCGCGCGTCCATATTCCGCGTTATAGCCGTTGGTTTGTATGCTGATTTCGCTGACGGCATCAATGGCGGGGCCTATCGCGTACGAAGTTTGATTGAGGAAGTCGATTGTGTTGATGTTATTGTCTACGCCGTTCAGCAGAAAGTTATTCTGGCCATTCGAACGAACGCCGTTGGCGGAAAAGCCTCCGTTCGCAGCGTCACGCGCGCCCGGTTCGGCGGGCACAACGCCCGGCGTTAACCGCGCCAGATAAGTCAGGTTGCGCGTTCCACCCAAAGGCACGTCTGTCACGGTCTTCGTATCGAGCGCGGCGCCCACATGCGTGCTCTCTGTTTGTAGCAATGGCGCCGACGCTGCCACTTCCACCGTCTGCGTAATGTCTCCCACTGCGAGAGTGATATTGACGCCGGTGCGTTCGCCCGCCGTCAGAAGCACATTCTTCTGTTCGGACACCTTGAACCCTGGCGCAGTGACGCTGACGTTGTACGTGGAAGGTTTTAAAGCGGGGCGCACAAATTCGCCCAAACTATTGGTGGTTATCTGATAAACCTGACCCGTCTCCACCTCAGTGATGGTCACCCTCGCATTGGCTACGACGCCGTTGCTGGTATCACTGATGGTGCCGGCAAGTGTGGCAAGATCGCGCTGTGCGAACATCGTGCACGCGCCGGTTAAGGCAAACAAAGCCAGACGAAGTCCCTTGAAGCAACGAGGCATTTCTCCCTCCTAATCCGCCGACCTGGCGGGCAATGTGGGTTTGATGGATACTACCATCATCAATTACGCGAAGCAACAGTGTTTGCGCAAAAGGTGCGTAAAATTAAAGGCTTAGTTGTTGCTTGGCTTTGGGGTGGTAATTACTGGATGAGACGGCTGGCCGTTGTCCAATGGTCAGGGAAACGGCGTAGAATCGGACTCTGGATCTATGTCGCGGCTTTCCCCATCGGCGCCGGCACTGTTGCTGATTGTCTACAGTCTGGCAGGGCAGACCGCGTCCTCAAGTCCCCAGGATGCGGGATATATCGATCCCAAACTCTGCGCCACATGTCACCGGGAAATCGCCGCCAGTTATGCCGCCACGGGAATGGCGCGTTCGTTCTTTGCCCCCACAAAGGGCAACACAATTGAAGACTACGCCAAGAACCGCGGTTTCTATCACGCCCTCTCCGATAGTCACTACTCCATGTCCATTCGGGACGGACGTTATTTCCAACGCCGGTGGCAGTTGGATTCAACAGGCAAGGAAATCAACTTGGAAGAGGTTAGCGTCGATTACGTGATGGGCTCCGGGAACCACGCCCGTTCCTATCTGCACCGTACCGAGCGAGGAATGCTGATCGAACTGCCGCTTGCCTGGTATCCCGAACATGGCGGGCACTGGGCTATGTCTCCGGGTTCCGACACTGAACATCCAAGGACACGGCGGTTTGTTTCTTACAAGTGTATGTTCTGCCATGACGCCTATCCCCACATTCCAGCGGCGAACGAAAGACCTGGTGATGACCCAATTTTCCTGGGAGCGCTTCCCGAAGGAATCGATTGCCAGCGCTGCCATGGACCGGGCGCCGAACACGTGCGAACCGGCGGACGGGCGGGCATAGTGAACCCGGCGCGGTTGAGCGCTGAGCGGCGCATGGAAGTGTGTATGCAGTGCCACCTCGAAACCACCAGCGCTCGCATTCCCGCGGTGTTGCAGCGCTTCAACCGGAGCACGTTCTCCTATATACCAGGACAGCCGTTAGTCGATTTCGCCATCAATTTCGATGAAAAGCCCGGCGCCGGACATGATGGCAAATTTGAAATCGTTAGTTCCGTTTACCGGTTGCGCCAATCCCGATGTTTTTTGGCAAGCGGTGGCAAGCTCGAATGCGCGACCTGTCACGATCCGCATCGCATCCCTCGCGGCGCTGAGGCGGTGCGCCAATATTCCAGCGTCTGCATGAAGTGCCATTCTTCGGCGCATCAGGCTCAATCCGCTGCCGTCTCATCGGACTGCATTACCTGCCACATGCCCAAACGCCGCGCGGATGATGCCCCGCACATGATCATGACGGACCATCTGATTCAGCGCCGCGCGCCCGCAGGCGCGCTCGCCGAATTCGCCGAGCATCCACCAGAGGAATATCACGGCGAGGTGACCCCCTACTATCCTTCCCCGCTGCCGAAGACCCCACAAAACGCGTTGTACCGTGCCGTAGCGCAGGTTGGACTGGGGAACAACGTCGCGGGCGGCATGCCGGACCTCGTCCGGCTGATCGATGAACTCAAGCCACAAGACCCCGAATTTTACATGGTGCTGGGGGATGGCTGGAAGAGCCTGGGCAAGCCAGGGGAAGCCATCGCCGCCTACCAGAAAGCGTTGCTGCTTGACCCACGTTCGACCCGGACGATGCGCGCACTGGCGGAAGTGGATACCGCGCACGCTGAGCGGATTCTCTCGCGCGCGGTGGAGACAGCGCCCGGCGACCCCGAATCCTGGTTTCGATACGGCGTGCTCACATCTTCGCCGGAAAAAATTCAGAAAGCGATTCAGCTCGATCCGTGGCTGCCCGATCAATCGCGCCGTCTTGCCGAGCTCACCCGTTCCGAGGCGGCTCTTAAAGATGCGCTCCGCACGGACCCATTTGACGACGCCGCCTGGGACCTGGGCGGTCGCATTTTAGCCGAAAAGGGCACTTTTGCAGACGCTACCTTCTATTTCGAGCGCGCCATCAAGCTTCATGCCTCCGGCCAATATTTATACGACTACGCCTTGGCGCTGGCGCGCGCCGACCGTTTCACTGAAGCGCAAAATCAGGCCGAAAAAGCATTGCGCGCAGACTCCACGCTCGCCGAAGCACACGACCTGCTCGGAGGCCTTCATGCCCGCAAGAACGAACTGTCCGAAGCAGCGCGCCAGTATGCCGCAGCTTTGTCTCTGAAGCC
The DNA here is from genome assembly GCA_036268375.1 of Bryobacteraceae bacterium. GTDB lineage: Bacteria > Acidobacteriota > Terriglobia > Bryobacterales > Bryobacteraceae > PALSA-243. The sequence continues at coordinate 1,557 of DATAUH010000611.1, read as the reverse complement.
GAATTTGGCGGGAGTCCATCTGCGGCTCGGCTCGGTGCTTGCCGCACAAGGCGACAAGGAAGGCGCCGCCGTGCATTTCCGCCAAGCCGCGAACGGAAACGACGCCGCGGTTGCCCGCCAAGCTGTACAATCTCTGCGCGACCTGGGAATTCATTGAGCATGCGCTTGTTCCTAATCGCGTTTTTCTTTGCCGCTGCCGTTGAAAGTCCCGCCGTTCGTTTCATTGATGTCGCTGCGAAGTCGGGACTGACAGTTTTGAATACGTTCGGCGGCAAAGAGAAAACCGATTCGATTCTCGAAAGCACGGGTACGGGCGTGGCGATCTTCGATTTCGATGGGGATGGCGCCAACGATGTTTTTATCGCGAATGGACCGCCTTCTCTGTCCCAACTTTATAAGAACGATGGCGCCGGACATTTCACCGAGGTCGGTAAAGAAGCCGGCCTGACACGCAGTGGATGGGCGCAAGGCGCCTGCGTAGGCGATATCGACAACGACGGCCATCCCGATCTATTCGTTGCCTACTACGGCCACAACAGCCTCTATCGCAATCTCGGGAACGGAAAGTTTCAGGACGTTACCGCGCGCGCTGGGCTGCCCGTGGACGGCGTGCGTTGGGGCTCCGGCTGTGCATTCCTGGATTACGACCGCGACGGATTCCTCGATCTGTTCGTTGCGAACTACGTGGATCTCGACCCGGCCCAAGTCGCGAATCCAAGCACGGAGACCTGCGACTGGAAGGGCCTGAAGGTATGGTGCGGGCCGCACGGTCTTCCACTGGGGCGCAATGTGCTTTATCACAACAACGGCGACGGCACATTCACCGATGTTTCCGAACGGGCCGGTATCCTCAAACCGGGCGGCCGCTACGGTTTAGGCGTAGTCACAGCCGATTTCGACGGCGATGGCTGGCCCGACATCTACGTGGCCTGCGATCAAACTGCGAGCCTGCTCTATCGCAACCTGCACAACGGCGCGTTTGAGGAGAAAGGAGACGAAGCGGGCGTTGCGTATAACGCCGATGGGCAGTTGCAAGCCGGCATGGGAGTTGCAGTAGCCGACTATGACGGCAACGGCGCCCTCGACATTGCCAAGACGAACTTTTCTGGTGACCGCCCGTCGCTCTATAAGAACGAAGACGGCAAGTTCTTCGAAGATGTTTCTCAAATGGCCGGGCTTGGCCGCAATCAGCTCCTCGGTTGGGGCATTGCCTTTCTGGATGTGGATGAAGACGGCTGGCCAGATCTAGTGATGGCGAACGGCCACATATATCCGGAAATTGACCGCTCGGCCATCGGCGAAACATATCGCGAAAAGACGCTTCTTTACCGGAATCTCGGCAACGGCCGATTCGCCGATATTACGGATGCCGCCGGGCCCGGATTTGCGCCGCGCCGCCCATCGCGTGGTCTCGCCGTGGGCGATCTGGATGGCGACGGGCGTCCTGAAATTGTAATCGTAAACCGCAACGATAAGCCCACGTTACTGAAGAATGTGGGTCTCCGTCAAAACGCGGTCGCGATCAACCTCACTGGCACAAAGTCGAATCGAAGCGCC
>DATAUH010000610.1:0-32568 GCA_036268375.1 Bryobacteraceae bacterium | reverse complement strand
AGCTGGGCGTACGCATCGTCGGCCAACGTGTAAGTTGCCGGCTTGGTGGGCTCGCCAGTATCGAAATTCATGTTCTGTAGATGTAACTGGCCTCGTCCCTGATCTGCCAGCAGGCTGCGGTAGAGCGACAGCGTGTGGTTGAAGCTATCTTGAAACCATTTCGCCGTCTCCGGCGTGGGCGGCATCGGCTTTGCGGCTTTGAGGGGCCCAACCCTCGGAAAGATCCGCAGGAGGAAGGCTAGAATGCGAGCGCCTATTCCCGGCTTTTGATATACGCGGCCCCAGTTCTTCTCATAACTTCCGCGCGAAAGGTTATACACAAACCGTTGCCGCGTGACATTCAAGCCGTCCTTCATCAGATCTTTCTTGTTCAGATCCCACGCGACTTTCGTCATTTCCGGAATGAGCGTACTTACAGTGTGGCGGTAAGTGCCGAGCGCCAGGTCCAGGCTGAAAAACACGTCCTTCAATTCAATACCGTAAGTTTTCAAGAAAGCGCGGCTGAGTAAGTCCTTCGCGGTTTCAAATCCAATAAAGTCGTGATAACTTTGCGGCGCATAATTCCCATGCGCCACCTGAAGCACGTCAAAACCGAACTCCACGCTCATGTGCGCATTTGGATCGTCCGCGTATGTCACGTCATGCCCGTACTTGTGCTCCAATTTCGGGTATTGCACGCCTACCGAAGGATTCACGGCGATCGAATGTCCCTGCGTATCCGCGGCGTAATGCGCCAGCGAACCTAACGCGAACGCGTACTCATCCAGGCTCTGCGCTTCCTCGATCTGATTTACGACAAAATCTCCACTACGAACGTAGTGCAATAAGTCGCTGAACAACTCGCTGCCGAACGGGTAATAACCCATGTCCTGAATGATGCAGCCGCCATACGCGTACGCATGGGCTTCGCGAAGTTGCTCGTGGGTCGCGTTCGGATAACGTTTCAGCAGCAGCGGCTTAATATTCTGATCCCACGCGGAATCAATAATCGCTTCGTGTGTCAGAACGGAATAGGCGTGTAGTGGCAACGCCATCGTGACCGCGATGGCACAGTAAAAAATATGCCGCACATTCCCGAGTCTGGCAGTTTTCAGACCGAACAGGGCTGGAGAGTGTTCCATAGCGTACGCCGGTCGCTTACACTGCGTCCCGCGAAAACGTGACATACGGGAAAACTTCGGGTATGTGGGAATCGTAATGGCCGTGCTGGTTCCATGTCCAGCCAACGCATGGATCAAGCACCTCTCCGTTTCGGCCGATTTTTTCGAAGCGCGAACAATCGATGCGCCATACATCGCCATCGCGCGGCGGCAGCGCTCGGCAATCCGCGAGTAACTCCAACCCGCGCCACGGAATCGCAATTTCGGCAGTCCAGCCGCGGTCCGTCTTCGTCCGGCCGTTCACCACGCCGTCCACATGCACTGCGGTTTGCAACCCCGGCATATCCCAGTCGAGAAATCCCCAACGCTCGCCGCGCGGATGAACGTGTCCGCCCACGCCGCCAAGCGTCATCGTGCGTTGTGTGCTCGGGTCAAACTCCGCCCGGCCGAAATAGGGCGAGCCCTGGCGAAAAATATCCTTCCAGATCCAAAACACTTCGTAGACCGTATTCAGCGCGTTAATTTCGAATTCGTAATAGGCGTCGCGCGCGCCGATGAAGATCTCCAGGTCGTTTTCTTCCCAAATTTTGGAGTCGCGCTTGGTCATGGTTCCCCAAACGTCGTTCTCTTCCGCCCAGAAGCCGAAATAGATGTGCGAGTCATCCCAAAGGATCGCCACCCGCGTGTCGAACCAGGCAGGCTCGCCCGTCACGATATCGACGAACGCGTTCGATTTCGGCGCCCGCAGCCAGGACCCCTCGTCCAGCCTGCCGTCGATCGTAATCGGCCCCGCGGCGCGATAGCAGGTGTAAGTGGCCGGCGTCATGCGGACTCCCCGCGCACTAAGTCGCCGTAAGTCTCGCGCGCTCGAATTACTCGAAACTGCGAGCCCTCGACTAATACTTCGGGAGCCCGCGGACGCGAATTGTAGTTACTGGACAAGACAAAACCATAAGCGCCAGCCGTCATCACCGCCAGATAATCGCCCGGCATTGCATTCGCCATTTCGCGCCCACGCGCCAGAAAATCCCCGGTTTCACAAACTGGTCCAACCACGTCCGCGATCACCTGCGGCATCGAATTCTTACGCACTGGCGCAATCTCGTGATGCGCGCGATAGAGGGACGGCCGGATCAAATCGTTCATGGCCGCGTCCACCACGACGAATTCCTTGCTGCCGTTTCGCTTGCGATACAAAACCCGAGTCAACAGCACGCCTGCGGGCCCAACGATCGACCGGCCCGGTTCCACTTCGATCCGCAGTCCGCTGGCGCGCAGTTTGTCCTCCATCGCGCGCACGAAAGGCGCAATTTCCGGCGTCCGCTCGCCCTCGCGATAAGCCACGCCCAGCCCGCCGCCTAAATCCAGCCTGCGAATCGGATGCCCCGCCGCGCGCAACTCCGCCGCCAGCCGCAGCACCTTGTCGACGGCCTCATAAATCGGCGAGGGATCGAGGATCTGCGACCCGATGTGGCAGCTCACGCCCTCCGCGCGCAGGTTTCGAAACTGGCGCGCACGTTCGTAGACGTCTCGCGTCTCGGCCAGCGCCACGCCAAATTTATGCTCCGTGAGCCCGGTAGAAATATAAGGATGCGTGGCCGCGTCCACGTCCGGGTTCACGCGGATGGCAAAGCCGACCTGCACTCCGCGTCTGGCCGCGATCGCGTCGATCAGCGCCAGTTCCCCCTCCGATTCGCAATTGAACGCGTGTATCCCGTTCGCGAGCGCGTAATCCACTTCGTCCGCGGTCTTGCCGACGCCCGAAAACACCACCTTCGCCGGATCGCCGCCGGCCTGCAGCACGCGGAAAAGCTCGCCTCCCGAAACGATGTCGAACCCCGCCCCTGCCGTCGCCAGCAGCTTCAGCAGCGCCAGTGAGGAGTTCGCTTTTACCGCGTAGCAAACCAGATGCGGTATCGATCCGCCAAAAGCGTCGTCGTACGCGCGGAAGTTTTCAAGCACGGTCGCGGCCGAATACACGTAGGCCGGGGTGCCCGTTTGAGCTGCGATATCGGCAAGCGGAACCCGTTCGCAATAAAGATCGTTACCCGAATAAGTGAACAAATCACGAGTATGCCATGCACGCGCGCAACTTCTCCATTCGGGCACGCCTGTGACGGCTGAACCTCACCCGGTCCCCAGGCGGCGTTCCGGGCAATTACGCAAAGCCTTCTAAGGCAGAGTATTTCCCGCAAGGTCCATAAATTGCACCGTTGCGCCTGTTAAAATGAGGAATCGCTATGCTTCGTAGTTCCGTTGTATTTTGCATTGCAACCGCAATGACCGGCACCGCTGCTTTTGCGGCAGATGTTCGTGTGGTCGAAGAGATCGCCGTAAAAGTGAACGGCGACATCATCACCCGCGGCGATCTGGCCGAACATCGCGTCATTCTTCGCCAGCAGATTCAGCAGCAGGAGCATCTCACGGGCCCCGCGCTCGACCGCGCTGTGGACGAGCAGGCGAAAGACATGCTGCGCGAAATGATTGACGAGCGCCTCTTCGTTCAAAAGGCCAAAGAACTCGATATCAAGGTCGACGCGGACGTAAACAAGTATTTTTCCTCCGTGCAAGTCCGCAGCGGATTTGCAGATCCGGATAAATTCCACGATTGGATCCACGAACAGACCGGCATGTCTTGGGAAGATTTCAGGCAGAAGACGGTCGATCAATACATGGTGCAGCGCCTGGTGGGATCGGAAGTGCAGTCCAAGATCAATGTCCCCCAGGACGCCATGCAGAAATACTACGAGGCGCACAAGACCGATTTCGTGCGCAAAGATGAGGTTTTCCTCAGCCAGATTTTGGTCTCGACCGAAGGCAAGTCAGCGGAGCAAGTTGCCCTGGCCGAAAAGAAGGCGCAGGACCTTGCCAATCGCGCCCGCCATGGCGAAAAATTCAGCGACTTGGCCCGCGCGAATTCGGACGATCCCGAAACCTCGAAAGAGGGCGGCCAGATTCCCCCCAGAGAACGTGGAATGATGGCCAAGGAACTCGACGAAAAAGCGTTTTCATTGCCCAAGGGCAGTGTCCTCGATCCGGTCAAGACGCCCCAGGGCTTCTTCATCCTGCGTATCGACGACCGGTTCGATGCGGGCCAGGAATCATTCGATGAATCGAAGGAAGAGATCCAGAGCATTTTGGCCCGTCCGTTGATGGAACCGAAACTCCGCGAGTTCGCGACCAAGCTGCGCCAGCAGGCGTTTCTCGAAATCAAAGATGGTTACGTCGATACCGGCGCCGCTCCCGGTAAAGATACGCGTTGGCATGAAGTGGTCGGCTTGAAGCCGGAAACCACTACCAAAGAAGAAGTCGCCGCGCATCGCCGTCGCCCGAAATTCCTCGGGCTGATTCCGCATGGCAGCGTCGCGCCCGGTACCAAAGAAACCTCGGGATCCGAGTCCCCGGTTGAAACCGCGACCGTAGCTCCGGCTCCGGCCGCAGGCGCTTCCGAGACCGCTGCCGCTCCCGCGGGCTCCGCTCCGTCAACCCCCGGCGCTGCTTCCGCGCCCACTGCAGCACCCGCTTCGACCACCGCCACTGCTGCTCCTGGCGCGCCGGCCCCGGCGGACGCCGCTTTGGAGACCAAGCAAAAGAAGATCCTCGGCGTCATCCCCCACGGCTCTGAAACCGTCGTCGCGAAAGCGGCCAAACCGGAAAAGCCTAAGGGACCGCCTGAGCCCATTAAACAATGAAATCGCCCTTCGTCAGCGAACTTGAACCTAATCGCGTCATCACCACCAGCTTTCTGGTCCACAGCAAGGAGATCCGCCAGAAAAAAAGCGGCGAGCTCTATCTCTCGCTGCTGCTCGCAGACCGCACGGGCGAGCTTGACGCCAAGATGTGGGACAACGTCTCTGACGTCCTCGACGCGTTTGACCGTGACGACTTTGTTAAAGTCAAAGGCCTGATTCAGATCTTTCACAATCGCCCGCAGCTCACTATTCACAAGGTGCGCCGCATGGACGACAGCGAAATTGAATTCGCCGACTACTTCCCGTCTTCGAAGCGCGATCCCGAAGAGATGTGGTCCGAGCTGAATGCCGTGGTCGCCAGCCTTACGAATCCACATCTCCGGCGCTTGCTGGAGCTCACCCTGGCCGACTCCGATGTTGCTGCGCGGTATCGCCGCGCGCCCGCCGCCAAGCAGATTCATCACGCGTTTCTAGGCGGCCTGATCGAGCATGTGCTGTCCCTCTGTTCGCTGGCCAATCTGGTAGCGCCGCATTACCCGGCCGTCGACCGCGACCTCCTGCTCACCGGCGTCGTTTTGCACGACATCGGCAAGATCTACGAGCTCAACTACGAGCGCGGTTTTTCGTATTCGACCGACGGCCAGTTAATCGGACACATCAACATCGCCATGCGCATGCTGGCGTCGAAGCTACAGGGCCTGCAAGATTTTCCCCCGCGCCTGCGCACGCTGGTCGAGCATCTGATTCTGAGCCATCACGGCCGTCTGGAGTTCGGCTCCCCCAAAGTTCCCCAGTTTCCGGAGGCGCTGCTGCTGCATCATTTGGACGATCTCGATTCCAAAATGGAATGCATGCGCGCGCTCGTCCAGAACGATCGCCAGGTGGACGGCTGTTTCACCAGCTACAGCGCTTCGCTCGAACGCACCGTTCTCAAAATGGAGCGCTACTGGGCGGACGATCAGCCCGTTCCCGCGCGCGCGATGGACCAGCCCGCCGCCGCGCCCGACGATACCGATTTTGCAACCGCGCCCGCCAATGGCGTTGCGCATGTACCAACGCCTTCCAAACCACCCCAGTTCCCTGAGTCGCAGCCGCATCCCGCTCCGGGCGTTCCTCACGCCGCTCCTGTACCTTCTGCACCTGCTCCTGTTCATGCGTCTGCCGCGCCCGGCCCGTCACGTCCGCCGCAGCAGCATCCGTTGTTTGCCGCCAAACCGGATTCGCAATTCGCCGACAAGCTACGCCAGGCCTTAACGCCTGCTAACCAACGAGAAAATTGATGCCAAGAACTGCGCGCGATGTACCGCCACCGCTCGAGTTGTTGTGTCTAAGCGCCCTTTGGACATTGGGGGAAGGAAATGTCCGGGAAGTTCAAGAGATCGTGGTCCGCACCCGGCCGCTCGCCTACACCACCATCATGACGGTCCTGGACCGGCTGGTGCGCAAGGGCAAGCTTTCGCGCCGAAAAATGGGCCGGGCTTTTCTATACAAGCCCGAGGCCTCACGCGAAGAGATGCGCCGCGCCGCCATACGCGAATTAGTCGATTCGCTCTTTGAAGGCGATGAGCGCGCGTTGGCCATATTCCTTACGCCGCCCGAACCGCGCGCCAACGCCGTGGCCGCGGGCGCGGAGGACGATCCGCGGATCGACCCCGTGCTGTTGTAGATGGATGGTCTGCTTCCAGTCCTCTGCTTTGTCGCCGGATTCGCGCTCGCATGGGTGGTCCTGCGATCTCGCAAACAGGAGTCGGAAGCAGCGCTTCGCCAGCTCTCCACGGACGCGATCGAGCGCAACACCAAAGCGCTGGCCGGAGTCGTAGCCCCGGTGCAGGCATCGCTCGAAAAGGTCGATTCCAAAATTCAGGAGCTGGAGAAGACCCGGGCCGGCGCCTACGCTGCGCTTCATGAGCACGTGCGCAGCATGCAGGAGACCCAGTCGCAGCTTCGCGGCGAAACCGCGCGCCTGGTCACAGCGCTGCGCACGCCGCACGTCCGTGGCAACTGGGGCGAAATTCAGTTGCGCCGCGTGGTGGAGTTGGCCGGCATGCTGGAGCATTGCGATTTTCACTCGCAAACCACCAGCGGCTCCGGCGAAACGCGCATCCGTCCGGATCTTCTGGTGCGTCTGCCCGCCGGCAAAACCATCATCGTCGACGCCAAGACTCCGCTCGAAGCTTACTTACGCTCGATCGAAGCGCCCGACGAAAAATCGCGACGCGCCGCGCTCAGCGATCACGCCCGGCAGGTCCGTACCCAGATGACTCAGTTGAGCCGCAAGGCGTACTGGGATCATCTCGATCACGCGCCCGAATTTATCGTGCTGTTTCTGCCTGGCGAAAGCTTCTTCAGCGCCGCGTTGGAGGCCGACCCCTCTCTGATTGAGGCCGGCGCGGGCCAGAACATCATTCTCGCCACGCCCACAACGTTAATCGCCCTGCTGCGCGCCGTTGCTTATGGCTGGCGTCAGGAAAAGCTCGCGGAAAATGCTGCCGAAATCAGCGAATTGGGCAAAGAACTCTACAAACGCCTCTCGGTGATGGGCGAGCATTGGAATAACATTGGCCGTTCGCTCGAAAACGCGGTGGAGGCCTACAACAAAGCCACTGGCTCCTTCGAATCGCGCGTGATGGTCACAGCCCGCAGATTTGCGGACCTCAAAGCCGCGCCGATGGGAGTAGAAATCGAGCCCATGGAGCCCGTCACCGAACGCACCCGGCCCACGCTTTAGCCGCGCGCGGTTAACGAGCGCCGAATGTCTCCAGCGCCTTCAAGATCACGGGGTCGCGCTGCGCTTCGATCTGATCGCCCTGCTCCACGCCGAATGCCTGATTAAAGAGCTCCGTCTTCAGCCGGCTGGTGATGAAGTCCTGATCCGTAGTCCAGTCCCTGACGCTCGGTTGTATGCGGTGTTCGGCCAGCCACGCATGAAGCTGGTCCAGCAACTGCGGCGTCACCTCGAAGTTCTGTTCAATCTTGTGCGTCTGCAGATATTCCGCCGCAAACGTAGGAAACGAACCGCTTGCGTCCAGCACCATCCGCAGCCGGTCGGCGCCTTCCGGGTACACCACGATGTCCGGTTGTATGCCGCCTCCGCCGGTTACCTTGCGGCCGGCATCGGTCTTGAATTCCGCTTGTCCGTTCAGGTGCGTCGTAGTGGCGCCCAGTTCATACGCGGCGTCGAGTGGTTTCTGAATCGAGCGTCCGCTAGGCGTGTAATAGAGCGCGATGGTTAACGCAAGCCCGGTGCCCTGGCTGAGAGGAAATACGTTCTGCACCAGGCCCTTGCCGTAACTCGGTTCGCCCAGCACCATCGCGCGATCGTGATCCTGCAGCGCTCCCGTTACAATCTCCGATGCGCTCGCGGTCTTGCCGTTGATCAGCACCGCCATCTTGAAGCCATACGGCGTCGCGCTATCGGGCACGGCTTCTGCTTTCTCCGGTACATTGCGGCCTTTGATCGAAAAGATCTTTTGCCCCGGCTTCAGAAACAGCCCGGCTGTCTGCAACGCGGCGGCCACCACGCCGCCGGGATTGTTGCGCAGATCGAGCACCAGGGCCTTCAGCTTTTCGCCGCCCAACTTTTCGACCGCTTCCTTGATCTGGTCGCCGGTCTTCTCGTCGAAGCTCGCCACGCGCACGTAGCCCACGCCGTCGCGCAGCATGTACGCGCGATCGACGCTCGGGGCCTGCATCTCTTCGGGCGTCAGCGTGAAGTGCATGATGCGCAGCGCGCCTGGCCGGCGCACGTCCAACTGCACCTGTTGCTGGCGCGATTGCGAAAGCAACTCGGCGATCTGCTCCACCTCCAACTGCGCGATCACATATCCGTTCACCGCCACGATGTCGTCACCGGGCGAAAGCCCTGCCTTCTGTGACGGCGTGCCCGGCGAGGTCTGCAAGATGATTACGCGTCCCGGCAGCAGCGACACCACGCTTCCGAAGCCCTTTTGCGTAGAGGACTCCATGCGCCTCACCTGCTCGAACTGCCCGGGGTCGAAGAAGATCGAGTGCGGATCGAGCGTGCGCAGCAGGCCCGGAATCGCTCCGGTGTAGAAGACCTGTTCCGATGAGACCGGATCGGCCGCGTTGCTTTCAATCAACGCGAAGGCGTTCATCACGCTCTTCATGCGCGCATCGAGGTCGTCCGCCGCCCAAGCACTTACCGCAAGACAGAGGAACAGAGGAAAGACTCGATGCTTGAAGAACACTTCCTTTATCTTATCTCGCGAAACGGACGGTTCCCCACGTTTCGCATGTGCGTGTGGATCACACCCGTGTGACTGCTACCCACTGGAAATTGTTATTGCGAGACGGACGACGCTTTGTTCCTCAGATTAGTGAATCGCGATGCCGCACGATCGCGGCGTAATTCGCCGAAAAACTCAGACGCCTCCCTCCAGGCTGCGCAGGCCCGACGGAAGAGCTACTTCGAGCTCTTTGCGTGTGATTTCGCGGCGCTCTTTTTTCGAGTGCCGCTCTTGGCCGTTTTTGGCGCTGCCTTCTTCGCCCCGGGCGCGGTTTTCACCGGCGCCACAGCCGCTCCCGCGCCGCCTGCCCAATCGTGCTCTTCGGGATGATGATGCCCATGCGCCAGGTCTTTCAAATGTTTTCGAAATTGCCGGTCGTCCATAGCGGTGAACTTGCAAACGACTACGCACCGTGGTGTTCCGCACGGAAACGCATCAAACCTTGGGCGCTGTCGCCGAAGGCGCCATAATGTATCGGGAGGCCTACTGAGTGGCCACGTTCGCTACGCCTGTTTCCATCTCACTCGACAACGAAAAAAACCCATGGCTCGCCGCCGCAGCCCGGTTTGACGAGGCTGCCGTCCGTCTGAAACTGGACGACGGCATGTGCAAAGTATTACGCGCGCCCGCCAAAGAGATTACCGTTCACATCCCCGTGCAGCTTGACGACGGACGGCTGGAGGTCTTCACCGGCTATCGCGTCCAACACTCGGTCGCGCGCGGACCCGCGAAGGGCGGGATACGTTTTGCCCCGGATGTCACACTCGACGAAGTTCGCGCCCTCGCCTCGTGGATGACCTGGAAATGCGCCGTCGTCAACATCCCTTTCGGCGGAGGCAAAGGCGGCGTGATCGTCGACCCGCATGTCCTCTCCGACACCGAACTGGAAAAACTGACCCGCCGCTACACCGCCGAGATCATCGACTTCATCGGACCCGAACGCGACGTTCCCGCGCCCGACGTCAACACCAACGCCCAGATCATGGCGTGGATCATGGACACCTACTCCATGCATCAGCGCCAGACCATTACGGCAGTAGTTACGGGCAAGCCGGAAAGCCTCGGCGGATCGCGCGGACGCCCCGAAGCCACCGGCCGCGGCTGCATGATCACCACGCTCGAAGCCCTGAAGCGGCTAGATCTCACGCCCGAACGTTCGCGCGTCGTCATTCAGGGATTCGGCAACGTCGGCGGCATGGCTGCAAAGCTGATGAAGGCCATCGGCTTTAACATCATCTGCATCGTCGAGTACGACGGCGCCGTCTACAATGCGAAGGGTCTCGATATTGCGGCGCTCGAAAAGCATCGGAAAGAGACTGGCTCCATCACCGGCTTTGACGGCGGCGAGGATATGGACAAGGCGGAGGCGATGTTTCTGCCATGTGAGGTTCTGCTGCCGGCCGCGACCGAAAATGTCATCACATCTGCCAACGCCGATCGCGTGCAGTGCAGAATTCTTTGCGAAGGCGCCAATGGCCCCACCACGCCGTTGGCCGATGAGATCCTCGCAGAGAAACGCGTGTTCGTGATTCCGGATATTCTCGCTAATGCGGGCGGCGTTACCGTCTCCTATTTCGAATGGGTGCAGGATCGCCAGGGCTTCTTCTGGAGCCTGAAGGACGTGAACGACCGGCTGGAGCAGATTATGGTCGAAAGCTTCGCCGCCATCGCCGGCTACGCCGATCAGCATCACGTGAATAACCGCACTGCCGCTTACATGGTCGCGCTGGACCGCGTAGCCGCCGCAATTCGCCTGCGAGGAATCTACGCGTGACGGGAGGTCTGACTCCCGAGCATGGGTGACGCCTCCACGCCGCTGATGCGGCAGTACCATAGCGTGAAACAGCAGTTTCCGGGCACGCTGCTGCTATTCCGTCTGGGCGATTTTTACGAGCTGTTTCTCGACGATGCGGTGACCGCCGCGCGCGAACTCGAAATCACGCTGACTGCGCGCAACAAAGAGAAGGGGAACGCCATACCGATGTGCGGCGTTCCCTATCACGCCGCGGATGGCTATATTTCGCGGCTCTTGCAGCGCGGCTATCGCGTCGCCATCTGCGACCAGATGGAAGACGCCAAGCTCACCAAAAAGCTGGTGAAGCGCGAGGTGACGCGCGTGCTCACGCCCGGGACCGCGATCGATTCCAACCTGGTGCGGCCGCGCGAAAACAACTACCTGGCCGCCGTAGCGCGCGTGAATGGGCGCGCGGGGCTGGCGCACGTCGATGTCTCAACAGGCGAGTTCCGCGTCACTGAACTCGAACCCACGGAAGTCTCCGCCGCCATCGAACATCTGAGTGCGCGCGAGGTGCTGTTCCCGGGCGACCTGCTTTTTCCGGCCGCAGATGATCGGGCCGCTCCGCGATTCGTGCGTACCGAAGTCGAAGAGTGGGTCTTCACGCCCGACTACGCCGATCGCGCCTTGCGCGATCACTTCAAGCTGCTTTCGCTCGATGGCTGCGGCCTTGCGAATCGCCATGCCGCGGTCGGCGCGGCTGGCGCCATCCTTCACTACCTCCGCGAAACCCAACGCGCCTCGCTCGATCACCTGGATCGCCCTACGTTCTACAACCGCGCGGATTCGATGCTTCTCGACGCCGTCACCGTTCGCAATCTCGAACTGGTCGAGCCCGTCTTTTCTGCTGACGCGCATGCCTCCCAGGCGACAGTTCTCAACGTTCTCGATCAAACCCAGACTGGCATGGGAGGCCGTCTGCTGCGCCAGCGACTGCTCCGGCCTTCGATGGATCGCGCCGAGATCGAACAGCGTTTGGACGCTCTCGGCGAGTTGCAGCAGCAGACGATTTTGCGGGCGGAACTCCGCAAAGAGCTCGGCTCGATTCTCGATTTAGAGCGCCTTCTGGCGAAGATTACGCTGGGCACGGCCGGACCGCGTGATGTTATGGCGCTGGGCCGCTCCCTCGAAAAGATTCCGGCGCTCAAACGCTGCTTCGACACCAACCAGGCGCAGCGCCTGCGCTCCATTCATGATCGGCTCGACGAGCTTCCCGACGTCGCCAATCTGATCCTGGAGTCGATTTCCGACGAGCCGCCGCTGAACCTGACCGATGGTGGCACGATCCGCGCGGGCTTCAACGCGGATCTCGATGAGTTGCGCGATCTGAGCCAGAACGGCAAGCAGTACATCGCGCAAATCGAAGCGCGCGAGCGCCAGCGCACCGGTATCTCGTCACTCAAAGTGCGCTTCAACAACGTTTTTGGCTACTACATCGAAATCACGCGCGCGAATATGCACCTGGCGCCCGCCGATTACGAGCGCAAGCAAACTCTCGCGAACGCAGAACGCTTCACGACGCCCGAACTGAAGGATTACGAGCGCAAGGTTCTCGACGCCGAAGATAAAATTCTCACGCTCGAAAAGGAGCTGTTCCTGGCCGTGCGCCAGAGGGTGGCCACGCACGCGCAGCGCATACGCGCTACGGCCGGCGCGGTGGCGGAGCTTGATGTCACGGCCGCCCTCGCGCAGGTTGCCGCCGAAAATCGCTATCGCCGGCCGGCGTTCTCGGACAACGGCGAAATGCGCATCATGGCCGGACGCCATCCTGTGATCGAGAGCCTTTCCGGGCAGGAGACCGGCCGCTTCATCCCCAACGATCTCTATCTGGATGACGACGCCGATCTCATCGCGCTCATCACCGGTCCTAACATGGGAGGTAAGTCGACTTATCTTCGCCAGGCGGCGCTCATCGCAATTCTGGCGCAGCTCGGTTCGTTCGTGCCTGCCGATGCCGCGACGCTCCCGATTATAGATCGCATCTTCACGCGCATCGGAGCATCCGACAATCTGGCTCGCGGCCGTTCGACATTCATGGTCGAGATGACTGAGACTGCCGTGATCCTCAACACCGCCACGCCGCGCAGCTTCATCGTGCTGGATGAGATCGGCCGCGGCACCGCGACTTATGACGGACTCGCGCTCGCCTGGGCCGTCGTCGAACACATCCAATCGCGAACTCGCGCCAAGACGCTGTTTGCGACTCACTATCATGAGCTGACGGAACTCGAAGGCGTGCGCAACCTCCGCGTTTCGGTGAAAGAGTCAGGCGATCACATCGTCTTTCTGCGCAAAGTCGAGCCCGGGCGCGCCGATCGCAGCTACGGAATCGAAGTCGCGCGCCTGGCTGGCTTGCCGCAAAGCGTAATTGAGCGCGCACGCGAGGTACTCAAGATGCATGAGGGCACGGTTGCCGAAGAACTCAAGCCGCACGATGTCGGGCCGGTACAGATTCAGCTCTTCGAACCCGTCGGCCACGGCATCGCTGAGCGTATTCGCGCGCTGAACCTGGATGAGTTGCGGCCCATCGAAGCGTTGCGCCTGCTCGCCGAATTGCAACAGGAGCTCAAACGCCAATGAGAGTCGCGGGCATCATGAGCGGCACTTCGCTCGATGGCATTGACGTCGCTATCGTTGAAATCTCCGGCCGTCGCATCGAGACCATCGGCTTCGAAGCATCGCCCTATCCCGCGCGGCTGCGTGAACGTTTGCTCGCTTGCACGGAATCGGGAGGCGCTCACCTACTCGCGCATCTCAATGTCGAACTTGCCGAGCTTTACGCCAAAGCGGCGCTCCGAGCCATCGCGCGTTTCGGTCCTGTCGAACTGATCGGCTGTCACGGCCAGACCGTATATCACGAGGGCGCACGCTGCACGCTGCAACTTGGCGAAGCCGCCGTGCTTACCGAGCGCACCGGCGTCTCCGTGGTCTCGAATTTCCGCGCACGCGATATCGCGGCAGGTGGGCAGGGGGCGCCGCTGGTTCCGTATCTCGATTACTGGCTATTCCGGCATCCCAAGCGCATGCGCATCGCGCTCAACATCGGCGGAATCGCCAATATCACCGTGATTCCGCCCAATGCTGCGCCCGATCAGGTGATCGCGTATGACACCGGCCCAGGAAATATGGTGATCGATGCGCTTGTGAAGGAGTTTTCGGACGGAAAATTAACTTACGATCGCGGCGGCAAAATCGCGGCGCAAGGCCAACCCGATCGCCGTCTTTTGAATGGCCTGTTAAAGGACGCGTATTACCGCCGCCGCCCTCCCAAGAGCGCCGGACGCGAACAATACGGCGCCGGATTTGTCGAGCGCATCAAGCGATCGAAGCTTGCCATGCCTGATCTGATCGCGACAGCCACGCTACTGACAGCCCGCACCATTGCGCAAGCCATACACGAACACGAAGCGCCATCGACAGACCTGATCGTCGCTGGCGGCGGAGTACACAATCCGCAAATCATGGGACACCTCACCGCCTATTTACCTGATGTCGCGATTTCGACTACCGGTGACCACGGAGTAGACGCGGATGCGAAAGAGGCTGTGGCTTTTGCGGTTCTTGCGCACGAAACCTGGCGCCGACGGCCGTCAAACGTTCCATCGGCCACCGGCGCAAAACGGGCGGTTATCTTGGGACAGGTCACATACGCGAAATAGATAGGACGAGGCCGCGGAAACAGCGACAGCCGGTTCAAAAGCCGCCTGATTTCCGATTAGCGGATCTTGAACGCGATTTCTACGTGATTTTGAAGAGCAACGTTCTGATTAGCGTAAGTAGTCAACCGGCTGTTTCCCGCGAAGACGTGTTTGCTTCGGATAACTTAAGCCGCGTAGTAGAAATTTAGATGACTTAGTGGATCGAAGCGGTAACACGCGCCGTCGGCGCAACTTCCACCGACTCTACTGCTGCGCCGACCCGCATCTCCTTCCAATCGTAGGAAAACTCTTTGCCGCAATCCAAGCAAACCACATATGCTCCGCTACGGTTGTTAGCCGGAGCGCCGGAGCCCTTGCGCGCGGGCGTAATTGGAAAAGTGGTGCGTTGGTGGGCGCAGCCAAACAGCGTATTCAGAAACGACTGAAACATACCGGTTGTACCCTCTCTAGGGGATTGGATGCAGCAATCCGGTAACCGTTTCAAATACGGGTCCTGATTAGATATCTACTGAGTACTACCCCGAACAACTCAACCCAAGCTCGCGCCTATCGCTTCCGCGATAGCTTTGCCGTGAAACCGTCCGTTTTCAATAAAGATCTCATTGGTGTGCATGCCCGCGACAATTACGCCCGCAAGATAAACTCCAGCCCGTTCGCTTTCTAGTGTTTGCGGATTAGTACGGGGGCGCAGGGTACTTTGCTCTAAGGTGATACCGTTTTCGGCGAGAAATTCCAGGTCCGGACGATACCCGATCAGTGCAAAAACGAAATCGTTCCTTAAGATCACTTCATCTTCCGGCGTTGCTATGCGGATAGAATCCGGTCGAATCTCCAGTACGCGCGAGTTGAAATAGGCCTTGATTTCACCGCTTTTGATGCGGTTTTCGATATTAGGCTTAATCCAATACTTGACGTTTTTGTGAATGCCTGGCCCGCGGTGAATAAAAGTGACTCGCGCCCCGGTCCAAAATAACTCAAGCGCCGCGATCGCCGCTGAATTCTTCGCGCCGATCACAACTACGTCATGGTTGTAATACGGGTGCGGCTCCTTGTAATAGTGGATTACCTTGGGCAAATCCTCGCCTGGTACTTCCAGCATATTAGGAACATCGTAATAGCCCGTCGCTAGTACGATCTTACGAGCGTGATAAGTCTTGTCGCAGCCTAATCTGTCCGTCGTAAGTACGCGGAAGTCATTATCTTGCCCTTTGATACCGTTCACGCGCTCGTAGTCGTGGATGTTGAGCCTATAATGATCCGCCACGCGCCGATAGTACTTTAGCGCCTCATGCCGGTTCGGTTTGTCGTTCAAACTCGTCATCGGAATGTTACCGATTTCGAGAAGCTCCGGCGTCGTGAAAAATGTCATGTTAGTGGGATAGTTGTACAAAGAATTGACAACGCAACCCTTCTCCACCAACAAAGTGGACACTCCGCGCTGCTGCAACTCGATCCCACACGCCAAGCCGGTCGGACCCGCGCCCACTACAACGGCATCGAACGACGCATCGAATCCGCCGCTCACAGTTTGCTCTCGATGTCCTTCGACACCGCGGTCAGCGCGCCCTCAATCGCCGCTGCGTCCTTACCGCCGCCTTCGGCCATGTCGGGCCGCCCGCCGCCTTTACCGCCGGCGGCCTGAGCCACTGCGCTCGCCAGCTTGCCCGCATGTACTTTGCCTGTCAAATCCTTGGTTACGGCAGCCACCACGGACACGCCGTCGCCGCCGGCCGATGCCAGCACCACTACGGCGCTCTTCCATCGGTTACGGAAGGAGTCGGCGAGTTCTCGCAACTGGCCGCGGTCCATTCCATCCACGCGCGCCGCCAATACGGTCGCTCCGTTGAGACTCTTCGCTTGCGACTCAAGCGATGCCACCGAAGATTGCGCCAACTTACTCTTCAACTGGTCCACTTGCCGCGATTGCGCCCGCTCCGCCGCCAGCAACTTTTCCACATGCTCGATCACATCCGGCTCACCGGCCTTCAACAGGCTCGCAATCCGCTTGATCGCGTCCACCGATTCCTGATACTGCCGCAGCGCGCCCTCGCCCGTCACCGCTTCGATCCGGCGCACGCCCGCCGAAATGCTGCCTTCGTACACAATCTTGCAGACCCCGATATCGCCAGTGCGGCCCACGTGTGTCCCGCCGCATAACTCGCGGCTAAACCCGGGCACATTGACCACGCGGACTTCCTCGCCGTACTTTTCGCCGAAGAGCGCCATGGCGCCCGTCTGAATCGCCTGGTCGAGCGGCATCACATCCGTGTCGACGGACGTGTTCTTCAGAATCTGTTCGTTCATCAGCCGCTCGACTTCTTCCAGCTCCGCTCGATCCATCGCCGCGTAGTGCGTAAAGTCGAAGCGCAGCCGGCCGGGTTCGACCACGCTGCCCGCCTGTTTGACATGCGTGCCCAACACTTGCCGCAGCGAAGCATGCAGCAGGTGTGTGGCTGTGTGATTCCGCCGCGTGGCCGATCGCAACGGCGCCGCCACTTCGGCGCGCAACGTGTCGCCCAGGTGAATCGGCGCATGCGTGACAATGCGGTGCACCGACAATCCTGGCACGCCCGGAAATACCGATTCCACGTCCGCCGCTCTCTCGCCCGATGCGGTGTACAGTTCGCCGCGGTCTCCCACCTGTCCGCCGGCTTCCGCGTAAAACGGCGTCTGATCGAACACCAGCTCTGCGCTTACGCCCGCGGGCGCCGAATTCACAAGTTGCTTCTCAATCAACAGCCCGATCACGCGCGACGTTGCTTCCAGCTCCTTATACCCTAGGAACTTCGTGCGCCCTTGCTCCAGGAGTTTCTGATACGCCGGCGACACCGCGCCCTTTTCAGCGCCCTTCCAGCTTGCGCGTGCCCGTTCGCGCTGATGCTCCATCTCGTGATCAAAGCCGGCGCGGTCGAGCTCCAGCCCGTGCTCGCGCGCCATCTCCTCCTGCTCGTCCAGAGCCAGTCCGTACGTGTCGTAAAGCTTGAACGAAAGCGCCCCGGGAATCGACTTGCTGCCTAGGCTCTTAATCTCGTTGTGGAACACCTTTTCCGCCACCAGGAACGTGGTCGCGTAGCGGTGCTCCTCGTCTTTGACCACGCGAGCCACGCGCTGCACGCTCTCCATCATCTCGGGATAGGCGTCGCGCATGTGCTCGGCGACAAAGCCGGTCAGCTTATACAGGAACGGCTCTTCCACGCCCACCAGCCGCGCGTTCCGCATGCCGCGCCGCATGATCTTGCGCAGCACGTAGCCGCGGCCATCGTTGGCGGGAAGCACGCCGTCGTGAATCAGAAACGCGGTGGCCCTCGCATGGTCGGCCGCAATTCGCATCGCCGTATCCACGCGCGCATCGTTGCCGTAAGTCACATTAAAAAGCTCGCCGGCGCGTTCGATAATTGGAAAAATCAGATCCGTGTCGTAGTTCGACAGCTTGCCCTGCTTTATCGCCGCCACGCGTTCCAGGCCCATGCCGGTGTCGATGGAAGGGCGGGGAAGCGGCGTCAGTTTCCCGCTCGCATCGCGATCGTACTGCATGAACACCAGGTTCCAGATTTCGACGAACCGGCCGCCGCCGTCGAGCGGAAACTCTTCATGTTCACGCCCCGGCTCCGCCGCCTCCGGACCCAGGTCGTAGTGAATTTCCGAGCATGGCCCGCACGGACCGGTCTCGCCCATCTGCCAGAAGTTGTCCTTCTCGTCCAGGCGGAAAATGCGGTTCTTCGGCACGCCCGCCACCGATTGCCACAGCTCTTCGGCTTCGTCGTCCTCGCGGAAGACCGTCACATATAGCCGGTCCTTCGGCATTGCGTAATCCTTCGTGACCAGGTCCCATGCAAAGCGAATCGCATCGGCCTTGAAGTAGTCGCCGAACGAAAAGTTGCCCAGCATCTCAAAGAACGTGTGGTGCCGCCGCGTATACCCAACGTTCTCCAGATCGTTGTGTTTGCCGCCCGCGCGCACGCATTTCTGGGACGTGGTAGCCCGCTTGTAGTCGCGCTTCTCGATACCCAGAAACGTGTCTTTGAATTGATTCATGCCGGCGTTGGTGAATAACAACGTCGGATCGTTCGCTGGTACCAGCGACGAGCTCCGCACAATGCGATGGCCGCGTTCGGCGAAAAAGTCGAGAAAACGCTGTCTGATTTCGTGACCTGTCACGGGGATTCCTTCTAGAAATGAGCTTGAAATTCAATTGTAGGGCATCGCGGCTCAGGACTGCGCCTCGCGCGCGAGACGCGGGCCGTAATTGCATTCCTGCCTTCAACAGGAGTTATACTGACCCCTTAAAGAGAAATAGCCTTGACGCTCACGCTCAATAAATCCATCTCCGCCGTTCGCCTCAACCAAAAGTCGGGCGTTCCCTATTCCGAGCCGGAAGTGAACATCCCCTTCGGCGCGATCCTGAGTTACAAAGGCAGCGACCGCGATTCCGAACGCTTCATCTACATGAGCGAGCTCTACCGCGCCAAGCGTGACGTGCTCGCTTCCGCGGTCGACGGCGGCAAGATCCCCGAGATGGCCGACGATGCGCCCGCTGCATCCGCCATGGCTGGCGCCGCACCGAAGCCGGCTATGGAAGTGAAGTTCAAGTTCGAAAAGTTGAGCGCTGGCGTGCACTCCATTTCGCGCGCCAAAGTGCCCGGTGGCTGGATCGTGATGGCGGCCAACGCCTCGATCACGTTTTATCCTGACCCAGAGCACGCCTGGGACGGCGCCACCCTGGTTTAGCAGAGGGCGGCTAAGCGGAGGGCAGCTAAGCGGCGGAGAGCTAAGCCGCGGGCGCGGCCGGAATGAGCGGCGCTGCAGCAGACGGCTCCGCATCTGGCACGCGCCGGTCGAGTGCCAGATAGCCGCACGCAACGGCCACTAGGAACATCGTCAGTGGTTCCGAATCGCCCAAGTTGACTTCCACGAACCCCTCCACCAGTGCGCCAATCACCACCGCGATCGCGCCTTCCAGAATGAAGCGCCGGTCGCTCGGCCCAGGCGGCAAATCGCGGAGTCCACGCGCGAAATCCAGCAGGATCCATGCAATCATCCACAGAAACACCAGCAGCACCGGGATGCCGCGCTCGGCCGCATATTCGATGTACAGATTGTGCAGGTGCCCATAGAAGCCGATCGGCTTGTGAGTGATGTCGGCGGGCATGTACTGGTCGAAATGCACCCGCTGCTCCTCCGGTCCCACGCCCAGCAGCGGATGCGCCTCAATCATATGCAGGCCCGTGCGCCACACGACTACGCGGAAATCGTTCGAATCCACCTCCTTCGGCTTCGTGATGGATTCCAGCCGCTCGCGAATCGATGCCGGCGCCGCAAAGAATCCGATCGCCGCCGCCACTGGAACCAGCAGCACCACCCACCGCCGCCAGCGCCAGATCAGATAAATCACCGCCACTGCAAACGCGATCCAAACGCCGCGCGTTTCGATGATCACGATCGACACCGAGAGCAGCGCCGCGCACACGATCCACATCCATTGCCGCCGCGCCCGAATCGCAAAAAACAAAAACGCAACCAGCATCAGCCCCGAGAACATCTCCTCGGCCGAAAATGTATTCCAGTGGCTGGTAAAGCCCGTGATGCGCGAGCCCACGTAATACATGTACACATCGCGGCCCAGCTTGTGCGCCTGGCTGATCTTTTCGCCGAACTGCACAAAGCCGCAGCATGCCGTGAACGTGCCCAGGCCGGCCCACGTCAGCATTAACCACCGCACCAGCACAACCGACCGCAGACACGAGTAGACAATCAGTAACTCCGCGAACACGATCATCTTCTTAATTTGCGGTAGCCCCGTTTTTAAATCGCCCGCGGCCAGCCACGCGACGATCGTGCCCGCCAGAAAGATCGCCAGCGGCAGTTTGATGCGCGGCAGCCGCAGCGGCTCGCCCGAAAGCAGCAGCGCCAGAAATGCGGCGCCAAGCAGAACCTGCGATGCGGCGATGCTGAGTAGGATTGCGGCGGCCGACCCGAACGTCAGCCACATGGCGGCCTGCGCGAGCGCGGGGTGGCGGGGTCTCATGCGCGGCTTACAGCTTCATCCGTTCTAATTTCCGGTACAGCGTCTTACGTTCGATCCCCAGAATCTGCGCGGCCTTGCTCTTGTTTCCGCCGGTGGCCGCCAGCACGCGCCGGATCTGGTCCTCCTCCGCCTCAGCCAACGTATCCACCGCCTTTTCGCGGCTCTCCATTACTGTCAGCGCGTCGTGCACCGCGTCCGCATCCATGCGGTCGGCCAGAATGATCAGCCGTTCCACCATGTGCTGTAACTGCCGCACGTTGCCCGGCCACGTATAGTCCTGCAGCGCCTTCACGCCCGAATCCATCAGCTTCACGTCCCGATTGTAGCGGGCCGTATATTTGTTGAAGAAGAAGCGGACCAGCGCGGGAATGTCGTCGCGGCGCTCGCGCAACGGCGGCATCGTGATGCGCACCGTGTTCAGCCGGTACCAGAGATCTTCGCGAAACTTGCCGTCCTCCACCATCTTCTGCAAGTCGCAATTAGTCGCAGCCACCACGCGCACGTCCACCTCTTTGGGACGCGACGAACCTACCGGCCGTATCTCACGCTCTTGCAAAAAACGCAGCAGCTTCACTTGAAATTCGTGCGGCACTTCTCCGATTTCGTCCAGAAATACCGTCCCGTGGTTCGCAGCTTCGAACACGCCTGCGCGGTCGCGATCTGCGCCCGTGAACGCCCCCCGCATCGCGCCGAACAGTTCGCTTTCTATCAGCGAAGGCGTGATCGACGCGCAATCTACCGGCACAAACGGCGCATTCGCGCGCAAGCTGCGGCGGTGAATCATTCGGGCCACTAGTTCCTTGCCCGCGCCGGTTTCGCCCTCAATCACGACAGTGGCATCCGTCGGCGCCACACGCGCCACGGTCT
This sequence comes from Bryobacteraceae bacterium, assembly GCA_036268375.1. GTDB lineage: Bacteria > Acidobacteriota > Terriglobia > Bryobacterales > Bryobacteraceae > PALSA-243. The sequence continues at coordinate 11,183 of DATAUH010000610.1, read as the reverse complement.
TGTAAATCTCCACCATCGAGGGCGAAAACCCGATCATTTCCGTTTCCGGCAGTTCTTCCTCGACAGCCTCTTTTTCGCCGCCTTCGCGCACCGCCTCGGCGCGCTCAATTGCGTCCAGCATCACATCCAGTTCAAACGGTTTCGCGATGTAGTCGAACGCGCCCCCGCGCGTCGCGGCCATCACCGTCTCGATCGTGCCGCGCCCCGTCATCAAAATCACGGAGCAGTTCGGATCGTTGCGCTTGGCCGCATCCAGCACATCCAGGCCCGTGCGCTCATCCACATAGATGTCCGATATCACGATCGGATATTCGCCATCACTCAGGCGTTCAATGGCTTCGCCGGTGGTGGAAACCGCATCCACCGCGTAGCCCTTCTCCTCCAAAGCGGTGAGGATCGTAAACTGCAGGCTGGGGTCGTCTTCGACTAACAAAAGTTTCTGCATCGCGAAAGCTTGTTTCCCTTACTCGCACCGTCAACCGCGTGGTGTAACCGCGGAAGCGGGCGCCGCAGCCGCGGCCGGGAACGCCATCGTGAAGCGCGATCCAACGCCTGGCCTGCTGGTCACTTCGATCTCTCCTCCATGCTGCTCTACAATCTGTTGGACTATAGAGAGCCCGATACCGGTGCCGGCCTCGCCGGACTCTTCGGCCTTTTTCGTCCGGTAGAATTTGCGGAAAATCTGCCGAACCTCTTTCTGTTCCATGCCGATTCCCTGGTCTTCCACGGCGATGTGTATGTGGCCGTTCTCCTTCCAGGCGGATACCGACACCTCGGTTCGCTGCGGGGAGTATTTAACTGCGTTCGTGAGTAGATTGTAGCAGGCGTATTCCATCAGCTCGCGGTCGCCTGTGATTTGTAACTCATCTGGGATAGGCGTGAGTGAGATAGCAATATGTTTGCGCTCCGCCAGCGGCTGGACGCGCTCCACGCATTGACCGATCATTCCCTGCAGCGGGATAATTTCGCGCTTCAATTCCATCTGTCCCGCGGAGAGTCGTTCCACGTTCAGGAAAATCTCCACCATTCGCGCCAGCCGCTTCGATTCGGAGTTAATCAACAGCGCGATCTGCTTGCGTTTTTCCTCCGTCAGCGCAAACCGCGAAATCAGTTCGCTCGATCCCTGTATCGCGGACAAAGGCGTGCGCATTTCGTGCGTCACAAAGTGCATCGCCTGCTGGTAGCGCTCCCGGGCCGCTAACTCCGTGCGCCAGTTACGCCGCACTACTAAGTGATAATAGGCGCCCGCGCACAGGAAACTTAGGACACTCACCAAAGCCGGAGTGACGAAGCTGAAAACCAGGCTGTGCGTGAAAAAGAGATAGGGCGTAACACACGCCGCGGCCACCACGGCAACCCCCCCTAAATAAGCCCACCAGCCCGGCAACTTCCGAAACGCAAGTCCGATCGCGACTGTCAGCAACAAGCTGAAAAGCCACACCCAGTTGCGGTCTACATCGGTGATGAAGAGCCGGTTCGCGATCGTCTCGAACGCCTGCGCGTTGATTTCGATACCCGTCGTCCGCTTGCTCCCCACCGGCGTCGTCAGCCGGTCCTGGACTTCCGCGGTGAAAGCCGTAACGCCGATAAAAACCGCCTTGCCTGCGAACGCCGAGGCAAGCGTCGGGTCGGCATTCAACCGCACCATCGATACGCGCGGTATCTGCGGCATATTGGGCTGAATGAACCGCACCCGCATCAGCCGCCCGTCCGCTTCCGGTCGCCCGTGAATATCGTTCACATTGCCCAGCGGAATTGGAATCGTCTCGTCGCCCACCTGCAACGCTTCCTTCGATTCGACGATTTGACTCCCGCCTCTATACAACCGAAACGCTTCGAGCGCCAGTGCCCAGCGCCGTTTTGGAACCGCCGGCGGCTGCGGCCGGTAAACTTTTTCCAGGCTGATCGCGCGCGTCACCGCATCGCCGTTATCCGGCGCCGCGTGCGCCTCGCCCAGTGCCGTCGCAGAGGCTGCGAACGCGGGCAGAGGATTTTCCCAACCCTCGCTCGCCAGATCGGTCGCCAAAATCAGGTTGGGCGTGTGCCGCATCGCATCCGCTAAGTCGGCATCGATTGCGGGATCCATGCGGTCCGCCAGTGTCAGGTCAATCGCCACGCATTTCGGATGCACCGCGCTTAAAATCCGCAGCGACCGCGCCAGCGGCGCGCGTATCCCCTGCATGCCATGGTCGAGCGCCGGCAGCGTCAACTCATCGATCGCCAGAATCGCCGATTTCGGCTCCCGCGCCGGCGGTTGATACCGCCGCAACATCGCGTCGTACGCGTAGTTGTCCACTTCGCCCAGAAACTGCGCCGCGATCGACGCCACCAGGAAAGCGCCCGCAAGCAGCGCCACATATGCCGCCGCGCCTCGCCATCCTCGCCGTTCCGTGGCCATAAATCCGCTATTTTTCAGTATAGTGGGGACGACATATGGGTCTGAAGCTTAATGCTGCATGCTTTTTTGAGGGAGTGCACCGTCGACCCTGCATGAGTAGATAACACCACAGAGCACCCGATGATTGCTGCCTGCGACGCTAATCTGCGTCCAAGACATGACGCACAGGAACTCTTCTTCTTCCTGCTCCCACACTCGAACCTTGTCCACCCGGATCTAGGCCCTCTCTATATCGCGTGGTTTCGCGGCATATGAGCCTCGTTTCCTCGACAAACCCAGGCTGACGCGGAGCAAACGCAACAACGGGTCGGCATTCGTCGTGTTGGCAGAATTCAAAAAGCCAGCAGGCCTCTCTCGGATCGACAACCCTCGCAGCGCTGTCGCCCTCGATGGCCGGTATTTACCCCGTTTGGGACGAAGCTCTACCGCTCTAGCCCGGTTGGCGTGATGCGATCGTAGAAAACGCAGCCATGTTTTGAGATTTGCAATACAGCTCTTGGTGCTGTGATTGCGAAAACACAGCCGCCAGCCGAAGATTGACTTAACAGTAATACATAAGTATAGTTAGTGCGATTAGCTTAAGTGCGAGGTATGGCAATTAAGACCATTCTTACGTAGGTCTATCCACGGGGTCCTTTGATGATCTCGATTGTCTATTAGGAGTACGTTACAACTATGTTGCGAAGCTACTGTATACTAGCAATTTCCTTAATGGCTGTTGGCCCTTCGGCCGACGCACAGCCCTCGCCTGAAAACTCAAAACCGAGTCGGGTAATCATGAGCCCGATTCCGATCCTGGTGCCCGGTATCCTGTCAACTGCGTCCTTGAATCAACCCCTCTTGCCTTTTTCGATACCGCAGCTAACCAGGTTCTCATCCAAATTCCACCCTTGACTGCCGGCGCATTGGCGGCCCAGACTCGCTATGATATCCCCAACCGGGCGCATCCCACGCTGGCATCTTCAGTGGGGTCGGCTGGATCTGAATTATTACAATACACCTACTCGTTGACCGACAGCTCGGCGGCTTCGCAGGTTACGGACTCCTTCCAAATTCTCGTTCCTTCAGACGATGAAAGTCTCTCCGCCACCCCGGGTGCCTGGAGTTTTAGCAAGTCGGCGACCAGTCTTCCAGATCGGAGCAGCACCGCGACTTTGGGGACCATGACTTTCGTGTCATGGGAGAATTTAACCTCGAGCGCTGGCAAGCCGTCAATACTAACCGTCGCGCTTACTTCTAAATATTTACCCGGGATTGGCGACGCCTTTGTTGCAGGCAAAACGCCAAATCCCTTGACCCCTTCCGTCATCGCCAGTCTTCCTCTCTCCCTGAAACAACAGCTTAAGGATTTTGTCGAACCGGCCATTGCCAAGGCGCCGTACATGGTCATCGGCCCTCTGTTCAAACAAGCTACGTCGAAGTCTGTGATAGCAGCGAATTATCGGTTTGGCGTCGCTGCGTTGATTCATGGCGGTGCAATTGACGCTGCCAGTCCGTACGCCAACGCTTTGATTGCTGCGCTATCAGCCTTCCTTGAGTCTGGCGGATCCGGCAAGCCTGTCTTACCTTCTGTCCCACCAGCCTCCGCGATAGAACGGGCGATCAGCAACGCCGCCGCGATCGCGCTGCAGTGATTTTAAAGGGAGCTATGTGAAACCATGAAAATTCTCTATCCTTTTATCCTTCTCACGCTACTCGCATCCAACTGCTTCGCCCAGAGCTACAGCCCAATGTACACGCCGAGTTCCTCTCATAATCTTTCATTTCAGTGCATCGATATTTATGACCGGCCCATACCAGGCGCCCACTTCACGGTCACGCCGGGAGTTTATCATCAGACAAATGCCCATCTGCATGACAGTTCCTCCCATCCATTCTCGTCCGCTTCTCCAGGATCAGGTTATGCCGACTCCAATGGGGTATTCAGTTTCACTTTGGTGGATACGCTAATCGGACAGGCCGAGTTTATTTCCATCACGTGTTCGAATCAGGCGGGCCAGGTGACCGGTCAATTTAACTATGCAGTGGGATATAACGATGTTTACTATAACGATCACCCAGACATCTGGATAAAGATTGGCGGCGATGACACCGGCGGTGGAACCGGTCACGGTACCACGGCATACAACCGATACATGACGTCAAGTGCGGCTTATGGGCTCTACAACGCCACTTACACCTATTTCGGCACCCACCCTGGCGTTAGCCAGCTTTGTACGAACGACATGACCCTGCCGTTTGGTGGCAAGTTCGATATTAGCGACACCTGGGCGAGCCCGCATATCTCCCACGACCGCGGAACCGCTGGGGACGTCGCGGGCCCCGGTAGCAGTCAGTGCCCCGCCTCTAACCAGGTCGTCATTAGTGATTTCATCGCCGCGTGTGTGGCAAATGGAGCTAATGCAACACACTCGATACCCGAAGGAAACCATGCGCACTGCAACTGGGCCGACCCAAGCACCTACCCTCACTAGTTCGATCGCCTTCGCAGGCGGTGCGTTCTTGGCTCTGAGCGCCGCGCTTTACGGTGCTCAGGAGCCGAGCGCGGCGAAGTTCTCTCCACCACCCGTTTGGAGACCCGATGCCGCATCCTCCCTTCCGCGCCAATACGTCTTCGCGACGGCCACTGGTGACGCTCTCATCATTCGCGTGCCTGCTGAATCTGATTATGTTAAGCATGGGGGACTTCCCCTTATTCGTTACGATCTGCACAACAAAGTAATCCCCGAAATTGCGACGCGGGTTGCGCGCCGGGGTGATCGGTTCGACTACAGCTACACCATCTCGAACGCGAAGCAAGCCGGAGATCCAATCAGAATGTGGTGGTTGATTATCCCGGCCGGAACTGAACAAATTCAGGTCAGTCCGCCTGACCAATGGGGAGGGGCTCCGACCGTACCTGCAATCATGCGGCAAGTAGAATTACCCGATCAGCCTCTCGGGCGATCGATCATGTGGCTTCAGGACGATCCCCAAAAGGTCGTCTTGCCGGGCCGGTCGAAAGCGGATTTTAATATCACGTCTTCGTGCAAACCAGGATTTACCTCCGCTTTCTTTGGATCCGGAACCCTGGTGAATTTTGATCAGAATTTGCCACCGGAGGTTTTTGAGCAACTAAGATTTTATGACGATCCTACTTGGGGCAAGGCGTCGCGTCTTAGTCTCGGACCGACGTTCTGCGGCGACGTTTCCGTGGAGTCGGCTGCTGCGAACCTCATTTCCGGAATAAGGCGCCTGATCCAACTGAATCGATTGCAATCGAGTTCTAGCTTCGTCGCCGATGCATTGGCTGCGCTGCGATCGGGCAAACGGTCTATCGACCACCCGCCAACCGGGCCAGGGGAGGTCGAGGTTTTAACTGCGCTACAGCTTACCCTTGGCTTCACAATGGGCCGCACGCCATAACTCCATTCTCGGCGTTATCCGAACACGATCGCTTGGTCGATGCCAACTCTTGAAACCTAAAGCCCGGAACAGCCCTCGGCTACCAGGCGGCCGCCGCGCCTCGCCATCCTCGCCGTTCCGTGGCCATAAATCCGCTATTTTTCAGTATAGTGGGGAGCACATATGGGCTTGAAGCTTCTCTTCTGCGCGCTCGCTCCGTTTGTGGCCGCCCTGGCGCAACCCACCATAAAATCCGTACCGCCCGCCGGCATCGAAATTTCGCCGCAGGATCGCGCGGAGCTTCAGATCGGCCTCGATAATCTGCGCGCGCAAACTGCCAAGCTTGCGAAAAATCCCCTTCTGCCCGACGTCCTCATCTACCAAGAAGCCGTCCGTTACGCCCTCGAGTACGGCGAATTCTTCAAAGCCGATGAAGTCGCCAAAGCGCGCCTCCTTCTGCAGCATGGCGAACAGCGCGCCGCCGATTTAGCAGCGGGACGCGCGCCCTGGACTACCGCCACAGGCCTCGTCGTCCGCGGCTACATCTCGAAGATCGATAAAAGCGTGCAGCCCTATGGCCTCGTTGTGCCCGCTTCGTACTCACCCACCGCGCCGCATCGCTGGCGGCTCGACGCCTGGTTTCACGGCCGCAACGAAACGCTCAGCGAGATCAACTTTCTGGCCGATCGCGAAAAGAACGTCGGCGAATGGTCGCCGCGCGACACCATCGTGCTCCACCTATACGGCCGCTTCTGCAACGCCAGCCGCTTCGCCGGCGAAGTCGATTTCTTCGAAGCCCTCGACGCGGTCAAACGACACTACGCCATCGACGAAAATCGTATTCTCGACCGCGGCTTCAGCATGGGCGGCGCGTCTGCGTGGGATTTGGGCACGCACCACGCCGGCATGTTCGCCGCTGTCCAGCCCGGCGCCGGGTTCAGCGAAACCATCGAGTACCTGAAACTGAAACTCACCGGCGATGCCGCGCCGCCGTGGTGGGAGCAGACGCTCTTTCACCTCTACGACGCCACCGGCTACGCGGTGAACCTCTACAACACGTCCACGGTCGCCTACAACGGCGAGATCGACCCTCAGAAACAGGCCGCCGACAAAATGCAAAGCGCCATGGCCGAAGAAGGCCTGCGCATGATCCGCATCGTCGGCCCGCAAACCGCGCACAAATACCATCCCGATTCGAAAATCCAAATCGAAAACATGCTCGACGCCATCGCCGAGCGCGGCCGTGACCCTTACCCGCGCGAAATCAAGTTCACCACCTGGACCCTCGCCTATAACCGCATGAAATGGGTCGTCATCGATGCGCTCGGCAAACACTGGGAGCGCGCCCGCCTCAACGCGGCCATTGCGGGCGATAGCGCCGTCTCTGTCGAAAGCTCGAACGTCGCTGCTTTCACGCTCGACATGGGGTCCGGCGGTTGTCCCCTGGATCTCGCGCGCAAAGTCGCCGTCACCATCGACGGTCAGAAGCTCACCGCCTCCGGACCCATGTCCGATCGCTCCTGGACCGCGCACTTTCGCAAGCACGGTTCGCAATGGGAGGTCGCCGAATCAAACACCGTCGTCGGTCTGCACAAACGTCACGGCCTGCAAGGCCCCATCGATGACGCCTTCCTCGATAGCTTCGTCTTCGTCTCGCCCTCCGCCGCCCCCATCGCGCCCGCTGTTGGCAAGTGGGTTTCGAGTGAAGAAGCGCGCGCCATCAAAGAATGGCGTCGTGAGTTTCGCGGCGATGCGCAAGTCCGTCGCGACACCGAGGTCAGCGACGCCGATATCGCCTCCAGCAATCTTGTCCTCTGGGGCGACCCGTCGAGCAATCGCATCCTCGCTCGCATCGCCGATCAGTTGCCCGTCAAATGGAGCGCGCAGGGCATCGCCGTCGGCAAAGAGCATTTCTCACCCGACACGCACGCCGCCATCTTGATCTATCCCAATCCGCTGAACCCATCGAAGTACGTTGTCGTGAACAGCGGTTTCACCTTCCGCGAGGCCGACTATCTCAGCAACGCGCGCCAGACCCCGAAACTCCCGGATTACGCCGTTGCCGATTTGACTACGCCGCCCGATGGCCGTTTCCCCGGCAAAATTGTTGCCGCTGGTTTCTTTGGCGAAGATTGGGAACTCGGCGGCGGCGTGCATCAGTAGCTTCTCCACGTCTCGCATTAGGGGAATAGAATAGGACCAATGCGGTTTGTAGATTTTCACGCCTCAAATCGTAAACAGAACTACTCCAACAATTCCGAAGCGACTCTTAGCATGTTAAGACCCGGCCGTAAGCCATTGAAAACTCGCTTCCTGTCTTCTGGCTTCTGGCTCCTGTCTCCTTACTTCCAAATCCTGAAAGGATTTCAAGTGCGCAGCCCTTGGCTAGGTCTTGCCTGTCTGTTTCCATTGTTGCTATCGGCCGGTCCTGCCGGCGACTTGGCAAAAGCTCTCGGGGAACTAACGTTCGACCGTAACCAATGTTACCGGGTGCGCGACGTCACCTTCAGCAAAGAAGATATCCGCATCTATCTCACCGAAGGTCACCTGGTTTTCAGTAAACCCGTCGCCGGCCGCCCCATCGCAGCGCTGTTTTCCTCCGATGGCGAAGATGGCGGCGATGGGGAAGTCATTCTGCTTCCACCCGACCGCGCCGAGCGAAAATCGCTCGCGTCCTTCACCCATTCCCCCAACCTCGACGACCACTTCCGTACCGCGCTGTTTCTCTTCACCGGCGACGAATACGCCGCCCTGCAGGAGCAGATCGCCGCAAATCCCGGAAATAAGAAAGCGCCTGAGATCGGCGCGCTTCTGGATGAGCAGTACGATCAGGTCTTACGCAACATCGCCGTAAGTTACCAATCGCGCCTCGTCTTAGACCTGCTGGGTCGTCCGGGCCGCGCTATAGACCTCTTCGCGAGTATCTTCGAGAGCCCGAAGTTAGGCACTTACGACATCGTCTACGATCCCGATAACATCGAACAGATCATCGCCGGGCACGTTACCAATAAGAATAACCGCGTGTTCTTCGACGACTGGACCAGTTTCACCGCTGCCTCCTTTCGCAAGAAAACGCCCGATGCACGCCCTGAGCTCGACGCCAGCGATTTCCGTATCGATGCCACCATCCATCCCGATCTCTCGATGACCGCAACCACGCGCATCAAGGTCAAGCCGCGCGAACCCCTGCGCGCTGCGCGTTTCAATGTCTCACCCGCTATTAAGATTTCGGCGGTCACCGTCGACGGGCATCCCGCAGAGGTCCTACAGCCCGAATCTCCGCGCGGAAGCCTCATCTCGCGCGGCAACAACGTGTTTCTTGTGGTCCCGGATCAGCCCCTCGCCGCCGGCCGCGAATATGAATTCGAATTTCAACATCAAGGCAATGTGATCCTGCCAGCCGGCGACGGCGTCTACTATGTCACCGCGCGCGGATCCTGGTACCCGACGTACGGTCTGCAGTTCGCTACTTTCGATCTGACCTTTCATTACCCGCGCGCCTATCAGTTAGTCGCGCCTGGCGAGATCGTTGAAGACCATACCGAAGGCGACGTTCGCACCACCCACCGGCGCACTGGATCCACCATTCGCATGGCCGCCTTCAATCTCGGCGACTTCGCCCAGTCCCGTGCCCAAACCGGTCCATACACGGTCGACGTCTGGGCCAATCGCAAACTGGAGGCATCCCTTCAACCGCGTATGCCCATGGAAGTTACCCCGCCCATTCCCGCGCGCCGCAGGCCAACCGACGTCCTCTCGATGCGCCCCGTCGAGACTCCCCCCGACCCCACGGCGCGTTTGAAAACGCTGGCGACAGACGTGGCTTCGGCGCTCGATTTCATGGCCTCCAAGTTCGGCCCTCCCGCCCTCCCGCATCTTTCGGTCTCCCCCATCCCTGGCACTTTTGGACAAGGCTTTCCCGGACTCATCTACTTATCCACCATCGCGTACTTGCGCAACGTGCCAAGCAGCACCGGTCTGCCGAAATCCGTGGATCTCTTCTTTCAAGATGTTCTCTACGCCCATGAAACTGCCCATCAATGGTGGGGCAACCGGGTTACTGCGGATAACTACCGCGACTATTGGTTAATGGAAGCGCTGGCGAACTACAGCGCCCTGCTCTATGTCGAAAAGATCAGAGGTCAACGGGCCGCGGACGAGATGCTGGAATCCTATCGCACGGCGCTGCTGGCCAAAAACGAAGCCGGCGAAACACGCGAATCCGCCGGCCCCATCGTACTCGGGCAGCGGCTGCAAAACTCCACCCAGCCTAACGCTTGGACGGCAATCACCTACGGGAAGGGCTCTTGGATCATCCACATGCTGCGCCGCCGCATGGGCGATGAGCGCTTCTTCGCGCTGTTGACCGGTCTCGTCAAAAAGTACGACCACAACCCGATCACCACTGAGGAGTTCCGTCAGGAAGCCGCCAAATCGCTGCCTCCCAAGTCCGACGATCCTAACTTCGAAGCCTTCTTCTCCCAGTGGGTCTACAGTACAGGCATTCCGTCGCTCAAGTTCACTTACACGCTCAAAGGCATAGCGCCCAACATCAAACTTACCGGGACGCTGACCCAAACCGGCGTGGACGACGATTTCAGCGCCCTGACGCCCATCGAGATTCGATTCGCCCGCGGACCCGCCATCACCAAATGGATAGCCTCCGGCAGCGACCCGCAAACCTTCACCGTCACGCTGAAGCAAACACCGGCCAAGGTCGCGCTTGACCCGCAAAACGCCGTGCTCAAACGTTAGCGCGAGCGTCTGCAAACCCGGTCACAGTACTTCCAAATATCGCTTTTGCTCACATTCCACAGCACTTACTCCGCGTCGTGGGCACGGGAATTACCACGGCCCCGGCTACCCTTGAGTCAGGAGGTACTTATGTCCCCTCAAACGCAAGCTGCTCAGTTTTCGAACGTGCATCAGCCCATGGGTCCGCGCACCCAAGCGGAAACACAACCTCAATCTCAACCGCTCACAGCCGCCGTCGTGAAAGACCGGGTTGGGTTCGTTTTTTCAAGTGCGCCTTCCGCCTTATCGCCTACCCAGGCGTCCAGCGCCCAACGGCAGGTTGGGTTCGTTTTTTCGAATGCGCCGATTCCCGCGGAACGTGTCCTCGAATGCCCACTTGGGTTCGTTTTTTCGACTCGCAAAGCCGCGTCGACCTCGCTACCGCCGTCCTCGCACGCGACTTCTGACGTTCAATTGCGGTGTGCAGCCGGGTTGACGCCTCAAGTCGAGTTCGTTTTTTCGAATGCGCCGATTCCCGCGGAACGTGTCCTCGAATGCCCTCTTGGGTTCGTTTTTTCGACTCGCAAAGCCGCGTCGACCTCGCTACCGCCGTCCTCGCACGCGACTTCTGACGTTCAATTGCGGTGTGCAGCCGGGTTGACGCCTC
>DATAUH010000609.1:0-4204 GCA_036268375.1 Bryobacteraceae bacterium | reverse complement strand
TTTTCGGCGGTGATCATCGCGGTGCTGGCGCTTGGCATCGGCGCGAACACCGCGATGTTCAGCCTGATCGACGCCGTGCTCTGGAAGCCTCTTCCGTTTCCCGAGCCGCATCGCATGGTGCGGCTTTGGGAAATCCCTGGGGAAAACCTGCACAACGGCGCCACGACGCTTACATTCCTTGACTGGAAGCATCAGGTCGACGTCTTTGCGGCCCTGTCCGTTGAGTTGCCCACCACGGCCGGAGTGTCAACCGGAGCTGATCCGGTGCGGGTCGAAAAAGGCGAACTGGTCTCCGCGAGCTTCTTTCAAGTCTTCGGCATTAACGCGCAACTCGGTCGCACATTTGCGGCCAACGAAGATCAACCGGGCGCCGCGCCGGTTGTGGTCATCAGCTATGCCATGTGGCAGTCGCGGTTTGGAGCCGATCGGAACATACTCAATCGCGACATCACCCTCGATAGCGAGCCCAATCGCATCATCGGCGTGCTGCCAGCGGGCAGCTTCGATCACAAGTCGGCCCAGTTCTGGAAGCCATTGATCTTCGCCCCGGAACAGATGACGCGTGGGGCGCACTGGATTTCCGCCGTCGGCCGGCTGCAGGAGGGCGTCACCCTCGAACAGGCAAACGCCAAACTGGCAATCCTCCGCCATAGTCTCGACAAAGAGATGCCGAAATTCGCAAAAGACTGGACATTCCGCGCCGAACCTTACGCTTGGATGTTGGTCGGCGACAACCTGCGGCAGTCGGTTTATGCCGGATTCGGGGCGGTGCTCATGGTGCTATTGATAGCCTGCGCGAATGTGGCGAATATGCTGCTCGCCCAGGGCGCCGCGAGGCAGAAGGAGATGGCGCTGCGCGCCGCTCTGGGCGCAAGCCGCGGACGGCTCATGCTGCAGTTGTTGACCGAAAGCTGGGTGCTATGCCTGGTGGGAGGATCGGCCGGCGTCGCTTTCGCGTATGCGTTGCTCAAGGCTGCAACCCCCCTGATGGCGCCATACTTGCCCTTCACGGCTGATTTGCACATCGACGGGCGAGTGCTCGCCTTTGCCGTCGTTGTCGCGATGTTGGTGACCATCCTGGCCGGATTGCTGCCCGCGCGTCTGACCGGAACGCTGCATCAGTCGGCCCGTGGCGTCACCGCAGCCAACTCGCTGACCCGGCGAATGATCGTCGTCGGAGAAGTGGCCCTCTCCGTAGTCCTGCTCACCGGCGCCGCCCTTTTGTTCAAAAGCCTGACTAATCTGCAGCGTCTCGACGCCGGGGTTCGCATCGATCACGTGATCACCATGTCGACGGCGCTCCCGTTGGCAAGCTATCCGAAGCCGGAGAATGCCACGACGTTCTATCACGGCCTGATGGCTCGCGTACGGGCCTTACCGGGAATCGAGCAGGCATCCATTTCGCAGGATCTTCCGATGCAGGGAGTGCGAGGCGGTGAGTTGTTCTATATACCGGGCCGCGAGGACAACATCGTCGTACGCTTCAAGCGCGTTGACCCTAATTACTTCTCCGTTCTCGACATTCCGGTACTTAGCGGCCGTCCAATCACCGAGCGGGACCGCGCGAACACCGCGAAGGTGGTTGTCATCAACCAGGTGCTGAAGCGGCTGTTGTCATCGAAATACGGCATTGGCGATCCCGTTGGACGAACGTTTCGCATGACCGCTCCGGGATACGGCAAGGGCGACGGCGTCGGCGCTGGCTTACAGGTGATCGGTGTGATTCGCAACGAAAGCACGGGCGATCTGCAGGAGCCCCTCGATCCCGTAGTCTACGTGCCACTCGATCAATACCCGCGCGAGGACTTCCGGATCCTCGCCCGCACGGCGCAGGATCCGACAGCCGTGGTCTCGGGGATCCGCGAAGCCGTCCAGCAACTGGACCCGAAGCTCGGGCTGGCCGACATTCGCACGATGGAGGAGGTCAAGCAGCGCAACCTCACCTGGGCAAAGCAGCCGAGTTGGCTGATCGGCGCCTTCGCGGTCGTCGCCGCTTTCCTTGCGGCACTCGGCTTGTATGGCGTTCTGTCGCACGCGGTCATCCAGCAGCGCCGCGAAATCGGCATCCGGATGGCGCTTGGCGCGACCACCGGGAAAGTGCTGAGCCGCGTCCTGCGCAATGCGTTCATGCTGGTCGCGGTCGGGCTTGCCATTGGAGTCGGCGGCGCCCTGGCTGTGACGCGGTTGATGAAGGCGCTGCTGTTCCAAGTCTCGCCCCTCGATCCCGCTGCCTTGGCCGTGGCGGTGGTGTCGATGATGGCGGTCGGGCTCCTGGCCGGCTTCCTGCCCGCCAATCGAGCCAGCAAGGTCGATCCCATCACCACGCTACGCGAGGAATGATATCTTTTGCGGAGGCATGAGCGGTATCTGAGTATTCCCGCGTCAGTCCCAGTGATCTTGCTATGAGATCTGGGTGGGGGCGGTGGACGGGATTACCGAGTAGGATCAACACTCGTTTCTGGCGAAGTTCGGAATCGACCGTTCGCGCCGGGTACGATTACCTTTATCCGGCAGAAGAGTTGGAGCCCTGGGTTACGCGAATCAAGAACGTCCCTCAAGCCGCAGAGGACACATACGCCGTCACTAACAGTAACTTGGGAGAGGCGACGGGAACGCGCTGGAATTGCGTGCATTTCTCACGGGCGCGCCGGTACTGCTGGAACACTACCCGAAGCTCCAAACGGTCGCAAGAGGCTCAACCGATGCCTTTCAAGAAGACGCTTAGCCCAAGAGTTTCCGTCCCGAATCGATATGGAAACGTCCGGCCGGCGCTCACGCGCTTTTTCGCAACGTACTAATCTCGCCGTGTACGTGGTTCAGACCGACGCTTCGAGAGCAGCGTCGCGCCGTCCTCGGCATCCTCTACCGGCAAGAAGCCAGCGCCATATTTTGTGGCCCTCGAAAACCAGTCCAGCACCAGTCATACCGCCTTCGCCGGCGTAAGGGCGGATGGAGTCGGGCAAAACGCGCTTGTCGGAGCGGCTATTGAAGGCGGCACAGGGTTGCTATCGACGCTGCCGCCGGAGGTTGCAGCGCTCATAGTTTCGTCCACGTTTTAGCCGCGCTAAAACGGGAGCGGCGGTAATCCAAGATTTGCGATATTGCGAAAAGCAACGAGCGGGACAAGGCGAAATCGAAATCATCGCGCTCGGATTGTCTACGGGCGCCCAATACGGGTCAGAGTCCCGATCTGCGGCACAGTTTCATTTTCCTCGATGGCCTGTGCCGCTCGCTCAAAGTGATTCTGAATGTCGATTTTCATCACAGTGGAGCCGCTCGCATTTTTAGTTACGCAGCGTTTCGTCCTGATAGCGCTGACCCACTACCGGAAATCGGACAGTTTGCAGAGGATATACGCCAATACTTGGCAGGTGAGACCGTATTTCCAAATAACAGCTGCGTAATTACGATGGTTTGCAGCGATCAGTCGTCCCGCAGAATGTGGGGCTTTACTTCGCCATTTGTGGCCGGCGGATGTCTGGTTGTTGTACTTAGTCATGCGCGGCATAATGTTTCGCATTATGTTTGGGCAGATGCCTAATTTCGCTGCCGAAATGGACTGTCGCGGACCATTGAAACCGATTTTCTCGGGCGATTGTGAAAAGAAGAGCCAAAAGTTCTGGCAGTATCTAAAGGCTATGGAAGCGGCAACCAAGCATCGGGCGGTAGCAGAAGAGGCCTGATTGCCTGGCCGCGTGAAACAGTTGTCCATGGACGATAACGAAATCGGCGTTCGCTGGAATCGAGCTCCGCGAAAGCTCGAAGAGGTCCATCCTGTCGCATCCCGCCCAGGTTCTGCCATCATAAACCAGCCTATTTGCGGGGAAGGCGACGAGGAGATTCGCGACTGCCGGAAATGGGAAAAAAGGCTGAATAGGCGTCAATTTCCGCAACTCGGGCACAGGCAAAACTCACATTGCGCTCGCACTTGGCTTGTCTACTTGCCAGAAAGGATACCGAGTGCGTTTCACCCGCTCCGCTGGTTCATGAACTGATCGAAGCCAAAGATGAAAAGCGGCTGATGCGTTACCAGAAACAAATGGCTGCGCATCAGTTGCTGATTGTCGATGAACTTGCTCCCTTTTGCTCCGCCCCATTGGTATATTTTCCGCCGCCCTTGATAGAAGGTATCAGTGCGGACGACGCAGCTAGACGATCGTTCTCTAATTAACTAGACATTTTCGGACAGGAATGTTTCAATGGG
>DATAUH010000608.1:0-3561 GCA_036268375.1 Bryobacteraceae bacterium | reverse complement strand
GCCCGTGATGCCACGATATAATTTGTGCAGATGAAACTTTCCGAAGGCAAATTGAAGCACATGAAGGCGCTCTCTAATGAGCGCGGCGTGATCGCCGCAGCCGCCATGGATCAGCGCGGCAGCCTCCAGAAATCGCTTGCGCAAGCCCGTGGAGTCGACACCAAAGAAATTACTCCGGAGATGATGAGCGAGTTCAAGGTGATCGTTTCGAAGACACTCACGCCCCATGCCAGCGCCATCCTGCTCGATCCCGAGTTCGGCTTGGAAGCCGCCAACGCGCGCTCGAAGAACGCCGGCTTGCTCCTGGCTTACGAACTCAGCGGCTACGACAACACCCAGCCGGGCCGCCTGCCGGACCTGCTACCGCACGTTTCGGCCAAACGCATTGTCGATTGGGGCGCCGACGCGGTTAAGATTCTGATTTACTATTCGCCCTTCGACGATCCGAAGGTCAACGACATTAAGCACGCGTTTATCGAACGTATCGGCGCCGAGTGCGAAACCAACCAGATCCCGTTCTTCCTGGAGTTCGTCGGCTACGATCCCAAAGGCGGCGACGAAAAGGGCCTCGAGTTCGCGAAGACTAAGCCCGAGAGCGTCAAGAAGAGCATGGTGGAGTTCTCCAAGCCGCAGTATAACGTCGACGTTCTGAAGGTCGAGGTTCCCATCAACGCCGAGTTCGTCGAAGGCTCAAGCGTCTATAAAGGACAGAAGGCCTACAGCCGCGCCGAAGCCCTCGATCACTTCCGTGAGTCCGCTGCCGTCGCCGGCAAGCCGTTCATCTATCTCAGCGCCGGCGTGGGCAACGCGCAGTTCACCGAGTCGCTGCACATGGCCGAGGAAGCGGGCACGGACTATTCCGGCGTTCTCTGCGGACGCGCCACTTGGAAGGATGGAGTTCCGGTTTACGCGAAGCAGGGTCCGAAAGCGCTCGAAGATTGGATGCACAAAGAAGGCGTGAAGAACATCAACGCCGTCAATGACGCCATTAAGGGCGCTAAGCCCTGGTACGCAAAAGCTGGCGTGGCTGTCGCATAGTCGCATTTCGAGCAGAACGCGGCCGTCTCGCATTCGCGGCGGTCGCTTGCAGGTAATCGCGCGGGTCAGGATCGACGCCGCGGGTTGTGACCGCACCCCAAAGCCACAACTCAGGCAATCAAAATCATCGACACGGCGGACGTTCTTCGCATCGCCGTTCCCGTTCAGAAATCGCCTCTCCGCATCATCTTATTCACTGTTCTGGCGCTCTTTTGGAGCCTGATGTTTGTCGTGAACGGGCCACAAACCGGGCTGCTCACCGTGTTCGCGCTTACCACCTACCCTGCTTTACTGATCGGGCTGAATTCGAGCCCCGTGTCGCTTGAGAACGGCCAACTGAAGACCAGTTTCGGTCCCGTATCCATGCCTGCACCACGTCGTACGCTTGCTGCCGCCGATGTGATCGCGATTCGGATGAGGCTGATACAAGCTGCTGCCGGGCGTGGCGGCCGCTACGAGCGTTATACGCTCGTAGCATACCCGAAGGCCCAACACCGTTCGGCATCTTTGAAGGAATTGAGTAAGAGAGCGACGCGCTAGCAGCCGCAAGCGCGCTTATCGGCCGTTTAAACCTGACACGCCCCACAGGGGCCGCGTTAGTTCGTCTTCCGCGCGGCGACTAACGAATCCCTCTAGTCCGCTGAATTAGCCAGCGCACTCGCCGCGGCCCAGTTGCAGCGAAAACGCCGAGTCGTCGCCCCAGTCCTGATAGATCTCGGGGAACATTTCGGCCGGTTTGGCAAATTCGGCGGTCAATCCGCGGAACGTTTCTACCTTGTTCCGCAGCACATACTGGCGGAAGGTTTCGTCTTCGGAGCGATTGGCGAGGTAGTGGTCCAGGACCCGTTTCAGCGCCGCGGGAGCGAGGCGCGCCGGCACGGACTGAACCGCCAATCCAAACCGCGCAATGCCCTGTTCGTCATAACCGCCGCCCAGCAGCATCTGGTAGTACGGCACTTCCTTGCCGTCGATCTTGCGCGCGTTGCCGTAGAATCCGATATCGCCAATCCAGTGCTGTCCGCACGAATTCGGGCAGCCGCTGGCCTTGATTTGCAGTTGCTTCACGCCCGCATCGTCGTAAGTGCGCACGGCCTCCTGCAACGCAGCGCCCAAATTCATCGTTTTCGTCAGCGCCAGGTTGCACGAATAAGCGCCGGGACAAGTCACAACGTCATCGATCTCGCCTGCGCCCGCATCCGCCAGGCCCATCTTCTCCAGCGCTGCGTAAACCTGCGGCAGCCGCGCCAGTGGAATAAAGGTCAACAGCAGATTTTGATCGATCGTCACACGGACCGTGCCGTCGCCCGCCGTGGATGCCAATTTCGCAACCCCGCGGAATTGGTCCGACGTCAGGTTGCCCTGATCCACCTTGATGATCGTGGCCGCGTAACCCGTCTGCCGCTGCTCCACGACGTTGGTCGCGAGCCACGCATCGAACGCCGCATCGCCGGAACTCGCCTGATTCACCACGGGCAGCAACGCGCCATCACCCAAGGGTTGCGGCTGCGATTGATAGCCACCGAATCCCTCGGGAATCCGTTCTGGCCACGCGATTCCGCCGTTGGCCAGGATGTCGGCGTACTCCAGTTCGACCTGCGCCTTCACCCACTCGATTCCGCGCGCGCGCATCACGAACTTCAGGCGCGCCGTATTGCGGTTCTTGCGGTTGCCATACTTATTGAAGACGCGGATCACCGCTTCCACGCGATTGATCAGCCGCTCTTCGGGCAGGAACTCATCCAGTAACTGCGCCTCGACAGGCAGCGGGCCCAACCCGCCGCCGATGACGACGCGAAAACCGCGCTTTCCATCGCGCAACACCGCGCGCAGGCCGACATCGTTGATGGTCCCGCCGATGCAGTCTTTGTGGCTGCAGCCATCAAACGCGATCTTGAATTTGCGCGGCAGGTTCTGCGTCAGGTCCTTGCGTAGCAGTCCATAAGCCAACTTCTGCGCGTAGGGCCGGACGTCGAACACCTCGTCGCGCGCGATGCCGCTCCAAACGCACGTCGTGACATTCCGAACTGTGTTGAAGCAGGCCTCGCGGTTCGTCAATCCGACGTCCTGCAGCATGTGCATCAGATCGGGTGTTTCAGCCAGGGGCACAAAATGATATTGCACGTTCTGCCGCGTCGTGATGTGGCCTTTGCCGTGCGCGAAGCGGTCTGAAATGGCGCCGAACTGTTCGAATTGGCGCGCCGTCGCAAGCCCGCCCGGAATCTTCACCCGTACCATCTGAACGCCCGGCTGGCGCTGCCCATAGATACCGTGTTTTAGCCGGAACGCTCGGAAGTCATCCTCGGGAATCGACCCCGCCTGAAATGCGGCGGCCTTCTCACGAAAACGCTCAATCTCTTGCCGGACAGTTGCATCATGCTGATTTTCAAACACTTGGCTGCGATTAAGGTCTTCTTGAAGAGTTGTCGACATAATTACCTACTTCTCTATAGACTATCAACTATAGCTCTCCTATAGAGATTACCGGACTGGGCCGCGGGATGCAACCAAACCGCCGTAGCCCCA
>DATAUH010000607.1:0-11243 GCA_036268375.1 Bryobacteraceae bacterium | reverse complement strand
CTCCTGTTTCTTGGATTCTATCTGACCATGGGAATTGTAATGGCGTTCGAGCGAACGCGCCTGCCAGGTGTAATCTTTCATACGCACCCAGCTAAGTTGGTCTTGAGAAATTGACTTACGAACTAATTCCGCCGGATCCTGAGCCCAGGCGGTTGGAATTACTAAGGCCAGTAAGATCCTGGTAAGCGGCCTCATCTAAATATGATAACTTGCGCCGGCGTAGTGAGCCAGGCCGCCTTATTCCGCGCTTACGTTGGCGCCAGCCAACGTCTCTTGACTTTGCAACGCAGCTTTCCCGGCTTCCAGGACAGCGATGATCTTGCTTACATCGAAGACGGAGCCGGCCCAGGTTCCACCGCTTACCTCCTGTAGAGCCGCCCAGAGGCGCGTATCGTCGGGCAAGTGAGCGTCGGGAGCGAGATCGGAGCGCGGTTGGCGGGTGGCGAGGTCAACGCCTACAACGTTGATGGAACCTTCGAGCGTGTTGCGGTCAACGACGATTTCGATGGTGTCGTTTTCCTGGATCTTGCCAATGGCGCCGCCGGCGAGGGCTTCCGGCGTGACGTGTCCGATGCAGGCGCCGGTGGAGACGCCGCTAAAACGGGCGTCGGTAATCAGCGCAACATGCTTGCCGAAAGCCAGGTAACGCAGCGCGGACGTCACCTGGTAGACCTCCTCCATCCCGGAGCCGGACGGCCCGCGACAGATGAGGACAATGATGTCGCCTGGCTGAATTTTGCCCGTTTTCAGCGCTTCCACGACATCGCTTTCGCGAATAAAGACGCGCGCGGGACCGCGTTTGCGATAGACGCCATCGGCATCAATGACGGTCGGATCGATAGACGTGCTTTTGATGACGCTGCCGCCAGGCGCGAGATTGCCGGTCGGAAAGCTAACGGTCGAGGTCAGGCCGCGCGTTCGGGCCGTATCAGGACTCATGATCACGATCCCAGGATCGACGCCTTCGCGCTCCAAAAGTGTTTTTCGGAGAGTGACGCGCCGCTCGCTTTGTTCCCACCAATCGAGCAGCTCGCCGAGGCGCGCGCCCGTGACGGTGACGACTTGCGTATCCAGCAAACCGGCGCGGCGGAGATGCAACATGACTTCGGGAACGCCGCCCGCCATGAATACCTGCGCCGTGGGGAAGCCTTGGGGGCCATTGGGAAGTGCGTCCACCAGGCGGGGAACTTGGCGATTGATGCGCGACCAATCCTCTACGGTGGGACGCGCCAATCCTGCATGGAAAGCGATTGCCGGTAGGTGGAGGATGAGGTTCGTAGAGCCGCCAAAAGCCGCGTGCAGGATTAGAGCATTTTGCAGAGCGCCGGCGGTGACAATGTCCCGTACGCGGAATTGCTGTTCGTCAAGCGACCGAAGCGCGCGTGCGGAACGGCGGGCCATATCGAGCCAAATTGGCGACCCGGACGGCGCGAGCGCGGAATGCGGCAAGCTTAACCCAAGCGCTTCTCCGGCCACCTGCGAACTGGCAGCAGTTCCAAGGAACTGGCATCCGCCACCGGGCGATGCGCAGCTATGACAGAGGGCTTCGGCAGCATAATCGAGCGTGACATCGCCGCGTGAAAAGCGCGCGCCGATGGATTGCACTTTGCCGGCGTCTTCACCTTCTTCGGCCAACAAAGAGACGCCGCCGGGGACCAGGACGGCCGGAAGATCATGCGATGCCGCAAGGGCCATCATCATCGCAGGGAGGCCTTTGTCGCAAGTGGCGACGCCAAGCACGCCGCGGCTGGTCGGCAGGCAGCGAATGAGCCGGCGAAAGATGGTAGCCGCATCGTTACGGTACGGCAGCGAATCGAACATTCCGGTGGTGCCTTGAATCCTGCCGTCGCAAGGGTCGGAGCAGTAGCCCGCGAAAGGAATAGCGCCGGTTGCGTCGAGCTCTCGCGCTGCCGCGTCCACCAGCAGGCTGACTTCCCAATGACCGGTGTGGTAGCCGAGCGCGATTGGCGAACCGTCGGCTGCACGCAAACCACCGTGCGTGCTGAGAATGAGGTATTCGGGCGCGCCCATTTTGCGGGGGTCGAGACCCATGCCCGCGTTGAGCGCCCATCCAAACAGATGACCGGAAGGCCAGTGCCGCAGTTGGTCGGGGGACAACGGCAGCGGCGCGCGCGTGACTGCGGCGCGACTGCGAACGTCGAAGAGAGCGGGGTCTTTGGAATCGAGAATGGAAGTGAGATCGATTGGCATGTGGCGTAGCTCGAGGCTAATCGCTCATTATCGCGCCAGCACGGACTCGCGCATCGCACGTAACGTGTTGGCGAGCGATTCGCGGGGCAGCGCCCGCACGATAGGATTGACGAGCCAGCCGAATCCCACCGGAACCGAGCGCGAAAGCGAGATCGCTTCGCATTCCACATAAACGCCCCCGTCGCGTTGTTCGAAATGCCAGTAAGAGTTGAGCCGCCAGAGGAAGCCATGATCGTGTCCCGGCGTCATCTCGGTTTCGGCGGCGTCACCGGGATTGGAAACCTCGGCGATACGCGTGCTGTGCGAGACGCTGTACCATCGGGCATCTTCGAGTGGAAAGTAGGTCACGTGGTGATCCGTGTCGAGCACCACGGTGATCACGCGCTTCTTCAACAACCGCATATAAACGTCAAAGGTCTTGCCATCTTTACGAACGATCTTTGATGCCTGTAACTCCGGGGAGTAAAAGGCTGTGTGCGAGTTATAGTCCTGTGCGGAGGCGATCACTCGCTCTATCGAAGCGTGGGGAATGAATACCGCGCCCACCCAATCGTGAATTAAACCGTCGGGCACGTCTATATCGCCGTTGCCGGAGTACGGTTCAGAAACCGCTTCGCCCTGCGCCACACGCGTCTTGTGCGCCGGATTGCTGTCGATCCACAAGAATCTTTCGCTGTGCGCTTGCCGATCGAGCCGTTGCTCTGCAGACTCAATGTATCGATCGAACGCCGCTGTGGTGTGCGGCTGAAGATCCACTGTGGTTATGCCCGGCACAGCCGAAAGATACAGCGCCGAAGATAAGTACCAAGTTAGCGGACTCATATCTGAGTTACCGGCAATTGGTTTTCCGTTTGCATTGTTTGACGTTGTGGAGGTAACATGCCGGCCGCATTTCAGGAAGCCCAACGCGAACAAGTTAGTTTTCTTGCGCCAATAGAAAAGAGGTCATTGGCGTGGTTGGCTTACCGGACGCCTAAATGGATTCATTCGGACCACCTGACCGCATTAGGCCTGGTATCTTTATTCGGAGCGGGGCTTAGTTATTGGTACGCACGCTATCACAAAGCAGGTTTGTGGTTGGTGATCGCGTTTCTGGCGTTGAATTGGCTGGGCGATAGCCTGGATGGCACGCTGGCGCGCGTTCGGAACCGGCAGCGTCCCCGGTACGGCTTCTACGTAGACCATATCGTTGACGCGTTCGGCACGTTTTTCCTCTTAGGTGGCTTGGCACTCTCCGGATACATGAGCCAAGGGATAGCGGCAGCGCTGGTGATTGTTTACTTCATGCTCTCCATCGAAGTGTATCTGGCCACTTACACAATTGGCACGTTTCACTTATCCTTTTGGAAGTTCAGCCCCACGGAGCTGCGCATCCTGCTGGCGATTGGAAATATCGCGTTACTCTACCGGCCGTGGGCCCAGATCGGCGGCGCAACTTACCGCTTATTTGATATCGGGGGCGCCATCGGCGTTATCGGAATGTCGGCAATGCTGATAGCGGCTGTGGCGCGACATACCGCGCACCTCTATCGCTCCGAGCGCCTGCAGTGATTCGCTGGCTGAAGTTCAATGCGGTCGGCGCGATTGGAATGCTGGTGCAGTTGGCGATGTTGACGCTGTTTTCACGCGCGGCCGGCGTCAACTATCTAATTGCGACCGCGCTTGCCGTGGAATGCGCAATTCTGCACAATTTCGCCTGGCATATGGGGTGGACGTGGCGGGATCGGTCCTCCCAGGGCCGTCCACTGATGCGTTTGCTGCGGTTTCACCTGGCTAATGGATTAGTGTCCATTGCATGCAATGTAGCGGGCATGCGCCTTATGGTGGGAACAGCCCGAATGCCGCTCATCGCCGCCAACTTGCTGTGCATCGCAGTGGGCGCGGTGGCGAATTTCGTGGCTGCGGATCGACTGGTGTTTAGGGAAGCGCGTTAGGCGACGCGTGTGTCATCATCTGATGAACCGTGCCGACTGCCGATTCTCACCAGACGTCACTTCGTAAAGAACTCGGATTGCGCGATCTGGTTCTGGCGCAGGTGCTGTGTGTCGTGGGTTCCACGTGGGTGGGCGTGGCCGCGAAACTGGGGCGTTCTGAGGCGGCCTTCTGGATTGCGGCGATGGCGCTGTTTTATCTGCCGCTGGCGGTGGTGGTCATCTATCTCAATCGGCTGATGCCCCTCGAGGGCGGGCTCTATCAGTGGGCGAAGCAGGCTTTTGGCGAAACGGCGGGCTTCCTGACTGCCTGGAATTTGTGGGTCTACGCCATTGTGAGCACGGGCGCCGTTCTTTTCGTGATTCCCACAGATCTCGCGTACATGCTGGGGCCATCCGGCGCGTGGATACCTGCCAGCAAAGTAGCGACGCTCCTGCTCATTGGCAGCGTCATGGCGGCGATCGCGATGGTGGCCATTCACGGGCTCGACATTGGCAAGTGGCTGCATAATGTTGGCAGCATCCTGATCCTACTGGCGTACGCGATCTTGCTTTCGCTGCCGATTTGGGCTCTTGCAACGGGCAAAATCGGCCACTATGAACCCGTGCCATGGCAGTTGCCAAAGCTGGACTGGTTCGGCGTGGCGATTTTCGGGCAGATGACAGTGGGCGCGTTGAGCGGGTTTGAGTACGTCGCGATTCTGGCGGGCGAATGCCGCAGCGCCGCGCGAACCATCGGGCAGTCCGTGATCATTTCCGCCCCTGTCATCTGCCTGATGTTCATCCTGGGCACAAGTTCCGTGTTGACCTTTCTGGGCGGACAGCCGGTGAATGTCATCGGACCGATTCCGCAGACACTACGTGCGGCGGCGGGCAATTCCGCACTCGCGAATCAGGCGGTACCTTTCGCGATCGCCTTGCTGATGGCGCGCGCGGTTGCGGCTGCAAGCCTTCTGCTCACAGGGTTGACGAGGCTTCCCATGACCGCGGGCTGGGATCACGTTGTGCCGGAGTGGTTCGCGCGTCTCGATCCGCGGCGGCGCACGCCCGTGAACTCCATTCTCTTCGTAACCGTCATCGTGATGGCGGTAATCCTGCTGAGCATGCTGGGCGTACGCGAGCAGGAGGCAAGTCAGTTGATCACCAACGCGTCCATCGTTCACTATGCAATCGCATACGCGGCGCTGTTCGCGATTCCCGTGTTCGGCAACGCAAAACTGCGCGCGGCGTTGCCGTTGTGGTTGAGAATCGCGTCCGCGGCCGGCATGGGCGCGAGCATAATTTCGCTCCTCATCGCCGTTTATCCAGTCGTCGATGTAGTAAGCCGCACGGCCTACGCGGTTAAGATTTCAGGCGTCGTGGTGCTAACTAACATCATGGGAATCGCTCTGTACCGCGCGGGACGGCGCAGTACGAAGTAGACGTCGGCGCGAGCGCGGTATGATTGGCCTAAATGCCCACCGCGACTGCCGTACGCGCTCCGCGCGGGAGTGAGATAACTTGCCAAGGTTGGCACCAGGAAGCCGCCCTGCGCATGATTCACAACAACCTGGATCCCGAGGTTGCCGAAAACCCGGATCAGTTGATTGTGTATGGCGGGACAGGCCGCGCGGCGCGAAGTTGGGAGTGCTTTCACGCCATTGTGCGCGCGCTGCGTTCGTTGGCGAACGATGAAACACTGCTCGTTCAGTCGGGAAAACCGGTAGGCGTATTTCGAACGGTACCCGAAGCGCCTCGCGTGCTGATTGCGAATTCGAACCTGGTGGGGCACTGGTCAAACTGGCAGGAGTTCAATCGCCTAGAGCGGTTAGGGCTCACAATGTACGGCCAGATGACAGCCGGTTCGTGGATCTACATCGGCAGCCAGGGCATCGTGCAGGGAACTTACGAAACGTTTGCCTCGCTTGCCCGTCGTCACTTCAATGGTTCGCTTGCCGGAAAGCTTGTGGTTTCGGGCGGAATGGGCGGGATGGGCGGTGCACAGCCGTTGGCCGCAACCATGAACGGCGCCTGCTTCCTGGGCATCGATGTCGACCCGGCGCGCATTCAACGCAGGCTCGACACGCGCTACTGCGATCGCGTCGCACACACGCTGGATGAAGCTCTCGATGCGCTGCGCCGCGCGCAATCAAAAGGTGAAGCGCTCTCCGTCGCGCTAATCGGAAATTGCGCTGACGTGTTGCCGGAGCTTGTACGGCGTGACATCGTGCCGGACGTGCTCACGGATCAAACCAGCGCGCACGATCCCCTGAATGGCTACGTTCCCAACGGCATCAGCCTCGAAGCCGCGCGCGAACTGCGCCGTAGCGACCCCGATGAATACAGGCGGCGCTCCGTCGCTGCGATGGGCGCGCATGTAGAAGCCATGCTGGCGCTGCAGAAGGCAGGCGCGATCACGTTCGATTACGGCAATAACATTCGAACCTTCGCCCGCGAGGCCGGCGTTGCCAACGCATTCAACATCCCGGGCTTTGTGCCCGAGTACATCCGCCCGCTCTTCTGTGAAGGCCGCGGACCGTTTCGGTGGGTGGCGCTCTCCGGCGATCCTAAAGACATTCACCGTACCGACCAGTTAGTTCGCGAGCTTTTCCCACACGATGAAACGCTCGCGCGCTGGATTCCCCTGGCGCAGAAGCGCATTCAATTTCAAGGCCTGCCCGCGCGCATCTGTTGGCTTGGTTATGGTGAGCGCGCCGAGTTCGGTTGCGCAATGAACCGGTTGGTTCGCAAGGGCGAACTGAGCGCGCCAATCGTCATCGGGCGCGATCATCTGGATACCGGCTCAGTAGCATCGCCTTTCCGCGAAACTGAAAGCATGCGCGACGGCTCCGACGCAATTGCCGATTGGCCCTTGTTGAACGCTCTCGTGAACACCGCGGCGGGCGCGTCCTGGGTCTCGATCCACAATGGAGGCGGCGTTGGCATCGGATACGCGCAGCACGCCGGCATGGTCGTTGTGGCGGATGGAACCGATGAAACAGAGCGCCGCCTGCAGCGCGTACTCACCACGGACCCGGGCATGGGTGTGATTCGTCACGCCGACGCGGGTTATGAAGACGCAGTGCGATTCGCGCAGGAGCATGGAGTAAAGCGTCCAATGGAGAGTCATTGACCACTCCGGCCCCGGCGTTCGCAGCTTCACGCCATCCCATTTCGCGCATACTCGGCGCAATTCATCGGCATCCCTGGATTTGGGGCGTACTGTTTGTGGGATACGCCGCGATGGTGACGTTTCCACACACGGTGGTGCAGTTTTACGCCAACGAATACGCCATTCATAACGGCCATGCTGCCTTATACCGGCTCGCGACGCTATTCGTTTTGACCGTGGCGGCGGTGTTTAGCGCGCTGGTGTTTCCGCATGTAGTCCGGCAGCCGCAAAGCAAGCTCGTACTGAGCCTATGGTGTCTGACGCTGTTGTTGATTGTAGGTTCGTGGAGCGCATTTACAGGTAACAACACGGAGCTGGTTCACTATCCGCAATATTTTCCGGAAGGCGTGTTATTGATGGCTCTTACGCTCTCTCCCGTGGATGCGCTGACGTGGGTGGTAGTCTTCGGCGGCCTGGATGAGGCTTACCAATTCTGGTGTCTACCGCGAAGCCGCGTGTCGCTTTACGATTTCAACGATATCTTTATGGACCTTCTGGGCGGCGCTGCGGGTGTAGTGTTTGCAATCGGCTTCTTGCAAGCGACGCGTCGTCAGAAATCTGATATGCGGTTGGACCTGCGCCGGCAACCAGGATTGATGGCGATTGGCACGCTAATCAGCCTGGGCGTGATCTTATGGGCGCTCGGTTTGATGTTACTCGTGAACGATAAGAGTAATCACCATTACTGGTTTGCGCTGGGCGATTTTCGCGCGCCATCGTTCTGGGCGCATGTATTGGAGAACGGGCCCAAGCACTATCACACATTAACGCCGATTGAAGGTTGCGTACTTATTCTGATGACGATTGGGATATATGCGTGGCTTACCCGTAAATACGCGTTTACCGCTGCAAAACAGCCGAATTAGCTCTCAATGCGTCGAAATAGCCATCGCTTTTTTCCTTGCATCCTCACACGCCTTTTGAGAGAATACCGTACGCAGTTTGAAATGTGTTGTTTGTGCGCGCCTCATTGACTTTCTAGCAAGCCTCGAAAGTTCGCTTTGTCTGGGATATCCAAGAGCACGACAAACAATTTCAGGAGATATGTAGTGAAGGAAAAAGGCACCGTAAAGTGGTTTAACGCCGCCAAGGGCTATGGTTTTATTCAGCGCGCCAGCGGCGATGATGTTTTTGTTCATTTTTCCGCCATCCAGTCCAGCGGTTATCGTTCGCTGGATGAGGGCGCGGAAGTGGAGTTCGAGGTGAAGCAAGGACCCAAGGGCCTGCAAGCCGAAAATGTAAACAGGCTATAACCAAAAGTTTCGACCCGGCATAAACAAGGGGCTCTCACTGAGCCCCTTTCTCTTTATCGTCCTATCCGTACTAGGATCTGCCCTTCATCGATCGAATTTC
Organism: Bryobacteraceae bacterium; assembly: GCA_036268375.1. Taxonomy (GTDB): domain Bacteria; phylum Acidobacteriota; class Terriglobia; order Bryobacterales; family Bryobacteraceae; genus PALSA-243. The sequence goes on along the minus strand of DATAUH010000607.1, from coordinate 2,597 downwards.
CCCACCCAGCCAGGTTGTGCCCCCACGCTGGGACCAGTGTTGGGCGGCGAGTCAGTCAAGTACTCCCAATCACACTTACGTTCGCGCGGCGAAGATGACGTTGTGTCCGTTCGGTTCGAGTATGCCTATTTCGCGCATTCCGTAAAATGTTGTCCGTTCCGGCAATGCGATCGAATAACCGTCCAGACGCCGTACGGTATCTGCGAAGTCATCCACTTCGATGAACAGCGAAGCCTGCGCCCCGGCCTTGGGCAGTAACTGTGGCGCATCTTTGCGGACGCTTTCAATCGTCTGCAGCATCAGTTCCACTCCATCGCGCGCCAGAATTACAAAGCCGAGACGGTTGCCTTCCGGCACCTCAACGCTCTTTGCAAAACCCATGCGATCCACCCAGAAGGGCAGAGACTTTTCGATCTCTTCAACCAACAAAACGGCGGTAATTTTCATGCCCCGATTGTGGATCGATCAGGTCTCGCGGATCTTGGAAAAAACGGCCACCGGGGCGCCACCGGTAAACTCGTGAAAGTCGCGTATCAGGTGCGCCTGGTCGAAATACCCCGCGTCAAGCGCCACGCCTGCCCATCCGCCGCCGCCCGAGCGCGCCAACTCGCACGCATGGCGGAAGCGCAGGATGCGGCACAGATGTTTCGGAGTGAGCCCGCTCTCCTCCAAACAGCGCCGCCGGAAGTGCCGCGCGCTCAACCCCGCCTGTGATGCCGCCCAATCGATATCGATTGCGCCGCGCGCCTGCACCATTGCTTCGATAGCTCGTTTTACGGGGTCCGGCGCCGGGGGAGCGATCAAGGCAGCCGCCAACGCTTGCGGCCCCAGGCCATCGTCTAACTGGCGTTGCAACTCCCGCGCCCGCGCTCCCCAAAGATCTTCGAGAGGCGCAGTGTGGCCGGTGAGCCCGCAAGGAGAGACGCGCAGAAACGGACGCGCCATTCCGGGCCGGAAACGCACGCCAATCGTTTTCCCACCCGCGGGCATAACAAATCGCTGTTCGCATATCATCGCGCCCACAGCGATCAGGCCAAGTTCGCGCGAATAGACGATATCGAGACAGCCATCCGGCCGCACGGCGTGGGCCGTGATCGTTGGCGTCTCGAGTGTCCAGCAGCATTCCACCGCCCGCTCCAGCGCCTTGCCCGCACTCACTTCAACGTACATGCTTACGATACGGCGGCGGAATCAGCAGAGTTAGAGCGTCGGGAACTATTTTTACGTCCGCCGGCAAATGCCCCACCACTTCGCCATCGATTTGAGTGTATACCTGAACGTCCGGCGGACCGGAAAGGTGAGCGGACGTTGTGCGCATCACAGTGACGCCCGTCATTCCGCGATGCCGATTCAAGACGAGGCCCGCGAAGTATTTCAGGTAACGAAAGGTGGACCGGCCCTCGAACAGCACCATCTCGAACTCGTCATCAAATAACGTGACATCCTGCGCAATCGCAAAATCGCCGCCATAGTTCCGCACTTTGCTCAACAGCGCGAAGGAACAGCGCACCTTCGCGCCATTCGCTTCCACATCGAACAGCGGGAGATTACGGCCCAGCACGCGCCAGCCCGCAAGCCAGTAGGCCAACTTGCCCCAACGCGCCTTCACCGCCGCATTCACCTGTGACGCGATGTGGGCATCCAGGCCCGCGCCGGCCATCAACAAAAAGTAGCGCGATACGCTGCCGTCAGCGCACGTCAGGTGCCCCGCGGAAAGCCGGTGTGGAACCGAAAGCTCAATCATTTCGGCCGCGTTTTCCATGGACGCGCCAATGCCCATTTCCATCGCCAGAACATTCGCTGTGCCCGCCGGCAAAATTGCGAGCGGCACGTTGGAGAACACCATGCCGTCGGAAACTTCGTTGATCGTGCCGTCTCCGCCGGCCGCAATGATCAGGTCCGCTCCGCGCTCGATCTGTTCCCGCGCCAAGCCGCCGGCAGTCTTCGGCGCTGTCGTCGGAACCAGCGTGACAGTATGACCATTCTTCGTCAGCACTTCGACGGCGCGCGTCAGCAACGCACGGCCGCCTCGTCCTAATCTGCCCGCACGAGGATTGTAGATCAGGGCGGTGTTTCGGTACGTTGTGATGGAATTTCTCCGTCGGGACTTGGCCGTAAGGCATCGCGCAGCCGCTCTACCGGGGCGTGGCCCTTACTCGTTAAATTATAAATGAGACGCACATGAAAGATCCCGCCCGAGAAGTCGAAAAACTGCGCGAAGAGTTGCGCCGCCACGAACATCTCTACTATGTTCTCGACCGGCCGGAGATCACCGACGCCGAGTATGACGCTTTCATGCGGCGTCTGCAGGAACTGGAAAATCAGCATCCCGAGCTACAAACGCCCGATTCACCTACGCAGCGCGTTGGCGGCAAGCCGCGCGAGGGCTTTGTTAAAGTTCGTCACAGTTCCCGCATGCTCAGTCTCGATAACGCGCTCAACGAGGCCGAACTCCGCGAATTCGACCGCCGCATCCGAGACCTGCTCAAAGGTCAGGAATTCCACTATGTAACCGAATTGAAAATGGATGGCCTCTCCATGGCCGCGCAGTATCACAACGGCGCGTTCACACAGGCCGTCACCCGCGGCGATGGCAC
>DATAUH010000606.1:0-3279 GCA_036268375.1 Bryobacteraceae bacterium | reverse complement strand
AGAAACGCGCGGGATGGTGGGCGAAGCGGCGTTCGCGGCCATGAAGAAGGATGCGGTGATTATCAACGTCGGTCGCGGGCCGGTAATCGACGAACCGGCGATGCTGAAGGCGTTGAACGAAGGCCGCCTCAAGGGTGCGGGCCTGGATGTATTCACGCAAGAGCCGCTGCCGCAGGGGCATCCGTTCTACTCGATGGAAAACGTGCTGCTCTCGCCGCATTGCGCCGACCATACGATGGATTGGCTGGACCAGGCGATGAAGTTTTTTCTGGAGAATTTTGAAAGATACCGGAAGGGTGAGTCGCTGCGGAATGTGGTGAATAAAAAGCTGGGCTATTGAGGCGAGCCTGGCGGCCCTGCAGGCTCCAGGCCTGCGCACGAGGATTCCGTTGCGAACTTGAAAGCCAGCTCTGATAGGGCAGGAGCCATGGCGATCGGCGTTACGAATCCGTTCAAGGGACGACAATACAACCCAACGGATAACATTCTTCGTGCGTCCTATTTTTGAGGACATCGATGCATGCTTCTAACGACTATGCTCGTCTGCGCGGTCGATCATCGACCCCATCCATCCGAGCCGCCGTGCTTATCGCAGTAATGGTGACTGCGCCAGGCGCAGTGCTTGCGCAAGCCATGGTCGAATCGGCCGGTTTCGACGTGGTCTCGATCAGACCAAACCTATCTGGAGCGAACGGCTCATCGATCAGTCGTTCTGGTGGAAGGATCACTCTCGAAAACGTCTCTCTGCGAGAATGCATTTCATTTGCGTATGGCATTCCGACGGGAAGAGATTATGAGCTGTCGGGACCAGGCTGGCTCGAATCCGAGAAGTTCGATATCGTCGCAACTTTCCCAACGGAGACGTCGCGCGACCGAGTTCGCGAGATGTTGCGAAAGACGCTTGGGGAACGCTTCGGATTGAAAACGCACGAGGAGAACAGAGAAATTGAATCATATGCGCTGGTGGTAGCGAAACGGGGGTATAAGCTGCCCGCGGTCAGCACGGCTAGCGACGGCGCTTTCGTTTGGGGCGAGGGTAAATTGACGGCGCGCGCGATCTCTATGTCCGGCCTTGCGGACCGGCTCTCGGGATCAGGTTTCAAGCTGGGCAGGCCGGTCGTGGACATGACTCGAATAAAAGGGTCCTACAATTTCGTCCTGAGTTGGGCGCCTGACAATGCGCCCGCGGACGGGCGCGCTTCGCTCTTTACGGCTTTGCAGGAACAGCTGGGACTTAAACTGGAGCCGCGGAAGATTATGTCTAAAATTCTTGTGGTCGATCATGCGGAGAAGGCGCCGACGGAGAATTAATCTGAAATTGGCTCTCCATCTTGTGGCCGAACAAAAGGCGTAAGGTCCGGCTAATATAGAGAGGTGCTCTCCTCGTTCGACCCGCTGGTTTCGGAATGGTTTCAGGCGCGGTTCGGAAACCCGACGGAGCCGCAAACACAGGGTTGGCCGCTCATTCGGGAAGGCCGCGACGTTCTGATTTCCGCGCCCACTGGTTCCGGCAAAACGCTGGCGGCATTTCTGGTGTGCATCGACGACCTGTTTTGCCAGGCGCGGGGCGGCAGGCTACCCGAAACAACGCAGGTACTTTATGTTTCGCCGCTCAAGGCGCTGAGCAACGACGTTCACAAGAATTTGGAAGTGCCGCTGGCGGAGATTTCGCAGCTTGCGGTGAAGCGGTTCGTGAAAATGGCGCCGATCCGTACCGCGCTGCGCACGGGCGATACTCCACAGGCCGAGCGCCAGCGCATGATGCGCGAGCATCCGCACATCCTGGTGACGACGCCGGAGTCGCTGTACATTCTGCTGACCTCGTCGCGGCCGCGCGACATGCTGAAGGGCGTGCGCACGGTGATCGTAGACGAGATTCACGCGGTTGCTGACGACAAGCGGGGCACGCATTTGGCCGTGACGCTGGCGCGCCTGGATCATCTGGTGCAGGAAAACGGCGGGCGTCGTCCGCAGCGCATCGGGCTTTCGGCGACCGTGAACCCGATCGACGCGGTGGCGAAGTTTTTGGGACCGGACGTGCCTATTGTGAATATCGGCCATCGGCGCGCGATGGAGATTTCGATCGAGACGCCGCGCGATGAGCTGGGGCCGGTCGCTAGCAACGAAATGTGGGGCGAGATTTACGATCGCACCGCGGAGTTGATCCAGCAAAATCGCACGACGTTGGTGTTCGTGAACACGCGGCGCTTGGCGGAGCGCGTCGCCCTGCATTTGCAGGAACGTTTGGGCGAGAATGCGGTGTTGCCGCACCACGGAAGCCTTTCGCGCAAACTGCGCCTGGATGCCGAAGCGCGCCTGAAGAGCGGCGAACTGAAGGCCGTCGTGGCGACAGCGTCGCTCGAACTGGGCATCGATATCGGATCGGTGGATCTGGTGTGCCAGATCGGTTCGCCGCGTTCGATTGCGGTGGCCCTGCAGCGGATTGGACGCGCGGGACACTGGGTGGGCGCGCTGTCGAAAGGCCGCTTGTTCGTCACAACACGCGATGAACTGGTGGAGTGCGCAGCGCTGGTGCGCGCCATTCGATCGGGCGCGCTCGACAAGATCGAGATTCCGCAAAATCCGCTGGATATTCTGGCGCAGCAGATGGTAGCCGTCTGCGCGGCAGCGGAGGACATCGGCGAGGACGAACTGTTCGAGATCATGCGGAACTCGTGGTCGTATCGGACGCTCGACCGGCGCCAGTTCGATACAGTCCTGGAGACGCTCTCAGAAGGCATTTCCACGGCGCGCGGCAGGGCCGGAGCGTACTTGCATCGCGATGCGGTGAACGGGCGGTTGCGCGCGCGGCGCGGCGCCAGACTAACGGCGATCATGTCCGGCGGAGCGATTCCGGAGACGGCGCAGTACATGGTGATCGCGGAGCCGGAGGGCACGGCGGTCGGCACGTTGGACGAAGATTTCGCGGTGGAGAGCCTTGCGGGCGACGTTTTCCTGATGGGCGCGAATTCCTGGCGCATCATCCGCGTGGAGCAAGGTCGCGTGCGCGTGCAGGATGCCCATGGCGCGCCGCCATCGATTCCGTTTTGGAATGGCGAAGCGCCGGGGCGGACGTTAGAGCTTTCGCAAGAAGTGGGAAAGCTGCGGGAAGACATCGTTCGCGACCCGTCCATCGAGTGGCTGATGCGCGATTGCGCGTTGGATCGCCGCGGGGCGGAGCAGGCGTCGATTTATGTGCGCGCAGGACAGGCGGCGCTGGGCGCGCTACCCACGCATCGGCGGATTGTGGCGGAGCGGTTCTTCGATGAAGGTGGCGGC
>DATAUH010000605.1:0-21268 GCA_036268375.1 Bryobacteraceae bacterium | reverse complement strand
TAGTAAATAGCCGCGCAATTACTTCGAGTTTTTGCACCACCGCAGGACGCGAAGAGCGCGGAGTGTGTTCCAGCGACTTGCCCTGCCGACCTCGACCTCCATTTCCAATGGAATATATTCGCGATGAAGCAGGTTCAGGGGCCATCGGCCGTTCTGGTGCCGGCGCTTGATTACAATTTCGATCGCCTCGGCGACGCGGTCGTCAGGTTTTATTCCTGCATTCCGAAGATAATCGAGACCTCGCAGGACGTCGTAATGCCAGAACGTCGGGAACGAGAAACGCAGCCAGCGTTTGTCGATGATCTCGCCGGTGCGCAGCGAGCGGAACATGCGGCGCTCCAGTAGATAGTTTTCGGCATTCTTACGGGCTTTGACGATGGCTTTCGACTTGCCCCCGGCTCGTTCATATTCCAGTAACCCTTCGAGAACGCAGATGGTGGTGTGGAACGAAGAGCGTAGGCTTTTGGGCGCTTCGCAGTTCCAGCCGCCATCTTCAAGTTGCTCGTTCAGAAGTTGATCGGCAAGCGCGTCGTTCGGTTCTTTGAAATAGGCGCCGAGGCCGAGGATTCTGCCGTTGATGCAGGGCTCAGTTTCGCCGTCGAAGAATCGCCGGTTATTGTGCCACTTAAAACGGAGTTTCTCGACGCGGCCGATCATTTTGCGGGCTTCTTTGCTGGCGGGTTCGAGGCCGAGATCCTTCAGGACGACCAGCGCGTAGAACGTGATGAGCAGGCCTTCGTCTTCCTTCGCGCCGCCCCACTTGCCGTCGGGTGATTGGACACGCAGCAATTGAGCTCCCCAGCCTTCGGTTGCTACGCGAGACCGCTCGATTGCGATCGCATCGGGAGTTTCGCCGGCGAGGTCCCGCATGACTTGCCATCGGAGGGATGGATCAGCATCAAGGAGCCATTTGAGGTGCGCCGGGCGGGGCTCGTAAGCTTCAAGACTCATCCGTCTGTTATAGCAACGGCGCGGCGGCGGGCGCACGCAAGCCGTAATGCGGACGGCGGGTCGCGATTTGGATGAACGGCCTGGCGGTTACCTATCGGCGCGTCTCGATCCCGGCAACGTAAGGCTGAAGCGCGCGCCGCCGCCGGGGGAGCTTTCGACCCACAGGTCGCCACCGTGGTCGAAGACAGTTTGGCGGACGAAAGACAAACCCAGTCCGACGCCGTTTCGCTTGCCCCTGGTCACATATGGCGAGAATATTTCCGGTTGGATTTCGGGCGCGATCCCCGGACCCGTGTCGTCCACGTACACCGCTACCGAATCGTCGTCGCGTTCTGCCGAGATGCGCACCTCCCCGCCCCCAGGCATGGCCTCAATTGCATTCAGGATCAAGTTTACGAACGCGCGCACCATTCGCCCGCGCTGCAACGGGAGTTCAATCCCGGCTTGGATTTCGACTACCAGTCTTGTGCCGTATGATTCGGCGGTATCGGACAGGGATTCGCAGGCTGCCATGGTGACTTCATGCAAACAACAGATCTCAGTAGCGCCAATTACGCCGCGGGAAAGATCGAACATATCCTGTAGAAGCTCTTGGATGCGTTGCGAGGAGTTGCAAATATTGCTTGCCAGGCGCTTGATATGGGCGGGCAGATCGGTGTGGAGCATGACTTGCGCGGCGACATGAATGGCGGCTAAAGGGTTGCGCAAGTCATGCAGAATCGAAGCTGAGTCGAATCCGAGGTCGCAAACAGGCTCTCTCGCGGGTTCATCGTGTATACGATGGATGGGGCCAAACATGGTATGCAGCGCCTCCGGTGTAAGGCTCGCTTTCTTTTCCCCTCCCACATCGAACCTCATCGTGAAGGTTCGGCGCAGATTCTCCTCTGGTCCTCGGCGAAGCCGTTCCAGACGCTCGGCTGGGTCAGGCATTATCCTCACCTCGCCCATGTCTTACGCCTCGCTCTATTCAAGTTCGATTCGGGCTCGGTTCTGGTGGCGGTTAACGATATCATGTTGGATCTGTCAGACTCCTGGTTGAGCAATAAGGCTTGCTGGAGGCGCGCGCGGGCGCGGCTGAGTCGTGACATGACGGTTCCTACGGGGATTTCCGCGATTTCCGCAATCTCCTGATAGGATAACTGCTCGATTTCGCGAAGTATCAGCACCTCGCGGCTTTCGGCCGGCAGATTGGCAAGTGATTTCCTGATGAGTTCGACTCTCTCCGCATGGAGCATGGCGGATTCCGCATCGGGTATTTGCGCCTCGCCGTGGATTGCCTCGTCGAAATCGGTGTCGGCTTTGGATGCGCCAAGTTTCCGTAATCGGTCGTAACAGCTGTTGCGAACGATTGTTAACAGCCAAGCCCGTTCATTGTCGCCGCGAAAACCGGCGATGTGGGTAAGCGCGCGCAGATACGCCGATTGAACGACGTCTTCGGCCTCTACTTCATTGCGCATCAGATAGCGCGCCAGGTTGTACGCCGAATTAATATGAGTTACCAGGAGCGCAACATTGCTTCGGGCCTGTGGAAGCGCGAATGTACGGTCGCGCGGATCGGCAGGCAAGATTTGTTTCACTACTTCATTTCCTCGATTTTTATTTCTTCGCTTTCGAAATGCTATCTGTTAAAACGCCGCAGATCCATTTACCGGCTCTTGTCCATGTCTCATTCCCTCATCACTAGCTAAAAGATTTTGAATCAGCAGCTTGGCCACCAATGTCACTGACGGATCGCTTGCTACAATGAGAAGCCCTTGGGCAGATCGGCCTAGACCCAATCCCTGAAAGAGCTGAAATGGGTGAATTCCCCGCGTCGGTGAACTTAGTCCGCTTCGGCGTGTTCGAAGTCGACCTGCGCGCCGGCGAACTCAAAAGAAAAGGAACGCGCGTCAAGCTCCAGGGACAACCTTTTCTCCTATTGGTTGCGTTGTTAAAGGGACGAGGGGAAGTGGTCACGCGGGACGAACTGCGGCGCACGCTCTGGCAGGAAGATACCTTCGTCGATTTCGATCGTAGTTTGGCTTCGGCCATAAACAAGCTTCGTGAGGCTTTGGGAGACTCGGCCTCGAATCCTCGCTTCATTGAGACTTTGCCGCGCAGGGGATACCGGTTCATTGCCCCGGTCGAGGTAGTTGGCGAGAATCAATTCGCACCGGAGGGTAGCGAGGCCATTTCCGAGCCGGATCTATCGCCATCGACCAGCCGTCCGGTGGTCGTGGAGTTGAGCGAGGCTGATCGTGCAGCGGTGCGTAGCCGATGGCCGCATGCGCGAAGAACACTTACAGCGGCCATAATTCTGCTGGTCGCCGTCTTAGCGGTTTTTTGGGTTATCTGGATACGCAAGCCGGTCTCCATACAGTCACTGGCGGTGCTTCCACTCCAAAACCTCTCCGGCGACCCGGCGCAGGAGTACTTTTCCGACGGCATGACCGACGAGTTGATCACGGAGCTTGGGCAAATCACCGATCTGCGAGTGATCTCGCGGACATCCGCGATGACTTACAAGGGAACACACAAGCCGTTGCCGGAAATCGCGCGAGATTTGAACGTGGACGCGGTGGTCGAGGGAGCCGTTCTGCGGTCGGGAAGCCAGGTTCGAATCACAGCACAGTTGATCCTGGCTCGCGCGGATAAGCAGTTGTGGGCCAAGAGCTATGATGGCGAGCTGCGAGATACGCTCAGGCTGCAATCGCAGGTTGCGCACGCCATAGCGGAAGAGATTCGGGCGAAATTAAGTCCGCGCGAACCGGCTTCGGTCACCAATGAAAACAGGGTAAATCCAGAGGCTTACGAAGCCTACCTCAAAGGACGATATTTTTGGAACAAAAGGACGCCAGATGGCTTGAGCAAGGCCATCGAGTTCTTCAACTCGGCCATCGAGCGAAAGCGGGACTACGCCTTGGCTTACGCGGGCCTGGCCGATTCATATGCTTTGGCGGGAGATTGGAAGTACGGGCTGGTGGCTCCTATCGAGGCGTATCCGAAAGCGAAGGCAGCGGCGACCAAGGCGATAGAGTTGGACGGTACGCTCGGCGAAGCCCACATCTCACTTGCATTTTGTTTGGATAACTTCGAATGGAATTGGGAGTCGGCGGGCAAGGAGTTCAGGCGCGGAATAGAGCTGAGCCCAGGCTACCCGATCGCGTATGAGTGGTATGGCTGGCATTTGGCTTCTTTAGGCAGGAATAGCGAAGCGGTCTCCGAAGTACAGAAGGCGCTGAGTTTGGACCCGCTTTCCCCGAGTATCGGAGCCGATTTGGCGGAGGAGCTACTGATCGCGCGCCGCCTGGACGAAGCGCTGCAACAGACGCAAAAGACAATCGTCTTAGACCCGTTCTTTGCCTCCGCGCACTATGTGCTGGGACAAGCGTTGGTGCAGAAACATAGCTTCGACCAAGCCGAGGCAGAACTTCAAAAAGCCCTTGAATTGTCCCCAGGCAGCTCTGCATTCTCAGCCAACCTGGCCTACGCTTACGCCGTCTCGGGAAAACGGGACGAAGCGGAACGAATCGTGAACGATTTGAGGAATCAATCGTCGCACGCATTCTCAAATGCGCCGGAGATCGCCATGGTCTACGTAGGTTTGGGCGACAACCGTCAGGCCATGACGTGGCTTGAGAAAGCATACGCCGAGCGCTTTAGCCCGTGGGTTCTCATGCGGCCGTGCTTTAACCCTTTGCGATCCGACCCGGCATTCCAGGCGCTGCTTCACCGCATCGGGCTGCGGTGAAGATCTGGATCGCCGGGAGGCGACTCGGCTTACGACAATTCCATCGTCTCCGGCGCCGGCAGAGCATCTTTTTCGCTTGCGACCCACACGTACAAGGTCGGCAGCAAATACACGCCGAGCACCAATGCAGCCACCAGTCCGCCGACGATCACGATCGCAAATGGGCGTTGCGAGTCCGACCCGATGCCGCGCGACATGGCTGCGGGCACCAGGCCCAGGCTGGCCACCAGCATCGTCATGGTGATCGGCCGCAGCCGGCCGACCGAGCCTTGGATCGCGGCATCCAGCACCGTCAGGCCGCGTGCGCGCAACTGAGTGATGTATTCCAGCATGATCACGCCGGTCTGCACGGATACGCCGAAGAGCGCCAGGAACCCGACCCCGGATGAAACGCTGAAGTGCGTCCCCGTTAGTAACAGCGCCAGCAGGCCGCCGAGCGGCGCCATTGCCACGTTCGCCAGAATCAGCCCGACCCATTTGACCGACTTGAACATCGTAAAGAGGATCAGGCAAATCACCAGCAGGGTGATCGGGACGACGACCGCCAGCCGCCGCGACGAACGTTTCTGGCTTTCATACTCGCCCGCCCAGTCGATGTGATACCCCTCCGGCAGCTTTACCTGCTGCTGCACCTTCGCCATAGCCTCTTCCACCGTGCTGCCAAGATCGCGTGTCGGCACACTGTACTTGATCGCCACATACCGCGAACTGCCTTCCCGGTAGATCTCCGACGCCCCGTCCTGTACCACGACGTGACACAACTGGGCCAGCGACACGCGTTCTCCCGAAGGCGCAACCAACCGGATGCGCTCCACCGCCTCCTGGGTCGACCGGAACGGCTCCTGATATCGAACCACCATGTCATAGCGCTGCTCGCCCTGCAGCACTTGGCCGACTGCCTTCCCCCCGACTGACGTTTCGATGGCGTCCTGGACGTCGGTCACGTTCAATCCATACCGCGCCGTCTCGTCGAGGTCGACTTCAAATTGCAGGTTCGGCTGACCGATCACGCGGAACAGCCCCAGATCGGCCACGCCTCGCACGGACCGCAGCACCTGTACAATGTGATCGCCCGTGGTTTCCAGGGTCTTCAGATCGTCGCCATAGATCTTGATTGCGAGCTGACCTTTCACGCCGCTGACCGCCTCTTCCATGTTGTCCGCGATCGGTTGCGAGAAGTTCCACAGGGCGCCTGCGATCTTGCCTTCCACCTGGTTGTCCATGGCCGCGATGAGCGCTTCTTTGTTCTGGTGGAACACCGGCCGCCACTGGTCTTTGGGCTTGAGGTCAATGTAATATTCGGTATTGAAAAAGCCCGCCACGTCAGTTCCATCGTCGGGACGACCCACCTGGCTGATCACCTGCGTGACTTCCGGGAACGAAGCAAAAATGACGCGCGCCTGGTCCATTACGCGAGTGCCGACGGTCGGACCGGTTGAAGGCGCGAGCGTGCCTCGGGCCCAGATTGCTCCCTCGTCGAGGTGCGGCAGGAACTCCGAGCCGATCACCCCGCTCTCCATCAGGAACGCGGATATTCCGAGCGACCCCAGGCAGACTAAGAGTGTCACCCAGCGCCACCGGATGGCCCACCCGAGCGACTTGCGGTACCCATTCGTCAGCGCCTCCATGCCGGGATTTTGCCATTCCGTGGTTCGCTTTCCGAAAACAAAGCTGCACAACACGGGCGCGATCAGCATCGAAAAGAGGAGAGCGCCCAAGAGCGCGAAGGATACCGTCCACGCCATCGGCCTGAATAGCCGGCCCTCCACTCGCTGCAGCGTGAAGATCGGCAAATACGCGGTGATAATGATGCCGATGGAATAAAACACGGGGCGCTGCACTTCGTGAGCGGCCTCGCGAATATTGTCGATTTTGGTACCCCGGGGGTTATGGCCCAGATGTCGGACGATGTTTTCCACCATCACCACGGCGCCTTCCACCACCATTCCGAAATCCAATGCGCCCAGCGACAACAGGTTAGCTGGAATCTTCATCAGGTTGAGGCACGTCGACGCGAATAGAAGCGAGAACGGAATGGTGAGGGCCACCACCAGCGCGCCGCGTACGTTCCCCAGGAACAGCAGCAGAATCAGCGCGACCAGGATGATGCCTTCCGTAAGATTGTGCAGCACGGTATGCGTCGTGTAGTGGAGAAGCACGCTGCGGTCAAGCGTGGGCGCCACCTTCACGCCGCGCGGCAGAATGTGTTCATTCAGGTCGGCGACTTTGGCGTGGATCGCGTCCAGCGTGGAGTCGGAATCGGCGCCCTTACGCAACAGCACGATGCCTTCCACCACGTCGTCGTTGTCCAGAACCTTGCCGTCGGCGCGATGGATCGCTCTGCCGATGCGGCCCAGGCGGATCTTTGGCCCCTGCGTCACTTCGGCGATATCGCCGATGCGCACGGGCGTTCCGTTCTGTGTCTTTAAGACGACGCGCTGGATGTTCGACACCTCGTGGATCAGCCCGATGGCGCGAACGTTGATCTGCTGCAGTCCGGCCTCAATGAAACTGCCCCCGCCGTTCACGTTGTTCGCCGCAAGTTGCTGCTCCACCTGCCCGATGTTAAGCCCGTACTCCGTCAGTTTGTCGGGATTCACCTTCACCTGGTATTCGCGCGTGGCGCCGCCGAAGCTGACCACATCCACAACGTTGGGGATGGACTTGAACTGCTTTTCGAGCACCCAATCTTCGAGCGACTTCAACTCCATCACGTCGTACCGCGGATTGGTGGTGTGCAGCGTGTACCAGTAGATCTGCCCCACGGGGCTGTAGTCCGACCCGATCTGCGGCTGCAACCCGGACGGAAGCGAGACTTGAGACAGCCGCTCCAGCACTTTCTGCCGGTTCCAATCGTTGGTCGACTCGTCGTCGAAGATTAGCATCAGGCTGGAAAGGCCGAATACGGAAAAGGAGCGGAGATGGTCCAGGTGCGGGATGCCGTTCATGACGATCTCGACGGGGATCGTCACTTGCTGTTCCACTTCTTCGGCTGCGTGGCCTGGCCACTGAGTGATTACCTGGACGTAGTTGTTGGCGACATCCGGGTACGCCTCCACGGGCAGGTTATGGAAAGAAATGGCGCCCCAACCTAACAGCACGATCGCGGCGATCGTGATCAGAAAGCGGTTATTTAGTGCGTTGTCGATCAGTGCTCGAATCATTCAGACGCATGAATCCTATACCTAAAAAAGCCCAAATTTTACTCAGACAACAGTCCCGGCACGACAACTACTGTATGTGCTCCATAGTACCGCACGCTCTTATAGCGTCCGAAAGATTCGTTGCCAACATGCGTCGACTTGTCGCGAGAAATGTAAGCTAACGCCCGCCGAGCTGTTTCAAGAGGTTGCGAGCGCGCGCTTTCATGGCGGGAGTTCCGGTCCGGCAGACGCGTTCCAGGAGGGCGCCGACTTCGGTTTCGGCATCTGGTGATCCGCGGGAGAGATCGAACAACGCCTGGAGGGCGCACGTCTTGACGAGAGAGCTGCGATCGTCGAGATACATGCGGAAGACGTCCGCGATGGCGTCGCGCTGGCTGGCGGAGAGACGAAGCCGCGGGATCATCAGAGCGAGATGCCAGCGGAGTTCGGGCTGCTTGGTTTGAGCGGCGAGCGCGAAGAGCTCCGGCTGGAACGGCGCGAGGAGGTGCGGCTGGGTGAGCGAAACTTTTTCCGCGGCATCAGCGGCGCGCATGCGAACGACAGGCTCGGGACTCCAGAGGCAGTGGATGAGTTCGGCAAAGCGGGCCGGTTGACGCAGCACTTGCGCGACTACCTGGTTCGAATTGCCGATGGACCGGCGGTCGCCGCCTTGCAGGATGCGCTCGAAGGGCTGCATGGCTGGATTGCGCGGGGCTATCGATTCGCGATGAAGCTCAACTTGGACGAGGCGAGTTCCGCCGTGAGGGGAGCCTTCTGGTTAGACGCGTAGTCCATGGAAAGCAGGCCCAGCGGTTCACGGAAATCGTTCTTGGTATCGTTGGCAACCTTCCGCACGGCGGTGTTGAGCTTGGCGTGAAGCTGCTGGAAGGCGGGGTCCTGCTGAGTCCATTTGGGATTCTTCTGGAAGAACGCAAGCAGTGCCGCAAGAGCGGTGGCCAGGCCGCTCATCGAGCTGGACCACCATCGGATGAGTAGGAGATCGCTCATCATGATGGCGGCAAAATTCTTGAGCTTTGGGTGGCTTCCGAAGAATGCGGTCAGGGTGGAGTCCGTATCGAGATTGCGAATCATTTCGTTCCACACGGCCTGATCCACAAGCGGAGTGCTTCGCGCGGGCGTGGCCGGATGGTCAGCCGGCAGCAGCGCGGCGAGGGCGCGGCGGGCAACGTTTTCGTATTCGGGCTGTTGACGAACACCGCCGGTAGCATCCAGGAAAAGCGAGCGCACGAGCGGGTCGTCATAGCTCGTATTGACGTTGAAGGTGGACTGGCCCAGCTGATTGCCCACGGTTTTCAGGGATGCGAGGTCTTTCGCGATCGCGGAATCGCTGCGAACGTTGAGCGCGTGCGCGATGTTGAGGTAATCCGACATGTTGGAGAGGTTAGTGCGATGCCTGAAATCGAAATACCAGAGGCTGGCGCTGAATTGGGCGACGGGCAGAAGACCGGCCGTGTGGTACGCGGCCGTGATTATGACCGATTCGGCGAGCACTTGACGAAGTTTGGCGGAGTCCTTGGCGAAGTTGGAGGTGGTGAAGCCGATTCGGGAAGCCGTGGTTTTGTCGGTTATGGTGACGGCGCCGGAATCCTGATCGACGATGATGACGCCCTTCTGCGCCAGGCTGCCGATCGACGCAAAGCCCGCGATGCCGAGGATGTTGATCTTCAGTATTCTCTTGCGCTGCTTCATCTTCGAGAAGACGCTGCGCACCGGTGTTACACCGCTCAAGCCGCCGGCCTCGAGCGCACTGAAATTGCCGGCCAGCGCGAGGGCAATCGCGCCTTTAGCGGCGCCGGTGGCATCGGAATCGACAGCGTCGAGGTCGACGTGATAGCTGAAAGCTGTGGAGCTTTGGTCGAACGCGTCCAGTTCGGCGGAGATGGAGAGCTGGAGGCTGCGTTCCACGCCAGCTTCGATTGCGGAATCGATGCGAGCGATCTGATCGGCGGAGAGACCGGCGTTCTTTAGCGTGGTTTCGTCCGCCTCGGGGTCGCTGCTGGCCAGGGTGAGCAGGGTCTCGATCCAATCCTTGCCCAGAGCAGTGGCTTCGGCGCTCACGCTTGCCTGGACGGTGACGTCGAAATCGGAGGAACGCTGCTTGAGAACGCCGATTTGGAACTTTCGGCCGGCTTGGCGTTGAACGCGAACCTGATAGCCGCCGGTGAAGGTAAAGACGGCGCTGACGCTGGCGGAGCCGCCCGCGCTGAGCTTCAACTGACCGGCGAGAAAGGTATCGGTAACGGTGGCGAGGGGATTGACGCTACTGGGAAGGTCGAATTCGGCCGATAACGTGATCGAACCATCGCCGGCCACAGTCGCGATAGCGCCCTGCGGAAGAGCCTCGATGTCGGAGACGTCGATGGGGACGATGAAGTCGGCCGCAAGAACTTTCAGATCGTCGGCGATCGCGCTCGAGGCGGGAAACAGACGATACACCGTGCAGGACACAGTTGTTCCGTTGGTGAAGCCGAGGAGACCGGTGGAGTTGGCGCCGCTGAGGGTAAGCGCGCCTTTAACTCCCAGCGAAAGATAGGCGTTGTCCGCGGGGATCGCGACCGCGTCGCCGTAAGGGTCACTCGCGCTATCGAACAGAGCTTCTCCGGAGGCGACCGCGACGGCGCCCGAAAGGGACGGCGCGATATCGAGTTCAGCGCCCGTGGAGCCGAGCTTTACAGGCTCCGTGAATTCCAACCCGAGGGACTGGGACGTGAACGGGTTTTCGGAGATCTTCAGGTTGCGAATGTCTTGAACGGAATGCAGGATCGCCGAGATCGACGGCGGCGCCTTCAGATACTTTGCCAGGGACGAGATCGGGCTGGGGTCGACGTCGATCTTTAATCCGAACTTATCGGTGATGTCGATGGTGGGCATGCGCGGCGGCTAAAAGCTGTTCACCTATTCTACGCTGAGGCGCCCTGCCAGGCTGGGCGCAGCCGTGCAATGCGGGCCTACGGTGCACGTGCGGGTATTTGCGCTTAGCGCAGCTAATGCAAAATGCGAATCCGCCGATATAAGGGATGTGGATCTGTATGTATATGGATTTTCCGCGGTTTTGCGGCCTCAGGAGTAAATGATGAACGCGACAGGCCCGGTGCTCCCCGGTCACTACGATTGGCGGCTTGTAACGCTATCTTTTGTCATCGCAATTGTAGCTTCGTACGCTGCCTTAAATCTTGCCGGCAGAGTGAAGGCGTATCGCGGCCGTTCACGGCTGGCGTGGATTTCGGGTGGCGCGGCAACGATGGGCTTCGGCATCTGGTCCATGCACTACATCGGCATGATCGCGTATGTGCTGCCGGTGAAGGTGCTGTATGACGTGCCGACGGTCGTGTTGTCGTTGGTCCCGGCATTCCTGGCTTCGGGGATCGCCCTCTATTTCGGCAGTCGCGATTCGCTAGGCCCGGGACGCACGCTAATTGGCGGTGCGCTGATGGGCAGCGGAATCGGCAGCATGCACTACGTTGGCATGGATGCGATGCGGCTGGACGGAATGTGCCACTATTCGATTCCGGTGGTGGGTTTGTCGGTCGTGAACGCAGTCGTGCTCTCGATGGTAGCGATGCGGCTTACGGTGCATACACGAAATGACGGCGCTGGATATCATCTGCGGAAAG
Source organism: Bryobacteraceae bacterium (assembly GCA_036268375.1). Classification (GTDB taxonomy): domain Bacteria; phylum Acidobacteriota; class Terriglobia; order Bryobacterales; family Bryobacteraceae; genus PALSA-243. Next base: position 9,809 of record DATAUH010000605.1, on the reverse strand, counting down.
TCGGCGCGGCGATATTGATGGGGCACGCCATCGCATTGATGCACTACACCGGCATGGCGGCGGTGACATTTACTGCCATGAAAATGCCGGACAGCCCGCGTTACGCAATAGAAGTTTCGGCGATCAGCGGGATTTGCATCTGCATGATGGCGTTGATGGCGTTGGGTCTGGCGATTTTGACCGCCATCGTGGATCGCAGGCTTTCTGCGAAGTCGCTCGAGAATGAATCTCTGGCCGCGGCTGTGGCGCAGGCGGCGGAAGGAGTGGTCGTCACGGACGTCACCGGAACGATCGAGTACGTCAATGCCTCGTTCAGCAAAATGACCGGGTACACTGCCGCCGAGGCGCTTGGCCACCATACGCGTATGTTGAAGTGCCCCGAGACTGAGAGTTCGGTGTTTGGTGAGCTTTGGTCCACCATCACCCAAGGGCAGACCTGGAAGGGCGTTCTCAAGAATCAGCGAAAAGACGGAAGCGCTTACTGGGAGCAGATGACGATCGCCCCGGTAAGGGACAGGGCCGGCGCGGTGACCCGCTACATCGCACTAAAGCAGGATATTACCGAACGAAAAAAGTACGAGGCGGAATTAGTGGCTGCGAGAGAGGGAGCGGACACCGCAAATCGCGCCAAGAGCATCTTTCTGGCGAATATGAGCCACGAGATTCGTACGCCGATGAATGGCGTGCTCGGCATGTTGCAGTTGCTGGGCCAGACGAAACTGGAGTCGCAACAGGCGCGGTATGTAACCCTCGCTCAAAGCAGCGCCCAGGCGCTCTTGAACTTGATCAATGACATTTTGGATCTTTCCAAGATCGAGTCTCGGAAAATCACGATCGAGTATTTTGATTTCAACTTGAAAGATATTGTCGACGAGGTAATGCAGCTATTACTCCAACAAGCAAGCACCAAGGGCGTAGAGCTTGGCTGGAATCTCGCGAGCGACGTGCCGCAACTGGTACGCGGTGACGCATATCGAATTCGCCAGGTGCTTACCAATCTGGCCGGCAACGCGATCAAGTTCACGGAACGCGGAAGCGTGAAGCTTAAGGTCACATTAGAAAACGTCACCGACCAGCAATGCCACGCAGTGTTCACGATTAAGGATACGGGCATCGGCATCAGCCCGGAAAAACTGAACCTGCTGTTCTCGCCATTCGTTCAGGCTGATTCCTCGACCACCCGCAAATACGGCGGAACCGGGTTGGGTTTGGCGGTTTGCAAGGAGTTGGTTGCACTGATGGGAGGATCGGTCAGCGTCGAGAGCGTTGAAGGATCGGGATCGACCTTTTCATTCAGTGTGAAGTTAGAGGCCGCCTCTGTCGTTCCCGCGCCGAAAATCGAGCCTGTGATGCGAGCCGAGCCTGAGTCCGCGCACGCGACCAAGGCGCGGAACCGAGCGGTGCGCATTCTGGTGGCGGAAGACAATCCTACGAATCAGGAAGTAATTCTGGGTCAACTGGAGCTGTTGGGGTATTCTGCGATTGCCGTAGTCGATGGGCAAGCCGCGATTGACGCGTTACGGCGCGAGAATTTCGATCTGGTACTTATGGACTGCGACATGCCGCGGATGGACGGATTGGAAGCTACGCGACAGATCCGAAGCTCGGATTACCGGGAGATTCCGATTGTTGCCCTGACGGCGAGTGCGATGGCGGAAGATCGCAGCCGCTGCGTTGTTGCCGGCATGAGCGACTACATGGCGAAACCGGTGGATCTGCGCGCGTTGAGGGCGATGCTCGCGAAGTGGCTCAATGGTTCGACCAGTGCGGTCAAGGATCAGATGGTCCGCGAGGCGCAGCCGGCATCCACCGAGGTCTTTGACGCAGAAGATTTGCTGATGCGGCTTGAGGGAGACGACCTCTTCGCGAAAAAAGTGGTAAAGCGCTTCGTGGAAGATTTCCCAGCGCAATTGACCAACCTAAAAAAGCACGTAGCAAAGATGGATGGCAATGGAGTACGGTCGCAGGCGCACGCTCTGAAGGGCTCTTCAGCGACGGTCGGCGCCCGCGCGATTTGCACCACGGCGACCGCGTTGGAAAAGGCAGGCGCCGCGGGTGAATTGGAGGAGTGCAGCGCGCTGGCGCCCAGGATGGCGGAGGAGTTTGAGCGGTTTAAGAATGGCTTGGAACTAACGGGGTGGTTATAGGGCCGGAAGTCGCGTCTAAAACGGCGCACGATCGGCACTCGGATTCAGTGCTCAAAACTATTCAAGTTCCGGGCGTCTGAAAAAAAACTATTGAAATAAGCTGGCGGAGAGGGGGAGATTCGAACTCCCGGTACCCGTAAAGGTACAACGGTTTTCGAGACCGCCGCAATCGACCACTCTGCCACCTCTCCGTCGGCTTTTATCGTACCATTTTCCCGCGTCAGGCCGCCTCTTGATCGCGATACTGCAGTTGGTAGAGTTTCCAATAAATCCCACGCAGCGTCAGGAGTTCCTGGTGAGTTCCGGATTCGCGAAGTTTGCCTTTGTGCATCACCAGAATGCGATCGGCGCGTTGAATCGTGGAGAGCCGATGAGCGATCACGATTGATGTCCGGCCGCGGACCATCCGGGCGACGGCGTCGCGGACGCGGAATTCGGTTTCGGTATCGACGCTCGAGGTCGCTTCGTCCAGGATGAGGTAGCGAGGGTCGTGCGCCAGTGCGCGCGCGAAACTGATCAACTGCTTTTGGCCCGTGGATAGGCCGGCGCCGCGCTCGCGGATCTCGTGGCGAAAGCCTTCGGGCAAAGTGTGAATGAAATCGAGCAGATTTACCTGTTCGGCTGCCTGCACGACCTCTTCCTGCCGGATATTTTCGGTCCCGAGACGGATATTCTCTTCGAGCGTTCCGGTGAATAGATATGGATCCTGCAACACGACGCCAAATTGACGGCGCAACTCCACAGGGTCGAATTCTCGCAGGTCGCGGCCACCGAGACGGATGGCGCCCTTTTGAATATCGTAGAAACGCAGCAATAAGCTGATTAGTGTCGTCTTCCCTGCCCCGGTATGCCCTACGACTGCGACCGATTCTCCCGGCGCGATGGTGAAACTGACGTCGCGCAGGACCCAATCTTCGTCTTTGTACGCGAACCAGACGTGGTCAAACTCGATGGGGGCGATTTCGCTGGGGGCCTCCGCCGGCCCGGAAGGCGCGTGAATCGTGGCGGGCGTGTCCAGTAGTTTAAAAATCCGCTCGGAAGAGGCCATTGCCGATTGCAGAATGTTGTACTTTTCGCTGAGATCCTGAATCGGGCGGAAGAAGCGCAGGCCGTATTGCAGGAAGGCCGCTACGACGCCGAGCGTGAGGCCGCCGGATTGAACGCGGAAGCCCCCATAGCTCAGGATTGAGGCCATGGCGATCATGGAAATGAACTCGACAACAGGGTAAAACCAGCCGTACGCCAACACCGCCGCCTTGTAGGCCTCCATATGCTCGCGGTTCACGGCGCCGAATTCGATTTCGCTGCGGCTCTCCCTGTTGAACAGTTGCAGGACGGCAATTCCGGTGACGTGCTCCTGCAGGTAAGAGTTGATGCGCGCGATAGCGATGCGAATTCGCCGGTAACTCTCGCGGACGCTGCGGCGGAAGATCGACGTCGCGACGATGACGAACGGCATGGCGAGCATCATGATGAGCGTGAGCAGGGGGCTCAGGCGGAACATGATGAAGACGATGAAGCTCAGGGCCAGCACGTCGCCGACGATCGTGACCAGGCTGGAGGTGAACAGGTCATTTAATACGTCGACATCGGTCGTTACGCGAGTAACGAGCCGGCCGACAGGATTGCGGTCGTAAAAGGCTAAATCGAGCGTTTGCAAGTGTTCGACGAGTTGCTTGCGAAGGTCGAACATGGCCAATTGGCCGGTGTACTGCATGATGTAGGTCTGCGCAAAGTCTGTCAGGAAATTCCCGGCAAGAACTGCCAGGTACACCAGCGCTATGCGGGCTAGCCCGGCCAGCGGATCCGCGGGCAGCCATGCGTCGAGCCAGGTAGATTTGCCGGCGGGGTCCAAATACTTGTCGACGGCGATTTTGGTCAGCAGCGGTCCAAGGCCCTGTAGCAGCGATTGAGCGGCCAAAAAGGCCAGCGAGAGGGCCACCAGCGTCCGATATGGCCGCATGTAGCCGAGGAGGCGGCGCATTAGCCTGCCGTCGTACGCTTTTCCAAGAATCTCTTCGTCCACTTTGTTTTAGTTTAATGCGGGCTGGTAATAGTACCTGATCGACCGTAAAGGCCAGGGGTTGGTATCATAACAGGTAGCAATTATGAGTCCTGCCATCGAGGCCCCGGTTAAGCCTCAGTTGCCTTGGGTGAAATTGGCGTGGTTTGGCGCGCTGATCATCGCCTGTTATCTCCCCATCCTCAAAGCGTTGGTAACGCAGTGGAGTACGGACGAAGACATGAGCCATGGCTTCTTCGTGCCCCTGATTGTAGGATATATCGTTTGGAAAAAACGCGACGAACTGATGGCCACCAAGCCGGAGCCCTCCATGTGGGGTGTGCTCTTGATGGGGTGGGGCGCCATTCAGATGATGCTGGGCGTTCTGGGAACGGAATTGTTCACGTCGCGGACGGCGTTTGTGATCTCGCTGATCGGGCTCGTCTGGGCGTTGGGCGGGAAGCCGTTTCTACGGAAACTGGCATTTCCGCTGTTTCTGCTGTTTCTGATGGTTCCGATTCCCGCGGTCATCTATAACCAGATCACGTTTCCCCTGCAAATCATCGCCAGCAAATTCGCCGAGTGGGCGCTTGATGCGATGAACATTCCTGTCCTCCGGGAAGGCAATATTTTGAACGTTGCCGGGCATCCGCTTTCAGTAGTCGAAGCCTGCAGCGGAATTCGCTCGTTGCTGACGCTGACGTTCCTGGCGCTCGTGTACGGGTACTTTTTTGATAGGCACGCCTGGGTGCGGGTGGCGCTGTTTCTGTCGGTAATTCCGGTGGCGATTCTGGCCAATGGAAGCCGCGTCACGATTACGGGCGTGTTGACTGTAGTGAAGCCGGAATTGGCGGAGGGATTCTTTCACGAAGCCACCGGAATGTTTCTCTTCCTGGCGGATTTTGTGATTTTAGTCTTCGCGCACCAGATGTTTGCGAGCTTCGCGAGATGGATCGACGCAAGAAAGGCGTCCCGATGAATTTTCTGAAAAACAAGTACGCACGGGTGGTCACCGCGTTCCTGGTTTTGCAGTTGTTCGCGTTCTACGCGCTGGCGTCGCGACATGAAAATGTTCCGGCGGTGGGACCGTTAGCAATGTTCCCGAGCTTCATCGGCCCTTGGACCGCCACGAAGGAGTTTACGATCGACCAGGAGACGTTGGACGTGCTACGCGCCGACGATACCTTGGACCGGTGGTACGTCGATGAGGCCAATCATCGCGATGTAGTCCTCTTCATCGCGTTCTTCAAGACGCAACGCGCCGGGCAATCGCCGCATTCCCCGCGCAACTGTCTGCCTGGATCGGGCTGGGAGCCAATTCCAGGAATGTCGAGTCATCCGGCGCTGCAGGTGCCCGGCGAAGCGCAACCGATCGTCATTAATAAGTACGTAACGCAGCAGGGCGAAAATCAGAGCGTGACGCTTTACTGGTATCAGAGCCATAACCGCATCATCGCGGATGAGTTTGCCGCTAAGTTCTGGTCGATCGCCGATTCCGTACGCTATCATCGCAGCGACACGGCAATCGTGAAAGTTACGATTTCAGTGGCCAACGGCGATATCGCGCGCGCAACGCAGACCGGCTACGATTTTGTTCAGGCGATGTTTCCCGCATTATTACGTCAGCTTCCAAATTGATAATTACCGCCAACCCCAGAGGGTTCCATGGGACAAGCCTTACGCGTATTGCTGATTGGAGAAAGCAGTGGTGACGCCATTTCGGCCGAATTGCGAAGGGCGGGGTATGAACCGTCCTGCCGCACCGTCCGGAATTCCGACGAACTTCGGGCAGCGCTGGGCGAGTCTTGGGATATCGCGATCGCCGATTTCCAATCCGGCTGCGGAGCGTTAGAGGCTTTACGCATCATTCACGATGCGGGAGTCAATCTTCCGCTGATTGTGGTCGGAAAAGCCAAAGACGCGGATGTTCTGGCTGTGTTGAAGGCCGGCGCGGCGGATCATATGACGCGCACCAACCTGATGCGTCTGAACGCGGCGGTAGAGCGGGAACTGCGTTTCGCGAAGATGCGACGCGAGCGAAACGCGCTCGAAGAGCAGTTCCGCCAATCGCAAAAAATGGAAGCGGTGGGCAGACTGGCGGGCGGCGTGGCGCACGACTTCAACAACCTGCTGACGGTGATCACCGGATACAGCGACCTGCTGCTTTGCGGTTTCGACTTGAGCGAGCATCAGCGCTCGGCGTTGGAGCAGATCCGGCGGTCGGCGGAGCGCGGCGGCGGACTTACCAATCAACTGCTGAGTTTCAGCCGCAGGCAGCCGATGGAAACGAAGACAGTGCACATCAACGAATTGGTGATGCACATCGAAAAGATGCTGCGTCGTCTGATCGGCGAGGACATTGAACTGGTGGTGATCCCGGCCGCGGGAACCGACGCTGTCGAGGCCGATCCCGGGCGGTTGGAACAGGTGATTATGAACCTGGCCGTAAACGCGCGCGATGCGATGCCGACCGGCGGCAAATTGACCGTCGAAACCGCCGCGGTGACGCTTGGCGAGGATTTTTATGCGAAGCAACTGGGCGTGACGCCTGGCCGGTACGCAGTGTTGTCAATCTCCGACACCGGCGTGGGAATGGATGAGACGACGCTGAGCCACTTGTTTGAGCCGTTCTTTACTACTAAGAAGGTAGGCCGCGGCACCGGATTGGGCTTGGCCACGGCGTACGGCATTGTGCGCCAGAGCCACGGCGCCATCCACTTTGAAAGCGAGCCCGGCAAGGGCACCACTGCGCATGTTTATCTGCCGCTCTCGCCCGAACCCGGCAAGAAATCACTCGGAGGCGACCGCGAGCGGTTCGCGCCCGGCGGCGCTGAAACCGTGCTGGTGGTGGAGGACGAAGCGCGCGTCCGCAAACTGATCGTCGACGTGCTTTCGCTACAAGGCTACAAGGTAGTGGAAGCCACGCGAGGCGAAGAGGCTCTTCGCTTCTGCAAAGCACGCAAGGGCGCAATCGATCTGGCGGTGTTGGATGTCGTGATGCCGGAAATCAACGGGCCCGATCTGGCGAAACAGATCAAGCCGCTATGTCCGGGGATGCGGCTGCTCTTCATCTCCGGGTATACAGACGAAGCCGTCCTGCACCACGGAATTCCGGAATCGGGCGCAGCGTTCCTGCAGAAACCGTTTTTGCCCGATGCGCTGCTGCGCAAGGTGCGCGAAGTGTTGGATATGCGCAGTAACGCGGCTCCGGAATAGTTACTTGCCGAAATAGCTGCGTGTGGGCGCCGGCGGATCGTTTTTGCGAATCGCGCGCCACAGTATGTCGTTCAGCTTGTCTTCGTCGATGTCGTCTGCTTCGGCGAAATCCATCTTGGCGGACTCTTCTCCGCCCACCGCGCCTTGCGGATTGCGGTCGGTGAGCGAGACGCGCGCCTTTTCCAGTTCGTAAGGGGTGGGGTCGGGAGTCTGCTGGAAAGGCGCGACGATAGGCCGCGCGCCGGCATCAAAGTGCGTCATCGGTTTCAGGCCAAGAAGGAACTCCATTGTGCGCAGCATCGACGTGGTGTTGTACATGGTCCCATCCACCGTGTGGCGCTTGATATAAGCCGAGATGACGAACGCGGGGGAACGGTGCGAATCGACGTGGTCGGGCCCGTTTTGCGCATCGTCTTCGACGATAAAGATACCGGTGCTGGGCCAGAATTTCGATTTGGAGATTCCCTGCACGATCATGCCGACGGCGAGATCGTTGTCGGCCGCGTAGGCGAGCGGCGTGAGCCGGCCAGGAGCGGCGCCATTGGTGTGATCGTTGCCTAAGCGCATCACCATCAGGCGCGGCATGCTGTTGTTGGATTCGTATTCGGCGAGCTCTTTGAGGAACACGTTGGCGCGATCGACATCTGTGTAGGCGAGATCAAAACTGCGGAAATAGCGATTGGTGTATTTCGCAAGAATGGGGTCGTGAACGCCGGCGATCTGTTCTTCGCCCGCCTTGGCGTCCGGCTTATTGTCGGCCATGTAGCCGAAGTTTCGAATGGACAGGCCGGCGGCGTTTGCGTTGGTCCACAGGTAGCCTGCTGGAGGAAGAGCGGCGATGTCCTGCTCTTCGAAATCATAGGTCTTCTTGCGCCCGGAATAGTTACTGGGCCAGAGCTTCTCAACGTAATCGGGAGCGATAGCGGCAGTGGACCAGTTATGGCCATCGGCGCTGACATCCGCATTGACGTAGAAGTTGTCGAGCAGGACAAATTCGCGCGCGATCTTGTGCAGGTTGGGCGTGATTTCTTCGCCAAATAGCGTAAGGCTTCGGTCGCCGTTGCCCTCTTTCATATCGCCCAGCACCTGATCGTACGTGCGGTTCTCTTTGACGATATAGAGCACGTGCTGGATCGGCGGCAGCGGACTGGGGTCGTCCAGTTTGGAATCGCGATAGGGCGTATTGGCGAGCGCGGCTTGCGACCATTGCGTAAGCTGCTCCGGCGTAAATGTATCGATCCATGAGGCGCTGCCGCTTTGCATGTTGCCGACATATTGCTGCTTGGCGATGCCCTTGTGTACGGACGATTCGCCGGCGCGCGGACTGGGACCCTCGGGATTCGGATAAGACCGGCTGCCTTTCCCGTTGATGGCGACGACGCCGCCGGATGCGAGCGCCCGTACCGCCGTCGGATACCAGCCCACGGGAATGAATCCTTCGACGCGGCTGCGATCGCTTGAGACATCGACGACCGCTACCGTGTTGGCGTCGGAACATGCGACAAAGATGCGCTTGCGATCGGCGCTAAGCGCAAGGCCGCTGGGCGTCATTCCGAGCGGCTGCCGCGGCGTCATCGAAATATTGATGGATTCGACGACACTGAGCTCTTTGGCGGCAGTGACGCCAACCGAATACACGTTGTTCGTGTTGGATGCGGCAACAAAAAGTCGGGCTGCATAGGGCGCCGCGCCGGCTTCGGGCTCTTCGGGCGCGCCCGAACGCCACAGCATATCGGTAGGATGCCCGCCGATGCGCGTGGGCGGGCCCATGGCTGCGCCGGTCGCAGTATCGTATTGACCTATGGTCCCGTTCGCCCAATGCGAAACGAAGAAAGACTTACCGTCGGGATGAAAGAGAATGCGATAAGGACGGCGGCCGGTCTTGAAGCGCTGAATTACCGTGCCCGATTGTGGGTTGACGACTACGACCGCATCGTTATAGAGATCCGCCGCGTAGAGCAGGTGGCCGTCGGGAGCGAACGTGACGTCGCCGATGAAATCGTGAGCCGCGGGCGCGCCGGCGGCGGTGGGAAACTCACGGGTCTGCGCGAGCACGCCGTCCTGAAGGCTGAATTCGAAAATCGAGGCGCGTTGGCCGCCGCTGGTGTAGACGCGGTCGCCTTTAGGAGAGATCGTCAAGCCGAGCCAAGCGTCGGGGACCGGCGTGGAACCCTTCACGGTACTTGTGGCGAGATCGATGACGCTGATCGAAGGCGGTTTGTAGCCGCAATTCAAGACCAGCATATATTTTCCGTCGGGGGTAACCGCGGTAGACATGGGCAGGGTGTCTAGCGGGATCTGCTTGCCCACTGGGTCGAGCCGCCAACCACTGTTGAGGAGGAAACCGCCGCCCGGAAGCGGCCCCACTTGTTCGCGAGGCGCCGTTTGTGAGCCAAGCAGCGCGCACAGCGCCAGAAGAACGCTTATCAGCGCAAGACTGCTGG
>DATAUH010000604.1:0-9737 GCA_036268375.1 Bryobacteraceae bacterium | reverse complement strand
GGCGACGATGTAGCTGATGCAACCGGGCATGGCGGCGACAGCGCTGATGAGGATAGCGATCAATTCGTCGCGCTTGCCGGCGGCGGCTGTGAAATTCCCGATCGAGCCATACATGGCGCGCGTCTCCTCCCTGGCAGCGCCGTTGCGAGCGGCGACGATGGCCGCCGAAGATATAAGAAATTCGCGGCGGCCCAAACTCATTCCTCTTCAGGATAGGACAATCTAACGGGCGCACTAGTACGCGCGAGCGATGCGGCGCCATTCGATGGTACGGGAGACGACGAAACCTAATTGGGTGTAGAGACGAATCGCATTGAGATTTTCGCAGCCGACGTGCAGCCATGAAACCAGACCGGCGCGGCGATGCTCGCCCACCAGCCGCCAGATAAGATCGGAGGCGAGACCCTGGCCGCGATGCACAGGATGCGTGCAGACGGCGCTGATTTCGGGAAATCCTTCGAGTTGAAAACGCTCGCCGCCCATGGCGATGAGAGCGTCCGCGCCGCGCATGCCGTAATATCTGCCCATGCGATACGAGTGCGGACGGAAGAAACCGGGAAACGCTATGTCGGTGAGCGCAACCATTGCACGCGCGTCGCGGGCAGAGAGCCGCGCGTGGTCGCGCGTGGTCTCAGGCGTGGCAATGCTTTGGGGCAACGCCATCTGGAGACATTCGAGCGACGCTTCGACAGCGAATTCGCGCGGCAACGCGTAATCGCCGATCGCAATCCACACGGGCTCGCCGGGCTCGAGGAGAGCGTGCAGGTCGCGGAACGCTTCAGCGCTCGGTTCCGCGACTGCGGCGAACGGCGCCACGTCTGCGGAATAGCGTGACGCGGCGCCGTAACGCAAGGCCAAGTGGCGATGCCGGGTGTTCAGAGCGTGCCACGCAGGATTCGCGAAGAGTTGCTCCGGAAGTTCGCACATCCCTACCACGGTAGCCCATGGCACAGGGCGAATTCGTAAACCACACCTGTTCGTTTCGGCGCGGACTTATACCCACACCGCGTTGCAACGCGTGGCTGGATCAACACGCGCACGGACGCGGAGTGCGCGATCCCGCCCCTGCGTTGGCAGCGCGCCGCGCGATTAACGCGCGGCCGAGACTTTATTTTCGGTGCGCGCAGCCGGTTCCGCAGCACGTGCAGCCGGCGCAGGTTCAGCGGCCCGCGCGGCGGCCTTAGCGACAGCAGGATCGGAGCGCAGAATATCGACGCTGCCTTTGAAGTAGGCGCCATCGTCGATGGAAATACCGGCGCTCTTGATGTTGCCGATCAGACTGCCTTGACCGCGAATGGCGATTTTGTCGGTGACTTCGACATCGCCGCGTACGCTGCCAAAGATCACCACTTCGCGGGCCTTGATGTTGGCGCGCACCTTGCCATTGGGTCCGACTGTCAGGAGGCTTTCGGATTCAATGCGGCCTTCGACATCGCCATCCACCATGAGTTCCTCACGAAGACGGATCTCACCTTTGATGTACATAGAAGCGCCGATGGCGGCAGTAGGCGCAGGCGCAGTTTCGCGGGGACGCGTCTGAGTGGGAGGCGCAGCGGACGGCGCAGTGTAGTCGTGTGTCGTGGCGCGCACGGGTTCGGGTTGTTGTTGGGGCATAAGGTCGTCTTTTTGTTTATTCCACACGGAAGGCACTCTCCTAAGTTGCTTCTTGACGCAAAATGATGAACGCTGAAGTTTGGAACTTCACGCGCTGCATTCTCAGGGCCAACCGGGTACTAGTAGTTAAAACGCGCAGAAGAGCGCGGAGCGCGGGTAAGTTTTACCCGTCCATCGACGCTTGTAGGTTCACGTGAGTACAAATTGCCCGGCACAAAAACACCGCGGGGTATGGAAAGGACTATGGTTGATCTCAAAGAACTGCAAGAGGGCGCGTCTCTTGGCGGCGTCTACACACTGGAGCGTTTGATACGGCGGGAGAACGGGGGAGCCTTATTCCGCGCGCTGACTGCGGATGGCGAGCGGCAGCTGCTTAAGGTGATGCCGGAGCAGGATGCGGGCGCGGAGGCACAGTATGACACGTGGCAGCGCTCGCGGCACCTGCGGCATGAACACCTGCTTTATTTGCGTGACGTGGGGCGCGCAGAGGTCGCGGACGAAACGTACATTTACGGCGCATTTGAGTATCCCGACGATGCGCTTGCTACGGCCCTTGAACAAGGACCATTGAGTGAAGGCGAAGCGCGCGGGGTACTGGTGGCAGTGCTTTCCGCTCTGCGTTATTTGCATAGTCAAGGCATGGTGCATGGCGCGGTGGATGCGCAGCACATCGTCGCGGTGGGCGATACCGTAAAGTTGACGACGGATGCACTGCGCGAATTGGACGACCTGGAAGGACATTTAGAAGACATACGCCAGATGGGCGAGCTGGTGCGCGCGATGCGCGAGCCGGAGGAGTTGAGCAGACCGTTTGCATCCATCGTGCAGCATGCGACGGTGGCGGATCCGCGACATCGTTGGTCGCTGGCGGAGCTGTCGCGAGTGGTGGATACGATTCCGGTGTATGTGCCGCCGCCTCCGCCCCCGCCTGTCGTTGCGCCTGTCACGACCAGCGCGGCCGAAGTCGCGGCAGTGCCCGAAGCCACTGTGAACGGCGCGGGGACGCCTGCGCCTGTGAGTGAACCCGAACTTCCGGCCATACTTGAGACCGCGGTTCCGGTAGACGGTACGCCTGTGGAGCGTGAGCGTCCTGCAGAGCCGCTGATCAAACATACGCCGTCGACAACTCCAGCGCCGCAGCTGGAAGAGCGAGCGAAGCCCGCATTGCCTCCACTGCCGCCCGCACCATCGAGATCCACCTTGCGCGGCAATCAAGAAAATCCGCCGGCTCCGATCACACTTTTGAAGTGGGTGTTGGCCGCGGCGGCGGTGCTGCTGCTGTCGATCCCGCTGCTAAATTTGCGTCACCGCGGTGAACCCGAACCGACTCCGCAACAGGCGACGACCACAATCCCAGCGCACGCCGCACCGCCTGAACCCGCGGCTGCGGCGCCAGCGCCCCCGAGGCCAGTAGAAACAGCGCGGCCGATTGCGACGCACGCGACTTCACCCAAACCGAAACCGCTGCCATCGGCCGCATCGACCTCCATACCGGGCGTGTGGCGCGTGATCGCCTTCACCTACCGATCGCACACAATGGCTGCGAAGAAAGTCGAAGAAGTGAATAGTAAGTGGCCGGACATGCAAGCAACCATATTTACGCCGAAAGGGCGTCCCGGATATTATCTGGTGGCGCTTGGGCGCGGCATGAACCGCGAGGGCGCGGCGCAGTTGCAGCGCAAAGCGAGAAGCGTCGGCTTGCCGCACGACACGTACATTCAGAACTACACTGAGTAACTGCGGGCGCGCGGATGCGCTAGCGAGTAGGGACGGCGTCGCGATAGGAGACGGTGAGCGCGACGCCGTCGTAAGGTTTGCCGTCCACTTCGGCGTAAGGATTGACGAAGTAATTGAGCGGCTCTGCCTGTTGGCGCGGCGCAAGGATGAGGTCGCGGCCTTTGGAGAATTCAATGCGGTTCTCATCGTGTGCGCCGAAGAAGTATTCGCGTTTGGCGGGATTCTTGCCGGCTTCCGACGCATCTACCGGAACCCAGCCGATGCCCTTGGCGTAGAATTCAGCCCAGCAATGGTAACCGGCGATCTTGCCGGCGCCACGATCGGCAGGCAGCGGGAAGCCAATCGCAAAACGGGCCGGAATTCCCATCGCACGCGCGTACCCGATAAAAATCGCGTGAAAATCGGTGCAGTTGCCGCGGCGCGCTTCACAGGCGTAATAGATATCGCCGCGTCCCCAGCCTTTGCCGCTTTTGTCGTATTTCACCGTCGCGATGATGTGGTTGTAGATGGCGCGCGCCATTTCGAGATCGGTGTGCGCATGCGCCTGGTCGACCACTTCGCGAGCCCAGGCGCGGATCTGGTCATCCAGTGGGACGAGCCGATCCGGACGTAAGTAGCGCGCGAGATCTTTGGGATCTTCCTCGTGAGCGAGCCGAGCGCCGTCCGTGACATGCGACTGAATATGCTCCATACGGGTGGCGTCGAAGTTGAGCTTGATTTGGACGGGACCAGCGGGCGCGCGCAAATGAATCATGCGGTTGCCATCGACTGTGGCAGTTTGATAGGCAATGCTGGAATCGACACGCAGGTTTTCGATCTGCTGATACGCGTCGGTCTGCGGCTCGGGAATCCAGAGATCGATGCGCTTGGCGCCGGCCGGTGGCTGCTGAATGACGGCGCGATATTCGAGATGGAAGCTGCGCGTGCGCGGCGCGGGCGGAGCCGCTAATAACGGACAGAGAACACACAGGAGAGCGAGGGCAAGGGTCGGCTTCATAGCTAGAAAATGCTCCGTGAAAAGTGATGGAAGTAGAGGGCGAGCGGTGAGTTCGCGGGGTGGGCTAACGACTGGTGACCGGCCAACTGCCGGACGCGGCGCGGATTCATGAGGCGCCTCGCAAGAGGCGCACTGGTGCGGTTCCGGGGCTCAAGCAGTACATGAGGCGGAAGCGGCGCACCTCAATAGAATACAGGAACTGTAGGGATTAGAAGCCGGAACGGGGACCAGGCCCGGGTGAAGCACAGGCTAAGCGTCCCTGGTGACTTCGTCGCGGATGCTTTTCACTTCTTCTGTGACGCCCTTAATCGACGAACGGAAGTTGCGGATGCCTTGGCCGAGACCTCGGCCGATCTCGGGGATCTTTTTGCCGCCGAAGAGCAATACGGCCAGCAGCAGAATAACGATGAGTTCGGGTCCGCCGATGCCTTCCAACATAAAGCCTCGCTAGCGGTGTGGAGGGCGCCGCGGTACGCGCAGTCACGGAATCGCTTCAAATAAAGTGGATTGCCGGGGATCAACGGCGGGCATGTCGTCAATTGTGGGTCGCTGAAGATCGTCGTGCTTGGGGTCGAAACGGCGGATGAGGTGATTGAGCCGGAGGGAGGTCTCCCAGATGTCAAAAAGGAGTTTGCATCTGGGACAATCCACGTGAATTCCGCTCACGCCATCAACAGCCGGGTTGAACTCTTTATGCCTGCTACACCGGCCGGCGAACTTGCGCGAGCGGATCTTCACGATATGTAGGACGCGAACGACTAACGGGCCGCCATGAGAGCGCGAAGACGACGGGCCCGCTCCGGCGCGCGCAGTTGACGAAGCGCTTTGGCTTCGATCTGCCGGATCCGTTCGCGAGTGACGTCGAACTCCTGGCCGATTTCTTCGAGCGTATGCTCGCGTTCGCAGCCGATGCCGAAGCGCATCCGGATGACTTTCTCTTCTTTCGGAGAGAGCGTCTTGAGGATGCCGGCAGTCTCATCGCGAACGTTGGACTCGATAACCGCGTCGACAGGAGACCCGACCCAGCGATCCTCGATGAGATCGCCGAGAGCCGATTCGCCATCGCGACCGACCGGAGTTTCAAGGGAAACGGGGTCGCGGGAGATCGTCTTCAGCTTTTGGACCTTTTCCACGGGGATGTCCATACGCCGCCCGATCTCTTCGTTGGTCGGGGTGCGCCCAAGTTCCTTTTCGAGTTCGCGGGTAGCGCGCAGGAACTTGTTCATGCTTTCGTTCATGTGCACCGGGATACGGATGGTGCGGGATTGATCGGCGATGGCCCGCGTGATCGCCTGGCGAATCCACCACGTGGCGTAAGTCGAAAACTTGTAGCCGCGGCGGTATTCGAATTTGTCTGCGGCGCGCATCAGGCCGATATTGCCTTCTTGAATCAAATCAAGCAGATGCAAGCCACGGTTCACGTACTTCTTTGCTACTGAAACGACCAGGCGGAGGTTGGCTTCCACGAGGTCTTTCTTGGCGCGTTCGGCCTCGGCTTCCCCGTGGCGGATAACCGTCAAGCTGTGCTTTAACTCCGGAAGCGTAGCTCCGGCGATACCTTCACGTTTGCGAATTTCGCGCTTGAGTTCCTTCAGGCGCAGTTGGTTGGCCGCGAGGTTGCGGGCTTCGAGCCGCTTGATCTCGCCATCGAGGTGCGTGATTTCGTCCACGGCGCGTTCGATTTCGCGCGCGAACTCCTTCCACTTTATGCTGCGGAACGGGCAACGGCGAATCGCGATGGATGTACCGACCTTGGCCCGGCTTAGTTTGGCGCACAGCCGCTTGCGCGGCTTCTTGTTGGCGACCGGCGTATTTTCGAGCTTTTCTTCCGCCTGCTGCAGCCGCTTATGTTGAATGATTACTTCTGCAAAACGGTCCGCGGCGTCGGTCCTGATGGCGATGTCCTGCGGGCTGCCTTCTTCCACATCGCCTAAATCGGCGGCTCCATCGAGTTCGATCGCGCCCTTTCTCACGGCTTCGGAAAGCTCGACCACCACTCCCTGCACCAGCGCTGAGCGGCTGATGGCTTTCTGCATACGCAATTTACCGCGCTCCATACGGCGGGCGAGATCGACTTCGCCTTCGCGCGTGAGCAGCGGAACCGCGCCCATTTCCCTGAGATAAACACGTACCGGGTCGTCGGTGTAGATGGACTCTTCCACCGGCGGCTGGTGCGGGAATTCGCCTTCGTGCCCCGCCTCAGGATCGAAGAATTTACCGTCTTCTTCGAATGCGAGTCCTAATGTTTCCGGATTTTCTGCTAAAAATTGATCTTCAAACTGATCCACTCAGTATCACCTCCCAAAAAGAGACCGCTGTCCCACGAGGGCGTAAAATTAAAACTGAAGTTATGGGATGATTCTAGGAACTGCCGATCCTCCGCCCACGGGCGTGAAGCTAAGTTGCATTCGCGGTTCGACTTCGAACCATCATAACATCGATCGTTGATAAAGTTAAGCCCCTATTTAATGGATGCAAAAACGCGGCGAAGGTTACAGCACGGTGGAGAGAATTTTACGGCAACTTCTGGCGCATCAATGTTTTGAGTTCATTAAAGAAGGCCTCTTCGTCTTGAAAATCACGGTATACGGAAGCGAAGCGGACGTAGGCAATCTTATCCAGCCCCTTTAAGTTCTCCATGAGGTATTCGCCGATTACTACAGTGGAAATCTCGCGATCCGGGGAATCACTGACCATGGATTCCACTCGATTGACCAGTTCAGACAGCCGTCCCATGCTTACCGGCCGCTTTTCACAGGCTTTCAACAAGCCGCCGAGTACCTTCTGGCGATCGAATTTCTCGCGGCGGCCGTCTTTTTTGATGGCCATATAAGGGACCTCATCGATGCGCTCGTAGGTGGTGTAGCGTTTTTCGCAGGCGAGGCACTCTCTGCGCCGCCGGATCGCGTCCCCCTCCTTGCTCTCACGCGAATCTACAACTTTGTCCTGTAAGT
Source organism: Bryobacteraceae bacterium (assembly GCA_036268375.1). GTDB lineage: Bacteria > Acidobacteriota > Terriglobia > Bryobacterales > Bryobacteraceae > PALSA-243. Next base: position 2,435 of record DATAUH010000604.1, on the reverse strand, counting down.
GATTACAAAAAGGGCATTTCATGTTAGTGGGAGGAGGCTTTCGGAGTGTGCGGGCAAAAATCGGCGCTTAGCTGGCAGCTTTTGACAGCCGAAGCTGCGAGATTTCGGTTGCAGTTTGACTGGATAAATAACTGAATTAAAGAACTTTGGACATACTGCCGCCAATCCGTTCGCAAAATTCGATAGATGATCGGACGCAGTCGGCATAACGAACTGGAGCGCCGTGACGGAACAGATGAGCTTCGCGCAGCCCACGTCCCCCTGAGCGAGTACGGGCTGATCGGGGAGGAACTGGCGCCAGAGAGAGATGTCAGAAACCGGCCGGAAAAACGAACTCCGGCAATGCGACGGGACGCTCGACCGGGTGTAAGTGGCGACCCTGTAGATGACTTGGCGCCGACGCGATAAACGCACCAGAGCGCAGAAATCAGCCGCAAGGGCGGGCTGGCACAGTCCAAAGGGATGCGCGCACCCGCTGTAAGTGCTGGCCCCGTACGTGATTCGGTGCCGGAGAGAAAGACGCTCCCGACCATCGAATGCAGCCGAAAAGGCGGACTGGCGCAATCCAAAGGGATGCGCGGACCCGCTGTAAGTGCTAGCCCTGTAGGTGATTGGGCACCGACGCGAGAGGCACAGACGGTCGAATGCGGCCGAAAAGGCGGACTGGCATAGTCCAATGGAATGCGCGGACCCGCTGTAAGTGCTGACCCTGTAGGTGATTGGGTGCCGGAGCGAGAGACGCGCCAGACCGACGAATGCAGTTGAAAGCGCGGACTGGCCCAGTCCAAAGGGATGCGCGGACCCGCTGTAAGTGCTGGCCCTGTAGGTGATTGGGTGCCGGAGAGAGAGACGCGCCAGACCGTCGAATGCAGCCCAAACCGCGGACTGGCACAGTCCAAAGGGATCCGCGGACCCGCAGTAAATGCTGGCCCCGTACGTGATTCGGTGCCGGAGAGAGAGACGCTCCCGACCATCGAATGCAGCCGAAAAGGCGGACTGGCGCAATCCAAAGGGATGCGCGGACCCGCTGTAAATGCTGGCCCTGTAGGTGATTGGGCACCGACGCGAGAGGCACAGACCGTCGAATGCAGCCGAAAAGGCGGACTGGCATAGTCCAATGGAACGCGCGGACCCGCTGTAAGTGCTGGCCCTGTAGGTGACTGGGTGCCGCAGCGAGAGACGCTCCCGACCGTCGAATGCAGCCGAAAGGGCGGGCGGGCACAGTCCAGGGATGCGCGGACCCGCAGTAAGTGCTGGCCCCGTATGTGATTGGGTGCCGGAGAGAGAGACGCGCCAGACCGTCGAATGCAGCCGAAAGCACGGACTGGCACAGTCCAAAGGGATCCGCGGACCCGCAGTAAGTGCTGGCCCCGTACGTGATTCGGTGCCGGAGAGAGAGACGCTCCCGACCATCGAATGCAGCCGAAAAGGCGGGCTGGCACAGTCCAAAGGGCTGCGCGGACCCGCAGTAAGTGCTGACCCCGTAGGTGATTGGGTGCCGGAGAGAGAGACGCTCCCGACCGTCGAATGCAGCCGAAAGGACGGACTGGCGCAATCCAAAGGGATGCGCGGACCCGCTGTAAGCGCTGGCCCTGTAGGTGATTGGGTGCCGCAGCGAGAGACGCTCCCGACCGTCGAAAGCAGCCGAAAGGGCGGGCGGGCACAGTCCAAAGGAATGCGCGGACCCGTAGTAAGTGCTGACCCCGTAGGTGATTGGGCACCGGAGCGAGAGACGCTCCCGACCGTCGAATGCAGCCGAAAGGGCGGGCGGGCACAGTCCAATGGGATGCGCAGACCCGCTGTAAGTACTGGCCCTGTAGCTGATTGGGCGCCGACGCGAGAAACGCACCAGAGCGCAGACGTCAGCCGCAAGGACGAACTGGCACAGCGCCAAGGGACGCCTGGACCGGCTGTAAGTGCATGCCCCGTACGTGATTGGCTGCCGAAGCGAGAGACGCGCCCGACCGTCGAATGCAGCCGAAAGGACGGACTGGCCCAGTCCAAAGGGGTGCGCGGACCCACTGTAAGTGCTGGCCCAGTGGGTGATTGGGTCCCGACGCGAGAGGCAGAGACCGTCGAATGCAGCCCAAAGGACGAACTGGCCCGGTAGGGCGTGGCACTCGCATCGGCTATCGGTAAAGGCCGCGTGGGCGGGCGGGTACCCATTCTGGAAACCGCGGAGGCCGGGTGAATCTGGCGAAAAAATGAACTCTGCGGGTCGGACGGGCGGCGTCGGGGCGTTGGGGGCATTGCCGGCGCTGATGAGCGGCAGCCAGAAAGTGGTTGGAGGGCCCGGGCAGGTGGAAAAAACGAACTCGTGCGCTGCGCGGGAACGCACAAACCTGCTGCAGGGAACGGCGGCGCGGGTCGCTCGGGGCTGATGCGAGAAACCGACCGGACTGCCGGTACGGCTCGAAAAAACGAACTGGGGCGCG
>DATAUH010000603.1:0-3665 GCA_036268375.1 Bryobacteraceae bacterium | reverse complement strand
CCCGAGAAGCTGCCGAACGCGATGGGACGCGAGGCTCCGGATGCGTGGAAGCGGCAATGGTTCCTGCGCATACAGGATCTGATCGATAACTATCATCCGGACCTGCTCTACACCGACGGCGGGATTCCGTTTGGGACCACGGGCATCAAGCTGGTTTCGCACTATTACAACGACAATGCGAAGCTGCACGGCGGCAAAGTAGAGGGGCTGTTCACCAGCAAGACCGCGGCCGATTGTGCGCAGGGCACATGCGCCTTGGATATCGAACGCGGCGTAGCCAATGAGATATTGCCGCAGCCATGGCAGACGGACACATGTATCGGCAACTGGCACTACAAAAAGGGCATTCAGTACAAATCGCCGAAAACAGTGATCGATCTGCTCTGCGACATCGTGAGCCGCAACGGAAATCTGATGCTGAATTTTCCGCTGCCAAACAGCGGGATGCTGGACGACGACGAATTGAAGGTGCTCGACGGCATCACACAATGGATGGCGGTGAATGGCGAGGCGATTTACGCAACCCGTCCATGGAAGGTGGCCGGCAATGCACAGCCGCCGGCAACCGCGGGGCAGGCGGGATTCAACGAACGCAACCGAAAGGACCTTACCGCGGCGGATTTCCGCTTCACGGCTAAGAACAGCGCGGTTTACGCCCTTGTGATGGGTTGGCCCGAAAACGCGTCGGTGCAGATTCCGCAACTCGCGTTGGGCGGAAAAGCGGGCGCGGGAAAGATTGCGCGCGTGGAGTTGTTGGGGCACAAAGGCAACCTGAAATTTACGCAGAACGAATCGGCGCTGGCGGTCGATCTGCCGAAGGAGAAGCCTTGCGATTACGCAATTGCGTTCAAGGTGGCAGGCGCATGAGCGTGTGGCGCAGTTGGATGGCGCTTCTTTTGGCGGCAGCGAGCGCGTGGTGCGCGGGCAATCCTCTGGCGCCGCTAACGGCTGCCGAGATTAGACAAGCGGTACGAATTGTGAACCTGTCCGGACGCGCTCCGGCTGGGTCACGCTTCAGCCTGATTGCGTTGAAAGAGCCTCCCAAAGATGCCGTTTTGAAGGGCGCGGCGACGCCACGGCGAGCGTTTCTGATGGTGTACAACTATCAGGCCAACCAAACGTTCGAGGCAATTGCCAACCTGACGAGCGGAGCGCTGGATAGCTGGAAGCCGATTCCGGGCGCGGAAGCGCCGATCACGGGTGAAGATTCGGATCTGGCGTTTCAAATCGCGCGGAGGGATCCGCGGTACATGCGCGCCCTCGAGGCCCGCGGAATTCGCGATGCGAACCGTGTATTTGGAGTGGCTTGGTCGGCGGGATATTTCGCGCTGCCGGAAACGGACAAGGACCGGATTGTGCGCGAGGTGTTTTATTACGCCGCCGGTCAGAATTTTTACGCGCATCCGGTAGAGGGGCTTTTCGCGCACGTAGACATCACAGCGAACAAGGTGCTGGACTTCGCGGATATCGACCGGAATGCGCCGGTGTCGCACGAGAACTTCGAATTCACACCGAATGTGACGGGGCAAAGGCCGGCGCTTGCGCCGCTGCACATCACGCAGCCGAACGGACCGGAATTTACGGTACAGGATAGCGAAGTGAAGTGGCAGAAGTGGCATTTTCGCTTCGGATTTCAGCCGCGCGAAGGGCTGGTAATTTACACGGTCGGCTACGAGGATCACGGCAAGGTACGGCCGGTGCTGTACCGCGCGGCGCTATCGGAGATGGTGGTGCCGTATGGCGATCCGAGCGCCGGATGGTATTTCCGCAACAGCTTTGACGCCGGCGAATTAGGGCTTGGCGCGTTGGCGAGTCCGCTGCGGCCGGGAGTGGATTGCCCGGAGAATTGCCGCGTGATCGACGCTGTGGTGGCGGATGAGAGCGGAATGCCGCATGCGATTCCGGGCGCGATTGCGCTGTATGAGAAAGACGGCGGCATCGCGTGGAAGCACGGCGACAACACGCGGCGCGCGCGCGATCTGGTGATCAGCTATCTCACGCAGGCGGGCAATTACGAGTACGGGTTCGATTGGATTTTTCACCAGGACGGGACGCTCGAAACCAAAGTGGAATTGACGGGGATCATGTCTGTGAAGGGCACGGCCGAGACCACAGCGGCACATGACGGCATGCACGATCCGTACGGTCATCTGGTGGCGAAAAACCTGCTGGCGGTGCATCACCAACACTTTTTCAGCTTCCGATTGGACATGGACGTGGATGGCGTGGCGAACCGGGTAGTGGAGGTGAACAGCGTGCCGGACCCGCCGGGACCAAACAATCCTTTTCACAACGGATTCACGATGCGCGAGACGCCGCTCCGCACGGAGCGCGAGGCGCAGCGCAATTTGGACCTGGATACAAGCAGGCGATGGATTGTGGTGAATCCGGCCGCGACGAATGAGTTGGGCCAGCCGACTGGTTACGCGCTGTTGCCGGGTGAAAACGCGAAGCCGTTCGCGGCGGCGGATTCGTGGGTGCGGAAGCGATCGGGCTTCTTGAATGCGCACGTTTGGGTGACGCCGTACGCGGAGGATGAGATCTACGCGGGAGGTGATTATCCGAATCAGAGCCACGGCGGCGACGGATTACCGAAGTGGGCGGCGGCGGACCGCTCCGTCGACAACAAAGATATCGTGCTTTGGTACAACTTCGGCATTACGCACAATCCGCGGCCCGAAGATTGGCCCGTGATGCCGGTTTATGAGGCAGGATTCAAGCTGGTTCCGTGGGGATTTTTCGCGCGCAATCCGGTGATGGACCTGCCGGTGAAGTGACGGCGGAATTACTCCGGCTTGAGCGGGACACTTTCCCAACGCGCGACGACAGCGCAGGCCAAACAGTTGCCAATGACATTGATGGCGGTGCGCGCCATATCGAGTACTGCGTCGACGCCCAGCAGTACGGCCGCGCCTTCTAGCGGAAGGTGGAAGGTGACGAGCGTGCCGGACAGGATGACAAGCGCTGCGCGCGGGATGCCAGCCACGCCTTTGCTGGTCAGCATGAGCGTCAGCATCATCAGCAACTGATCGCCCAGCGAGAGATGCACGCCCGCGGCTTGCGCGACGAAGACGGATGCGAGCGAAAGATAAAGCGTGCTGCCAACGAGATTGAAACTGTAGCCGGTGGGAAGGACGAAGCCGACGATGTGTTTGGGTACGCCGAACGCTTCCATGTTTTCGAGCGCGAGCGGCAGGGCGGCTTCGCTGGAGGCGGTGGAGAACGCGATCATGGCTGGCTCACGCACAGCGCGATAAAAACGTGCGGCCGGAATGCGGAAGAGCGGAATGGCGGGCCAGAGCACCAGCAAAACGCAGAGCACGGCGGCGACGTACATGGTGACGATGAGCTTGCTGAGGCCGAACAGAACGCCGACGCCCTTTGATCCCACGGTGACGGCAATGGCCGCGCCCACGCCGATCGGCGCCATGTACATCACATATTTGGTGAACTGGAACATCACCTCGGCGAGCGATTGGCAGAAGCTGACGACGGGCGCCGCTTTCGCGCCGATGGCCGCGCAGGCGGCGCCGAAAATAAACGCGAACACGACGATCTGAAGTACGTCGTTACGCGCCATGGCGTCGATCAGGCTGACGGGGACGATGTGCTCGACGAAGCCGCCCACCGTGGCTTGAGTTTGCGGAACGGCAGCTTCAGCGGCA
>DATAUH010000602.1:0-4959 GCA_036268375.1 Bryobacteraceae bacterium | reverse complement strand
TTTGCCTTCGACCGGCACTGGGCTCGCATGAAGCGCGATGCGACAGCGCTGCACGTGCCGCTGCCCCAGGATGCGGCCGCTGTACAGAAGCAATTGCACGAATTGATCGAAGCCAATCAGGCCTCCAATTGCACGCTTCGCGTTGTGGTGGTGCGCAACGGCGGCGGCATGTGGGCCGGCCCGGGCACGGGATGCGACAGCGACCTCATCGCGTTGACGGCGGATTCGAAAGATTGGGGCAGAGCGGTAAACCTCGCATATCAGGAGCACGGCCGCTATTCCGCGGGCCAGTTCTCGGGCGCGAAGATACTCTCCTGGGCGATGAATCTCACCTGGCTCGAAACCGCGCAACAACGCGGCTTTGACGAGGTGATTCTGCTCGACGAACGCGGCGAAGTGTCCGAATGCACGTCGGCCAACATTTTCATCGCGACCGGAGGCCAGGTGTGGACGCCGCCTCTGACATCGGGTTGCCTGCCAGGGATCACGCGTGAACTGCTACTGGGCGAAATCCACGCGCCGGGATTTCGAGTGATTGAGAAGGCTTTCAAACCGGCCGATCTCGAAGCTGCGGACGAGGTCTTCATCACATCGACCACACGAGATCTGTTGCCCGTGGTGCAGGTGGAAGGAAAGAAGGTAGGAACTGCCAGCATGGCGCGCGAGGCGCTCTCGCGCGCTTTTGGGGAATACCTCAATCAATACATCGCGGATCACCGCGCGGCATTAGCCGGCTAGACCGGCGCTGATCAGACTGCGGCGGCCGACCCGTGCTCGATGCAATCTCTGCGCGGCAGAGCGCATCGAGCGATTCTTCCGATTCGGATCGAGCGCGAACTACGCCTGCTGCTGCGCGATCGGCCCAATGATGGGAAGCGCGGGCGAGCGTCCCTGGTAGGTCATCACGATCATGTAAAGCCAGACGCCGATACAGGCCAGGTCCCACAGCAATCCGACGATCGACGCAAACCACCAGCCTACGATGCGGGCGATAATCGCGTCGAAAATGCCCAGCGCGATCGCAATGATGATCACCGCGATATTGAGGAATATCGATTGAAACGCGTGGAACCGAATGATCTTGTTTCGGTTGTAGGGCGCAAGGATGAGGAACAGAACGCCTGTGATCAGCCCCAGCACGTAGCACAGCGCCGAAGCGGCGTTGTCCGTCATAGCAGCCGCGCTGGCCGGCGGCACAGGCGGAGGATAAACGGCGCCCTGAGGCGGATAAGGAGGAGGCTGCGCCGGTGGCGGCGCTCCCATCGGTCCGGCGCCCACCGGCCCTGCACCCACCGTTGCCCCGCATTTCGCACAAAACCTGCCTTCTACCTGCGACCCGCAACTCGCACAAAACGGCACTGTGACGTTCCTCCTATTTGGAAACTTTAATGCGCGCTTGACATTGTTCGCAAGCTATTCTACCTGCAAACAGCCCAGTACTGTGTACTCAGCTTCACCGCATAGCGAGCGCGGCCCTCAGCCCGAAGGCCCACCCACCCAGCCATACAGCGACTAGAGTTGCCGCGTAAGCCAGAGCGCTAGTGCGCAATCGCCTGTGCCAATTCGCTGCCGTTCCGGCGATCCACCCGCTCTGCTGCGCTGCCAGCGCGAGCATTGCCAGCGCGAACAGGAACGCTCCCGCCACCGCGACTGGCGCGGCCGGCGCGAGTTTCCACGCGCGAGCCAATTCGCCGTGAAGGCTCATCACGACGGCGCGAGTCATGCCGCAGGTTGGACACGGCAGTCCGGTGGCCGCGCGGAAAGCGCATTGCCAATCGAGGGCTCGTCCCGCGAAGTACACGCGCAGTTCGTCGGCGCGCAAGAGGGCGCGCATCAGAAACAGATCGGCCAAGGTGACGCTGCCCACGATGAACGCGGGAAATCCCGCGCGTGAAGGCGTCCTCATACGCGGTTGCCCATATTAACGACATAACAACCCACGGCCTTATCGTGCAATGTTTGCCGGCGCTCATCCCACAACGGCCACAGCAGATCGAGCAGTGGAAGCACGGGAACAAATGCGAACGCGACGCGGACCAGCAGGCGAACCAGCGCCGATCCAAACGTCAGAAGCTGCCCGTTGCCATCCACCACCATCACCTTCACCACGCCTTGACCAATCGAATAGCCGCGCTGCGCGACAAGTGTCGCGTTGTTGTAGAGTCCTACCAGCAGAGAAGCCACGGGAAACAGGATGATCCACATGCAGCAGAGGCCTTGGCTGGCATCCCTGCCCATGGCGAGGTGGAACATAGAGACCGACAAGGCGCCCAACACAAAATAGAGCACCGCCATCCCCACGCCGATCAGCAGAACGTCGATGATGTAGCCGATGGCCCGTGTACCCCAACTCGCGTAATCCCAGACTACCTGTCCCACAGGCGGCGCCATTGCCATCGGCGGCGCATAAACAGGCGGAGCCGCATACGGGGGCGCGACTGGCGGCGCGGGCTGCAGGTTCGCCCCGCAGGTAGAACAGACAGCATCGGAAGGCGCGACCTGAGCGCCGCACTTCGGACAGTACATGAACTGCCTCCTAGAAAATTGTTCTAACGTATCACGAGAACCGCAGGCTGACTACTTCTTTCGCGCGAAGTTCCAGGCGTGTTCGACGATGGTTTGCATGTCCGGGTACTGGGGCTCCCAGCCGAATTTCGAGCGCAGCTTGTCCGAACTCGCCACAAGCGCGGCGGGATCGCCTTCACGCCTAGGGCCCACAGTGTACGGCAGCTTGCGGCCGGTGACGGTTTCGACGGCGCGCATGCATTCCATGACGGACCGTCCGGAGCCTGTACCTACGTTGAACTGGTCGGACGCGCCGCCGCCAATCAGATGCTCCAGCGCCAGAATGTGCGCCTGCGCCAAATCGTTCACGTGGATGTAGTCGCGTATGCAGGTGCCGTCGGGCGTCGCATAGTCCGACCCGAATACTGTTACCGGATTTCCGGTGAGCACGGCCCGCAACAGCAGCGGGATCAGATGCGTTTCCGGCTCATGCTCCTCTCCGAGCCGTCCCGCGGGATCGCATCCCGAGGCATTGAAGTAGCGCAGGCACACGCTGGTGATGTGGTGGATCTCGTCGAACCAGCGCAGCATGGTTTCCACCATCACCTTGGACTCGCCATAGGGATTCACCGGCTGGATTGGGAACGTTTCCAGTATCGGGCTGGCATGCGGCGAACCGTAGACGGCAGCGGTGGACGAAAAGACGATGTGCTTCACGCTCGCGCTGCGCATCGCATTCAGAAGGGAAAGCGAGCCGCAGACGTTATTGCGAAAGTACATACCCGGCTCGCGCATCGATTCGCCTACGGCGATGAATGCGGCGAAATGGATCACGGCTTCCGTACCGCTGCGCTGCATCAGGTCTGTGAGAGCGCCGGTATCGGCGATGTCGAACTCGTGAAGGCGTTCGGCGGGCACGTTGTGGCGGTAGCCTTTCGAGAGGTTGTCCACGACAACGACGTCATGGCCCTGTTCGAGCAGCAACAGCACCGTATGAGAACCAATGTAGCCGGCGCCGCCGGTAACTAGAATTTTGCGAGGCATGGGGTTAGGAGGCATGGCATTGCGAGCGACGCATTCAGAGTAGCCCAGTGCCATCATAGCCTGCGTACGCGCGTGCGCCCGCGCCGGCGGCCTCGCGTCTGGTAAGATGAGCGCCAAATCATGCGCAAAACGATCTTTGCTTTACTGTTCGCGCCTGCTCTGTTTGGACAGACGGCGCCCAATCCGGTCGGCGCGCCGGAGCGGCATGAATTTGTCATCAGCAACTTCAAAACGGAAAGCGGCGTCGTGCTGCCCCAGGCGCACGTTATCTACGGAACATACGGTCAGTTGAATGCGGCTCGCGATAACGCGATTCTGATGCCGTCGCATTACATGGCGAATATGCGCGGCTACGAGTGGCTGATCGGCGGCGATCGCGCGCTCGATCCAACCAAGCTGTTTCTGGTGACGACGGAACTATTCGGCAACGGACGATCGTCGTCGCCGAGCAATACGCCGGAACCGTTCCACGGCCCGCGGTTTCCTGTGATGACGATACGCGATAACGTCGAGGCCGTCCACCGACTGCTCACCGAAGAGCTGAAGATCACGCACCTGCGCGCCCTGATTGGATTCTCCATGGGCGCGCAGCAGGCATTCCAGTGGGCGGTGAGCTACCCGGAATTTGCGGACCGCGTTGTCGCGACCTCCGGGACTGCCAAGACGTACCCGCATGGCGTGGTTCGGTTGGAAGGCCAGATTGCGGCCATCGAGGCCGATCCCACGTTCGCGAATGGTGATTACAAGACGCCCCCCGCGAAAGGAATCGAAGCCTTCGGAACGGTGTGGGCCGCTTGGATCTATTCGCAGGAGTGGTGGCGCAAGGAAATGTGGAAGGCGAACAACCCGAACGCGACATTCGAACAGACGCTCGATCGTTTTCGCAAACGCTTCATTCCGGGCGGGGACGCAAATGACATGATTTTGCAGATGCGCACGTGGGAGCAGCACGACGTGGGCAAAACTTCGGGCTTCAACGGAGATGTGGAGCGCGCGCTACGCTCGATCAAAGTTCCGCTGCTTTATATGCCTTCGGAAACCGATCTCTACTTTCCGGTGGGCGATGCGCGTTATGAGGCCGCTTTCATTCCGGGCGTAAAGCTCATGCCGATCCCATCGTTGTGGGGACATACCGCTGGCGCGGCGAGCAATCCGGCGGACGCGAAGTTCCTGAACGACAATATCAAGGCGTTCCTGGCGAGCAAGTAACTGCCGGCGGTTGACGCGCTTCTGATGGCGTCGAGGCGCGCTATAGCCGCTGCGCTGTTATTTGCGGGCGCCGCATCAAAACGTGAACCGGCCGCCGATCCGGAGGATTCGCGGCGGCAGAATCGTGGTGGGCGATTGAAAACCCTGGTAACTTACCGTCTGACCGAAATTCGGGTCGCCGGCCACGTTGATGACGGCCTT
>DATAUH010000601.1:0-7506 GCA_036268375.1 Bryobacteraceae bacterium | reverse complement strand
CTCATTTCCGATGGAATCGAGGAACGCTGGGAGCAGGACTCGCTTATCGAGACGGACAAGGCGTGGGACGCCATCCACCGCTGCCTTACAGATGGCAAGTTGCGGTATGAAAACGGCGAATATCCGCTTGCGTTCTGCATACTCGGAGGCAAACAGCTCTATAGCGGCGACGATTACGTAATGTCCCTGAAGGAACTCAAAGAATGCGCTGACCTTGCGGCTGCGCTTGCCGAACTTGATGAAAACTGGCTGCGGAAACGATATTTCGCGATCTGCTCTGAAGACTATGGCCGTGACTTGACGGAGGAGGATTTCGAATACACGCTTCGGCGGTTTTCGGGCTTGGCGAGCTTTTATAGGAAGGCTGTCGACGGGATTCGGAGCGTCATCTTTACCGTCGATTTTTGAGACCCGCGAATATTGAATTGGTAAGCCGCCGCCACATGAAACCTAATACCATCGTCGAAGGTATGCGCCGTAATTCCGACCATTCGCTAGTTCCCGGGCGCATCCGCGGTGGGCCGGCGCCAAGGCGGTGATCGTAGTCGGTCACGCGATCCAGTTCGCGGCCGAGCGCCTCTGATGATGAGAGAATTTTGGGCGCTGCTCTTCGACTGGAGTTAGGTTCTTCACGTACAGAATGCTGTGATAGCATGGCGTTGCAGTACCAAACCTGCCATGCCGCTCCTACCCTATCTTGAGAGGCTCGCCGCGCGTGAAGATCTGACCGCCTCCGATGCCGAAGCCGCCATGAGCCAGATCCTCGAAGGGCGCGTCTCCTCCAGCCAGGTCTCGGCGTTCCTCATGGGCCTGCGCGTGAAAGGCGAAACCGTCGATGAGCTGGTCGGTTTTGCGCGCGTCATGCGCCGCATGGCCACGCCTATCGACGTTGGCTTGCCCGGCGAAACCCTGCTGGATACCTGCGGCGCCGGAGGCGATGGCGCCGACACATTCAATATCTCGACAGTCGCGGCGTTCGTCGTCGCCGGGGCCGGCGTTCGCGTTGCCAAACACGGCAACCGCGCCGTTAGCAGTCCGCTAGGCTGCGGCTCCGTTGATCTGCTCGATTCGCTCGGCATCGTCTTACCCGCCACGCCCGAAGACACCGCGCGCGCCATCCGCGAAGTCGGCATCGGTTTCATCTTCGCGCCCGGTGTTCACACCGCGATGAAGCACGCCGCTCCCGTACGGGCCGAACTCCGGCTCCGCACCGTCTTCAATTTGCTTGGACCGCTCACCAATCCGGCCAACGCAAATGTGCAACTGGTCGGGGCGCCGTCCGAACGTACCGCGGGTCTCCTCGCAGGCGCGCTCGCAGTGCTCGGCCTCAAGCGCGGGTTCGTAGTGCACGGCTCCGATGGCCTGGACGAAATCACCGTCACCGGCCCCAGCGTCGTTTATGAAATCCGCAATGGCGAGGTGGAGCGCCGTACCCTGGAGCCCTCTGATTTCGCCCTTCGCACGGCCACGCGCGACGAACTTCGCGGCGGTGAAAAACTCCGCAACTGCGACATCGCCCAGTCGGTCCTGAACGGCGCGCAAGGCGCCCCGCGCGATATTGTGATTGCCAACGCCGCGGCGGCTCTCGTAGCCGCGGGCAAAGTGGAAACGTTCCTCGAAGGCGCCGCGATCGCCGCCGTTTCGATCGATTCGGGCGCCGCGCGCCGCAAAGTGGCCGAACTCGCCGCGCTGTAGAGCAAAATGCGCGGACACGGTCGCGCCCATCCAACAGCAGAGTGCGACCGCGTCCGTCTTAACGGCGTCGAAGCATGTGCTGAAGAGCAATCGAAAGCGCCAGTCCACCAGCAGCCTTTACCACTTGTGGGTGTTGCGCGTAGAAACTGCTCACGTCATCGACAATTGATGGGTTCTGTCGTTCAGCGTGTGCGGCCATCTGCTGCACCTGGCCCGGCGATATTTGGTTGGCCTGCTCGGGCGTGACGTTTCCAGCGTTCAGTAAAGAGGAAAGACCGCCTAGACCGGGAAGAGCCGACATCGCGCCCGGTCCTAGCGAACCCAACAAGCGGTTGAGCAATCCAGCCCGCTGTCCCGGATTGGACTGGCCAAATAGATTCGACACCATTTCGGAAAAGGGCGGCGTTTGGTCCGACCGAAACGCCTGTGAGATCCCACTGGCTAATACATTCGGCGGAGCCGCCTGCGCCACCTGCTGGAAATCCTGGTGAGGATCGGCTGGAGCAGCCGCGGCCCCTCCGCCCTGTCCCGAATAGCGTTGAATAATGTTTCCTATTTCATTCGTCCAGTCCATGCCTACTCCGGGATGACGAGATGTTGGCCGGGCTTGATCTGGTCCGGATTGCTCAGTTGATTACGATTTGCCTCGAAGATCTTCATGTACTCATTCGGTTTGCCGTAGAACTGCTTGCTAATCTTCGAAAGCGAGTCGCCTGCCTGCACCGTGTACGTTCTTGTACCCTGCCCGCCGCTAACGCTCGCGCCGGCGGTTTGAGTCTTCGGGGCTTGGCTGGCCTCTTGGCTGGATTCATTCACCGTGATGTCCGCGATCAGATCTGAATATGACGGATCGATCATTTTGATCTGGTCCCAAACGCGGTTCTTCGCCTCCTGTGAAGGAGCTTCCGCCCGCATGAACAGCTTGTCGCCTTGCATGTTCAGGTTTTCAAGCCGAACCTGATGTTGCCCCATCGCATTTTGTACGGATTGGTATTTCTGCTTTAGTTGTTCGAAACGTTGATTTTCTTGTGCCATATCGTTCTTTCGTATCAATGACTGTGGATGACCTTCAGCCTGCAAACGGCTGGCCAGTCGTAAACACATGCGAAACGGCACGTTGGCCGCATGCATGCCGCGTTACCCATATGCTTGCCGATAAAGCGATCGCTACTCTCTTGCTGGAAGAGCTCGATCGCGAGGCCGCCGGCATCCGTAAGACACTCGAACAGGTTCCCGAAGGCAAGAACGACTGGAAGCCACACCCGAAGTCGATGGCATTGGGCGACCTCGCCAACATTGTCGCCGCCATCCCCGCCTGGCTCGACATGGTCGTCAATATGGATGAACTCGACATCAACCCGCCCGGCGGCCCCAAATTCCGTCCGCCGGCGTGGAAGACGCGCCAGGACCTTCTCAATCAATTCGAGACCAGCCTCAAAAAAGGACGCGAAGTTCTCCAAAACACCACTGACGAGCGCCTGCTGACCACCAAGTGGCGCATGCTCAACGGCGGCAAGTTGATGAGCGAGCAACTTCGCTACGCGGCCGTCCGCGACGGCGTCCTCAACCACATGGCCCATCACCGCGGCCAACTCACTGTCTACCTGCGCCTCAACGACGAAAAGGTCCCCGCGATCTACGGGCCGTCGGCGGACGAAGGCAAGTCGTTACCAAGAAGACCGCGACCTTAACGACTGAAGATTGAGATCGCGATTCCAAGTGCGAACGCCCAAGGAAAAAAGAACCCGCAACGATCGATTCGAGCGTTACCCCATTCACCTCTTCGTCACGAGATATGGTTGGTTGAAATATAGCCCGACATCCAGGACCATTACACCGCTGAATGATCGAGTGCCGCAGCGATCGTGTTCTCGCGTAGAAGACGCTCAGTGAGCACCTCCCGTTCCTTCCGTTCCTGCTCGGTAACCGCATCTTCGAGCCGCACGACCTTAATCGCGACATTCCGGCCGAGATTGGTATGGCGGGCGAGAAAGGCCATCCCCATGCCCCCGCTGCCCAACCGCTTTAGGATTTCGAAATGATCGATAGCCTTCGGAATCCCGATGCGATTCGACATTTTACAGGAATTCCGAATCGCCGCCCGTCGCCTCTCCGCCACCACGCCCCACATTGCGTCAAAATCTACCTATGCATTTGCGATGGGGTTCAATCTTAACCGCCGTGGCCGCCTGCGCACTCACTGCCGCATCGGCTTCCGCACAAACAAAAGCCGCGCTTCGCTTCGAAATCTCATGGCCGAAGCCGACCGACGGTCACGTCGTCCTGGTCATCTCCTCCGGCAACGGCGAGCCGCGCACGTCAGTCAGTGAAGGTCTCGGCACGCAACAGATGTTCGGCGTCGATGTCGACAACGCCCGCAGCGCCGTGATCGACGGCGCCACGTTAGGCTACCCGCGAGAAACGCTCGCGGCTATTCCCGCCGGCGACTACACCGTCCAAGCCGTCTTGAACATTTACGAAACATTTCACCGCGCCGACGGCCGCACTTTGAAACTGCCCATGGATCAGGGCGAAGGCCAGCACTGGAATCGCAAGCCCGGCAACCTCTATAGCGAACCGGCGAAGGTCCACGTCGACCCGTCCGCGCACGCTCCCATCAAGCTCGAGCTCACGAAAACCATTGAGGCCATCCAGCCGCCTGCCGATACCAAATACATCAAGCATGTACGCATTCAAAGCAAGCTGCTGTCGGCGTTCTGGGGCCGCCCCATGTACCTCGGCGCCATCGTGCTCGTGCCCGACGGCTTCGATACCCACGCCGACGCCCGCTACCCCGTCATGTACATGCAAGGCCACTTTCAGCAAACCTTCACCGCGTTTCGCAGCGAGCCTCCCGCTTCCAATGACAACGCCGGTCGCGGAGGACGCGGCGGTCGCGGCGGCGGCGAGTACCCCTACAAGCTCTTTCAGGATTGGACCAGCGGCCGTCTGCCGCGCATGTTAATCGTCGTCACGCAGGACGCGAACCCCTTCTACGACGATTCCTACGGCGTGAACTCCGCCAACGTCGGCCCCTACGGTGACGCGCTCACCCAGGAGCTCTACCCGTACGTCGAAAAGCAGTTCCGCGCCATCGGTCAACCCTGGGCGCGCACTGTCTATGGCGGCAGCACCGGCGGCTGGCGCGCCATGGCGCTGCAGGTTCTCTACCCCGATTTCTTCAACGGCGCCTGGATCTTCTGCCCCGACCCGATCGACTTCCGCGCCTACGCGATGGTTGACCTATATAAGGACGACAACGCGTTCTGGGCCAAGAGCCAGTGGAAGCGCGCGCCCATTCCGATGATGCGCGAAGGCAATGGCACGATCAGTTCCTACATGGACGACGCGCTTCGCTATGAACTCGTCGTCGGCACGCGTGGCCGCTCCGGAGAGCAGTTCGATATCTGGCAAGCCGTCTACAGTCCCGTAGGCGAAGACGGCTACCCGGAGCTCATCATCGATCCGCGCACCGGGGCCATCAACCACAAAGTCGCCGACTACTGGAAGGAACACTACGATCTCGACTACATCATGCAGCGCGATTGGAAAACGCTCGGTCCGAAGCTCGCCGGCAAACTGCACTTCGCGGTCGGCGAGGCGGACACCTACTATCTTGAGCGCGCCGTCCATCTCGCGCAGCAATTCCTCGATTCCACCGCCGAGCCTGGCAAAGGCCCTTATGCCGATGCGAAGTTCGACTTCGGTCCCGGGCGGCCGCACGGCTACACCGGCGATATCTTTCTACCCCAGGCCGTCGCCGGCGGCACTCTGCAGCAGCGCATGATGCCGGTGATGATGGAGCACATGCTCAAGACCGCTCCCGCCGGCGCCGACGTCAAGAGTTGGCGTTATTAGATCATCGCCTGTGAGTCAGTTCTCCGAGGGCCGCTCCGCGTGATCGATAACCAGGATCTCGACCGGGCCTTTGGCCGAAACGAGTTTCAAACCAAGCTGCTCCTGAATGGCGGTGAAGATGTCCGGGCCGCGATCGGTCGCTGCGGAGCTATCGGAGGCACGAGGCGCCGCGCCATCAGGGGAGGGAACCGCAGGCGAATCCGGAGTGAAGGTGAGCAGGAAATCAAACTCACCAGCGATTCCAGTTTTATCCTCAACAGTGCGGCTAAGCATTGCAGAGAGCGAACCGGCCAGACCTGCCATAGTCGCGCCTGACGCCTGAAGCCGGCCCGCTGCCATAGAACCGCCCATCAAGCCGCAGTACTTACCGGGCGCGATAGTAAAGTCGCCGGGTTGGCGCTGAACGCATTTCGGAGTTTGCAAGTTCTTCGGGCCTCCTTTCGCCGCGGTCAGCTCATACGTGGGAAGCTCTTTCGTCTCACGGTGGATCGTCAGGTGGAAACGGTCGCGGAGCAGCGTCTGCAGCCTCCGCGCTTGCAGAACCGCATATTCCTGTTTGATGGACGGCGTGCCTTCGGCGTTCGCGTCAATGTTATACAGGTCGGAGTTGATCCAACTCGGACCTCCCGTGATCTGGAAATCGTGGACATGGTAGGCCAGGCGTACGAGCTCTTCGAGCGTTTGTCTTTCAACGTGAAAAGTGGGAAACCAAACGGCAAATTTCATGCGCTCCCCGCTGACATCGCGCTTGATCGACGCCACGTCGAACGCTGGCGCGGCCGCCTCCTGCGCCGCATACAGCGAAACGCCTGCGGCAGCGCCGGCGATGAACAGCAACAATCCCGCCGCTGCAATGCTTCCCAATGATCGCGACGCACGTTCCTCCCGGCCCAACACCCGCCGGATCCGTCCCAGCAACTCACCTCCATTAGCGGCAATCGCAGGCGCGGGAATTCGGTCGCGAATTTCCTCCATCTCAGCTAACGCGCTCGCATATTCGAATGCGTTTCCGCAAATGGCTACCGCAATGTCGTCACAACAATGCTCCCGTTCGAGGCGCATCTCTCTGCCCACCCACCACACCGCGGGATGGTAGAACAGCACGGTCTCCACCGCCGTTTGCAGAGAATTGAGAAGGTAGTCGCGCCGGCTGATGTGGGCCAGTTCATGCGCCAGGATCGCCGTCACCTGCGCCTCACTGAGTCCCGTCAGCGCCGTCACCGGCAGCAGAATGTATGGCCGCAGCCAGCCAACCGCAGTGGGAACTCGGATCATGGCAGACGTACACAACCGGACCGGCGCGGAAACGCCCAACCTCCGTTTCAAGCGTCTGACGATGTCCTCCAAATCATCACTCGCGGGGCTTGCTCCACGTTTCAGTTTCCGCACACCCAGCAACCCGCTTGCGGCGCGCGCCGAAAGCAGCGCTACTCCAAACATCCAAACGCACACGGCCCACCCTGAGATTCCAGCCTGCGCCGCACTGGAAGTTGGCGCATAATAGACGGCCTGATCCAGCGTGGCCGTCGGCGTTTGCGTAGAGGATCGAGACGTTGGTCGAGCCCTCGCCGGCTCGCTTCCGAAACTCCACGTCGCTGTGACAATGAGCGCGATTGGCATCGTCAGCATGATCAGGCTCGCCGCCGCGTACCGAAGCCGCGCCGCCGATGACGGCGCGATCGCCTTGACGATCCACAGAAACAACGCCAACACTGTTCCTTGCCAGATGAAGTGGAGCAGCGCCCGGCCCAGAGCTTGCACTGCGGGATGTGCGAGTAGCGTTTCGAACGTCATTTCGTACCTCGCTCATAGTCCTTGAGGACTTTGCGAATCTCGGCCAACTCTTCTGCCGAGGCTTTCCGCGACGACAAAGCCTGCAGCAACAATCGGCTCATCGACCCTTCGAACGCACGGTCGAGCAGGTCGCTCACTAGCGTGCGCTGCGCCTGATCC
>DATAUH010000600.1:0-5182 GCA_036268375.1 Bryobacteraceae bacterium | reverse complement strand
GCTCAGCCCCTGCGAAGCCGGAAACAGCCCGTCCGCCTTGCCGCAGGCGATAAAGAACACCTTCAGCTTCTTATTGTCGCCTGACGCGTCCGCGAAGAAATCTTTGAACGTCTCTTCCGGATTGCGCTGCGCCGCCGCGCTGAACGCGCCGATGTAGTGGAACGTGTCCAGGTGCGTCATTCCGATCTTCAACGCCTGTCCGCCACCCATCGAAAGCCCCGCAATTGCGCGATTATCCGGATTCGCGATCACACGGTATTGCTTCTCGACATAAGGCACGACGTCCTTCAGCAGATCGTTCGTGAACGCTTCGTCCGGATTCGTGCCGCCGCGCCCAGACGATGGAACCAGCATCACATCCGGCAGCGGCCGTCCGTAGGGCATCACGACAATCATCGGCTTTGCTTTGCCGGCCGCGATCAGATTGTCCAGAATGAAATTCGCGCGGCCCACTTCCACCCAGCCTGCCTCCGTGTCGCCCGAACCGTGCAGCAGATACAGCACCGGCAGCTTCGATTTGCCTTCTTCGTATCCCGGGGGCGTATAGACGTAAATGCTGCGTGGCGCATTCACCGATGCAGAATGATACCAGTTGATGTGCACCGTCCCGTGCGGCACTTCCTGATAGTCGTAAAGCGAAGGCTTCTCGGCAGGCACTTCGAACATCGATTCGCCGGAGCGATCGCCCAGCTTCACCATCGGATTATTCGGATCGGTCGCGCGCACTCCGTCAATCGAGTACGTATAGTTGTACGCAGCCGGCTTCAGCGGACCCACGGTAACCGTCCAGTAGCCATCCTCACTCTTCGTTAGTTCTTTTGCCGATGACGCGGGCGGCCCGCCTGCAGGCGCTGGTGGCGCGGTCAGAAAGTCGCCGTTCAACTTGACGCTGGTCGCGTCCGGAGCGCGCAAACGAAACAGCACCGTGCCATCCGCGTGCACTTCGTATGGCGGCAATTGCGGCGCGGCATTGGCGCGTCCTCCACGTGCTCCGCCCGCATTGGCAGGTGCGTTAGCGGAGTTCTGCGGATTGTTCTGCGCCGCAAGCGCCGGCGTAAAGATCAGACATTGTGCGGACAACGCTGTCGCGGTGGCGAAAAACAGGCTTCGCTGCATGCATCCCCCTTGAAAAGGTCGACTGAGAAGCAATCTCGCCCGTGAGTCTAACACAGGCGGGTTCGCCTCTTGCATGCAGCGTCGCCTGCGTCTACTGCGTGATGGTGATCATACCCGCGGGGCTTGAAGTCGTCCCTTGCGTCACCACAACCGGCTGCGCGCCGGTCGGAACGTTCGATGGAATGGTGAAGTTCACTTGCGTCACTCCCACCAGGCCATTCGGAACCCCCGCGAACTCGATGCTCGATGCAGGCACTGGCACGCCGCCGACGGTGATCGAGATCGGCTGCTTCGGTGCAGGCGTGGTCGCCCGCGGACCAGGAGTCGCGCCGGTCGCGAGCGATGGCGTCACCGCGCCTTCGCCTGTAATGTACATTGCAATCTCCGTGCCGGCAGATGAGGTGCGCGTCGGATTCAGCGTGCCGTCTGCAAACGTGAAGATACCGGGCGCTACCGTGCTGACGGTGAAGCTGCGCGAGATCGTCTGCCATGGCGTCCAGATCTGCAGCGTCGCGCGCCCGGGTTGCGTCTCATATGGAATCTGCACGTTCACCTGGTTCGCCGAGACATAGTACAGCGGCGCGGCCACGCCGTTGATCATCGCCGAGAAGCCCGACAGATAATCCGGAAGCGGAATCGTATAAGCCCCCTCAACCGCGGTTCCGAAGGCCGTTCCATAGATGCTCATGATCATGCCTGGCGCGTACGATTGCACGCCCGTAGCAGCATTGCTCATACCCGCAATGGTCAGCTGCGTTTGCACTCCCTGGAACGGAACAGAAAGCTGCTGGTTCCATTGATTGCCGCTCGCATCCACGCCAGTGAACGTGAAGGGTACGTTCAGCGGCACGCTCAAATTCGCCAATCCTATTTTGGCGGCAATCGCACCCGCCGCCGGAATCGCGGAACTGCCGAACAGCGATGAAATGCGTCCGCTGTAATCGACGCCGTTAATTGTCATGCCGGTCATCGTGGTCGCGATGCCGGCCTCTTCGCTCAGCGTCAAGTTGAAGACCCACCCGTTGCCACTCGCATCCGGCTGCTGCTGAAAAACCGGGCTCTGATCGAGCGACGCTACCACGGCCGACGCCGTCGGCGCCGAGTTGCTCCACTGGTGCACCAGCGCGTTCACATCCACGGAGCCCCAGCCCGACGCCTGGTCATAATTCGCCGCGGCGTCGAACCCCTCCGTGGCGCCGGAGCAGTTGGGCGATCCCCCTGCGCACGGCATGGAGTTGTTGCCGCTTGCCACGTCGTGGAACACGTTGGGCGCCGTTTGCCCAAGACGATAGAGCGTCGGATTGATGTTGCCGAGCCCCGCCTGCTTCAAGTTGCCGTTCGTCACCAGATAGTGATTCAACAGCGCCGCCACTCCCGCCATCGTGGGCGCTGCAACGGATGTGCCGCCGAAGTAATTCGCGCTTCCGCCGGTGTAGACGTAGTAGCCGTCGTGGTCGGCCGATGCGCTGAACGAAACGTCCGGCACGTGCCGGTAAGCGTCGCTGGGAACACCGGGGCCGGTCTGCCAGCCTGGGCGCGAAAAGAAGACGCTCGCGCCGCCGCCGCCGCCCGCCAGTTGCCCATCGCTCGCGGCACTATTCCAAACGATCTCGGGGATGTAAGAAACGGCCGTGCCTTCGGAGTTCCAGTAAGTGCCCGAGCCTTCATTCAACTGCGTTCCACCCATCGAGGTCACTTCCGGAATACTGCCCGGAACGTCGATCGCCAGGCCGTTCTGCGCCACCGCGGCGCCGCGGTCTTCGCAATCGGTCGCGCCGGAGTCGCCGGAGGAGGCGAACCACGTCATGCCCTGCGCATTGGCCTGTTGCGCCGCTGCGCGGAAGCCGGGGAGGTCCACCAGGTCGGCCTGTTCGCACTCTCCGTAACTCATCGTGATCACCGGCGCTACGTTGTTATCTACCGCATAGAGCGCCGAGTTCCACACATCGTCGGAATAGACGTACACGATGGTCGCGTTCTTGGCGATGGCGCCGGCCCATTCGATATCGAGATCGGCTTCGGGCAAATCGTCATTACTCACGCCCGGGTCCGTGCCAGCGCGCATCTGTTGCAGGTTGATTATCGGCAGGCCCATCTGCGTGCGGAACGCCGTGATGTCGCTCAGCTTGATATCCGTCTGTCCCACCACCGCGATCTTCTGGCCCGTGCCATCAATTCCCGCGTTATAGAGCGGTGTCACGTCGTAAATCGCCGCGAAGTCGCTCGCGCCCATCGCGTGTCCGCTGCCGCGTTGCGTCAGGTTCGGGGCGATGGCCGGCCGCAGGTGCGGCAGCATCTTGAAATCATTCAGCCCGCGAATGGCGGAAACTATGTTGGTCAGACCCGCGGGAATAGAAGGTTCGGCCGCGTTTGCGTAGTGCGATTGGCCGCGCACGGTGTATCGATGAATCTCGGTCGCGAAAGCGCTCTTCACCTGGCCGGCGGTTCCGGAAAACATCACCCACGTGCGTCCGCGCGCCGTATTGGCCACATGAAAGCCTTGCGCGGTCAGCCACGCGTTCACTTTGCTCAGGTCGCTTGCGCTGATCCCGAAACGATCCGCGAACTCCTCCGGCGTCAACCATTTGTGATAGTTCGGCGAAGAAGGATTCTGCTGCTCCGCCAACAGCGTGTTGAGCGCCGCCTGCTGCGTCGCGGATGGCCGGAACGCCAGCGTCATCGCGGGCAGCGCGAAGGAATCCGAAACCGCGCCGGCATCGTCGGCGGCTTTCGCGGAGGGGTGGACAAATCCGCGCAATGCAACGCGCTGCTGGGGATCAATGGCCGCTCTGACGCGATCCGACTGGGCGAATAAACTGACGCCCGCAAAGCTGCAGATAACGAATAAAAAGACAGTACGCAGGAAAAATCGATTCATAGAGGTACGGGGACACCGATAGCGCGGCCGTGGACGCGGCGCCGGAAGCACTGTAATTTCAGACGTACCGAAACGACCATCCGGTTCCGGAATTTTCGCCTGCCCTCGTTTAATCCCGTAAACTCCGCTGCCATGGCGCGCATCCGATTTCGGCGGTTCCAGCGAAACAACAAGAGGAGAACGAATGGCAACTTTAGTGCGCCTCTACCGTCTGCTGATTTCGCTGGCTTCGCGGCTCGATTCGCCGTTTCTGTTGATCGTGCGCCTTTATTGGGGCGTACAGATGGCCCAAACCGGTTGGGGCAAGCTGCACAACCTCGACCGCGTCACAAACTTCTTCACCAGCCTCGGCATCCCCGCGCCCGGAGCGAATGCGATCTTCATTGCCGTGTTGGAGTTTGTCGGGGGCGTCTACTTCGCCCTGGGATTCGGCTCGCGTTTGGTAGCGCTGCTGTTCACCTGCGACATGCTGGTGGCCTACTACACCGCCGACCGCGAGGCGCTGCTTTCGGTCTTTTCCGATCCCGACAAATTCTATGCGGCGACGCCGTACACTTACCTCGTCGCCGCGCTGATCGTGCTGATTTTCGGGCCCGGGCTGTATTCGCTCGATGCCCTTTTGGAGCGCCGCCTTCGAAAGCGGCTTGCCGCATCCGTCTGAGCGAGCGGCGCCAGCAGGTGCTCACTGAGCCAGGCGGCAACCGGCACTGCGACCCCATCACCGAACAGGTGATAGGCATCGTTATAGCGCGCCGGTAGCGGATATGAATCGGGAACACCCATCAGACGCGCCGCTTCGCGCGCGGAGAGCAATCGGGAGCGGACGCGCTCGCCTTCGACGACGATTACCGTCTGGCGGCTGGACCCCCCGGCGGGCGTTCGCAGGCATCCCGAGATTTGATCGAAGCGCACTTCGGCGCGCTGCACGCCGTGGCGCGTGCGGCGGTAGACGGTGCCTGCAATGCGCGCCGCGGAACGCCTGGCAGCGTCCAATTTTTCGCGATGCAGCGGCGCCATGAGCTCGATCAGGCGCGCGGTCTGCTCCTGGGAGTGCCATTCGACGCGATCGTCACTCTCCAGCAGGCTGGCGAAGCTGCGCAGAGGCGCCGGCGGCTCCGGCAAGCGCCACCAGACCCAGTTTCGGCGGAGGCGCGAACTCAGACGCGTAAAAACCGAGCGCAGCGTGTG
>DATAUH010000599.1:0-15049 GCA_036268375.1 Bryobacteraceae bacterium | reverse complement strand
CGGGTTCATGGCGGAGGTGGCAGGCCGGACGCCGCAT
Organism: Bryobacteraceae bacterium; assembly: GCA_036268375.1. GTDB lineage: Bacteria > Acidobacteriota > Terriglobia > Bryobacterales > Bryobacteraceae > PALSA-243. The sequence continues at coordinate 15,012 of DATAUH010000599.1, read as the reverse complement.
CTGGTGCAGCAGGGACATGATTGGGTGCTGGAGCTGTTGTGATGCGCAGGTTTTTCATTTTGACGCCCTGGATATTGGCGGAGTACGCGGCGGGATATGTACTGGCGCATTGGGAGAGGCTGCCACCGGTAATGGCGGTGAGCTTCTTCCACGGGGCGGCGAGCGGCTGGAGTGCGAAGACGACCGCGCTTCCTCTGATGCTCGGGCTGATATTCGCACTCCTGGGGCTGCTTACGGCGATTTTGTGGCGTCCGGAGCGTCTGTGGAGCCGGACGCCAGTGACGTTGTCCGTGACCGGGCCGAGCGTGCCGGCGCGGGATGAGCAGGGGCTAGCAACGCAGTTGAAGGTGTTCCTGGCGACGCACTTTGTGTTGGGAACGGGGATGGCGCTGGCGCTGATTCGTGTGGTGGACAGGAACTTAGGGTGAGGGAGAGCGTCTAGTGGCGCTCTTCTTCGATGTGTTTGAAGCGAGCATCGAGAACCTCTTCGACGCGGTGAAGTCGTCGAAGCGTTTGTTGATCGCCTCGAAACGGTTGTTCATCATCGTGAGAAGTAGGGCGATGAGAATACCGTTGAACAGCATAGGCACGCCAATCGCGAGATAGAGCTGTCTGTCGGACGCGGGTTCCTGCGCGTTGACTCTGTATAGATTTTTGCATTATGTCAGAGTCCTGGCGCGTCATTGCGATGCCAGGGCGCTGGCCATCGCGAGCGAAATCTTCTCCCACTCTTTGGCATCGCGTTCGAAGCGGCGGCGACCGGACGCCGTCAACTTGTAGAATTTGGCGCGGCGGTTGTTTTCGGATTCGCTCCAGTAAGCCGCGAGCCAGCCGGCCTGCTGCATGCGGTGGAGGGCTGGAAACAACGACCCGGGCTTCACCTGGAACGTTTGATTGGTGATCTGCGCGATTCTCCGCGAAATGCCGAGGCCGTGCAGTTCTTCCGAAGCCAGAGCCTTGAAGATGAGCAGGTCGAGCGTGCCTTGCAGTAAATTGGTTTGATTCGCCATGCTCCTACAGACATTCTATATCGGCTTGCGTAGCCATAAATAGCAGTGATTGCCCACGCGGCCGGCTCGCGAAGTGCGGTAAAAGGCGAGGTCGAAATAGCGCAAGGGGAAGAGCAGCCAGCCGAGGATTCCATGCGCAAAGGCTCGCCAGAGTTTGGAGGGAAAAAGGAGCTTCGCGTACTCGATGGTGAAGACCAACATGGTGGCGGTAGGTCCGGTGCGCCAGCCTTCGGCGACCGGTTGAAGGCCGCGGGCGAGGAGTTTGAGGCCGTCCAGAGTGAAGCGGCGGTAGTCCTTGGGGTATTCGTGAAACGGATGGCAAAACGGCGTGACCAGGTGGGCGTAGCCGCCGGGAGCCAGGACGCGTTCGATTTCGCGCATGACGGCTTCGGGGTTGCGGACGTGTTCGAGGACAGCGTCGCATTCCACGCGCGTGAAGACGGCGTCGGCGAAGGGCAGGGCTTCGGCGTCCGCGGCGACATCGACGCCGGGCATGGGAAAGAGATCCAGGTTGATATAACCGGGCGGGGTGCGGCCGGCGCCGCCGATGTAGAGGTTCCAGCGGCCGAGCGGAAAATCGCGCGGCTCATGGGGATTCATGACGAAAGGCGCGGGCGGAAGCAGAAGACGGCGCAAGCGTGACGCGGCGCCGCGGCGCGTGTAAAGGTCCGCGAGCTGTTTCGTGTCCATGCGGAACGCGGCTAGGCTTCGACCGCGCGCGGGCGCAGGCCCACGGCTTCGAGCAGGCCTTTCCACTTGCGCATGACTAGCTCGGCGAGGTTTAAGGCGATGGCGAACGCGAGCAGTGCGGGCCAGAGATCCATGGTGGTGCTGATGCCGCGGCCGCCGGCGTCGAAGACCTGTCTGGGAGCGGGATTGAAGCGGCCTCCGGTGGCGGAGGCGATCTGCTTCAGGAGCCCGACATTGTTGCCGTACTCCTGCATTTCGTCTTCCTGGCGGTAAAAGCCCACTTCGGGGAAGGCGCGGGAGTCTTCGACGGGGCGAACGCGGAAAAGTCCCTGGCTGGAGCCAATCGCAAGTTTGCCACGGTAGTGGCCGGCGGCGACCTTCGTCACTTTGAGCGGCGCCTGGAAGCTGTTGGGTCCGAGGACGAAGATGTCGGGCACAGTGGGCGGGTCGTCGATGTTGCGCGAGAGGCGATAATCGACCACGAGTTCGTTGGAGGCGCGGTCGAAGTCGGCGGTGGTTTCGCTTTGGGGGGCGTGCGGTAGAAGGTCGCGAAAGATGTTGGCCCAGAGCTTGTCGAAACCGGGCCAAGTGATCCAGTTGGCAGCCCAGCGGTTCTTGGCGTCGGAGGTGAAGACCGCGGAGCGGCCGAGGCCGTACTGCCAGCGGACGAAAAGCGGATCTTCGTGATCCGCGGTGAGGATCGTTTCGGCGGCGGGGCGCGATTGATAGCGCACGTAGCCGTGAAGCGCGGGCGCGGTTTCGATGCCCACACCGTCGAGGATCTCGGCCTGCTTGACGACCTTCGGCTGGATGTTCTTTTCGACGGCGGTCACGCCGGTGTGCTCCTGCACGTCGCGCAGCAGAATCTGTTCAAGGCCTTCGGGCTCATTGAGGAAGTACGACTTGCCTTCCGCGGAAGACGCGACCTTTTCGAGGAACGCGCGATTCACGTCTTGACCCAGGCCGACAGTAGAGATGGTTACGTGATTGTTGACGGCCTCCTTGGTGAGGGTCATGCTGTCGCCTTCTTCAGAGATACCGTCGGTGAGCAGCACGATGTGTTTGTAGACGGCGGTGGTCGGCAGGATCTTCTGATAAGCCTCTGTGAGGGCGGGCGCGATTTGCGTGCCGCCGTCGGGGGTGATGCCGGAGATGAGGCGTTTGATGGAGGCGCGGTCGTCGGCTTTGCGCAGCGTAACGGCCCATTGGAAGGAGTTGTCGAAGATAAGGACGCCGACCATGTCGATGTCGCGCAGGTTTTCAACCACGCCGATGGCGGCGAGGCGCGCCAGTTCGATTTTGCGGCCTTCCATAGAAGACGACTTGTCGATGATGAGGACTACCGCGGTGCCTTCGGGCGAGCGCGGTGGAGCAAGTTTGGCGGGGAGAGTGCGGTCGAGAGGGTCCTCTTCCTGGCCTTTTTTGTCGTTGTAGACGTTGTGCTCGCCGGCGATCCAGGCGAGTCCGCCGCCTTTTTTGACGTAGTCTTCGAGCGCCGTTTTGCTTGCGGCAGGGATGGATTCGGCGTTCCAGTTATTGATGATGATGAGCTGATAACCGTCGAGTTTAGCCGGCACGCCTTCCTGGGAACGCTCGAGTTCGAACTGATTGGATTCGAGGACGCGCTGCAGGTGAGCTTCGCTATCGGGCGGGTCGTGGGAGATGATGAGCGCGCGCGGTTTTCGCAGGGTCACTGCATCTTCGAAACGCGCTTCGCCGAGAGAGCCGGCGGTGATTTTACCCGTTAGAGCGATGGCTCCGGCCGAATTGACGGTGGCCTGCAGGCGCAGATGATTGACGCCTTCCTGGAGCTGAACCTGGTTTGTGCCGAGAGGCTTGCCTTCGGCGGCAAGGTCGACGGAAGCTTGGGCGGCGGAGGGCGATTCGAGCGTGACATCGACGGGGAAGCGCTCGCCACTGAAAACCTGACCGGGGAAAGCCACGGATTCGAGCATCAGGCCCGGTTTGGGGCGGCCTTCGAGCGCGACGGTATCGACGGGAATACCGAGCTGTTGCGCCTGCCAGATAGCGCGGGCGGCGCTGCCCAGGTTTTCATTGCCGTCGGAGACGAGCAGCAGGCGCGGGACCATGCCGGAGGGCAGGGAAGCGGCGCCATCGCGAATGGCGGATTCAAGATCGGTGCCGCGGCCGGAAGCGCCGCTCGTGTAGTGAAGCTGCCATTTGTTCTTGGGACGCTCGGTGAGCAGCGCATCGCGGGTGTAGCGTGCGAAGGGAACGACGCGGGACCAGTTGCGGCCGCGGGCGCGGTCGAGGCGATCTGCTAACTCAGATTCGCGAGCGAGGTCCTGCGGGGCCACGCTGGCCGAAGTGTCGGCGAGCATAGCCACTGCCACTTTGCTTTCGAAGACGGAGATGGATGGCTGCGAGAGCGCAAGGATGACGCAGGCGAAGGTGGCGGCCTTGAGCAGCAGGGCCGTGCGGCGCCCGGTGGCTCGCCAGTCCCAAGCCAGCCAGACCGCGGGCAGAAGCAAAAGCAGGAGCGCGAACGGATGCTGGAAACTCATTTTCGGCTCCTGAGCGACGGCGCGGCAGACTTACGCCGCAGGAACGGCGTGAAATGCAGCGTATGCTTCGAGCGCCGGAAGCGCCCGAACAGAAGCCACTCGATAAAGAGAAAGAGCGCGCCGCAGGTCGCCAGGATGGGCCAGACGTCGCGCGCGGCGGCCATGACTGGCGCGAAGGCCGGGATACCCTTCAGGGCGTTGGCCGGCGGTTTCCACTTGGCGTCGGAGAGTTCGGGAAGCGTCAGCGAGTAGAGATATTCATGGTCGCCGGCAGCGACGCGAACCGCGCCGGGAGCGCCGGCGAAGAAATCGATCGAATTTTCGTGGACGGTGAAGGGAAGCGTTTTGCCGTCCTGCCCCTGCACTTTGACGTTGGCGATTGCGGGATTCTGTTTAGCCCCGTCCATGGCGAGTTTGACGGCGCCGACGCTGCCGCCGGAGACTTCGACGCGCTGGAAAATCTCAGGCGACATCCAGCGCAGGAGATTGGCGAAGAGCAGCGGCGTCGCAAGCTGGTAGCGCATCGCGGAGAGCGCGGGATGGAAGCCAAGTACCGCGATTTTGGGCTTGCCGTCGCGGGCGACGATGACGGGGCCGGCGTCAACAGAGCCGATTTTCTGATCGGTTGGCTGGGCCGTGAATACGGAGGAGTGTTCGAGCTTGAAGTCCTTGGTGCGCAGGCCCGCGGCGGCGGGTTGCGACGAATCCCATCCGCCGAATGCGACGTCGGAGACTTGCGTGCGCACGGGGATGGGAGACCCGGCGGCGGGAGGATCGATCCAGATGGAATCGGTGGCGGGGCGCTGCGGGGGAGTGAAGCGGTCAAGGATGACGAGCCCGCTATCGGTGTTGCGGTATTCGGATGGCTTGCGATAAATGGCCGTGACGCGCGGGGTGGAGGCGAGCAGCGGTTTCAACAGTTCGGGTTGATCGGAGTAAACGACAACGGTGAGCGAGGGTTTAGCGGGGAGTTCGAGATCGGCGTGATCGTCGGCAGGAAAGGCGTCGTGTGGCGTGAGATAAACGCCGAGTATACCGGCCGAGGCGCTGCGGTATTGGAAAACGATTTCCTTTTCAGAAGCCGGCGGAATGGCGGCTTGCTGCTTGCCGCCGGGGACGCGCGTGGAGACGTCCTGCGTGCCGAAGTTGAGAGAAAGGGTGACGTTGCGGGGACGCGTGCCGTAGTTGTGGGCCGAGATGTAGATGTCCCAAAGGTCGGGGTCGGTGTTGGAGCGCCGGGCGGCGATTTTGCGTAGCCCGGTATTTTCGACGGAGTCGTTGATTAACAGCGCGCGCAGGTTGCGGGGAGCAGGGGCAGCGGAATCGGCCTCGGCAGTGCGCCCGGAGCCGACGAACGCGATCTCGCCCGCGCGGCGGCCCTGCTGCGACTGAATATGCCGTGCGAAGGCGAGGGCCTGATCGAGATTGAGCGCAGTAGAACCAGGCTCAGACTCATTGATGGCTTTTTCGATTTTGACGCGGCCGGGCTCAAAGGCGGTGACGGGAGTGGCGAGGGCGTCGGCGCGGACGAGCATCACCCGATCTTGAGAGGGCAGGGCGCGAACGTAGCGGCGGGCGCGCTCGCGAGCGACATCCATCAAAGTGCGATTGCCGGAGCGTGCGCCCATCCAGGCGGAGGTTTCAAGGATGACGACGTGATCGCGGCCCGCTTGATCGGGCGAACCGAAGCGGAGTTGAGCGAGCGCGAGCAAAATCAGACCCATGCCGGCCAGTTGCAGCAGGAGCGACCACGGCTGTTGGATGTGTTTGCGGCGCGAAGCGGCGACAGGATTATCGGCGGAGACCCAGAAGCGCAGTGTGGAGACAACCTGCTTGCGGCGGGTGCGATCGAGGAGGTAGAGGGCGACGGAAACCGCGGAAATTGCGCCGAAGACGGCGAACACCTGAAGCAGAGAAAGGTTTAAGAGATACATACGGCCCCCGGGGCACGGATACGGCGAGTTTTCAAGCGATGCCTCGCATGCGGATCAAGTCGCCAAAGATCACGCTTTCGAGCGGTTGAGAGGTGGCGATCCCGGCATAGCGTCCACCGCTGCGTAGGGCCATGGATTCAATTGTCGCGCAGTACTGATCGAAGGCCGCGGTATAGCGGGCGCGCGCGTCGTCATCGAAATCGAGCTTGAGACCGGCTCCGGTCTCGGCGTCTTGCAGTTCCAGTTCGCCGGTCCAGGGCGGAGTGCGGTCTTCATCGGCCCAGACTTGCAGAAGCATCAGCTCATGGCCGAAATCGGCGAGATATTGCAGCGCGCGCTCGCAGTTTTGATCGTCGAGGAAATCCGAAATGATGATGAGCAGGCCGCGCAGTGGGTACGCGCCGATGAATTCGCGCACGATTGCCTGGTAATCGGTGGCTCCGCCGGCTTCGAGTGTCGCGATGCCGTTGGCGACGCCGTTATAACGATGGCGCCCGCCGGAAGAGAGCACGCGGCCCGTCAGGCGGTTGGAAAACCCGCGGATTTCCATGCTGTCGAGGCGTACCAGGCCGACGTAGCTGAGCGCGGCTGCAAGTTTGCGCGTGTAATCGATTTTGGCGCCGTGGTACGCCGTCATGGAGGCGCTGCAATCGATCAGCAGGCGCACGGGAACACGCGGCTCTACCTGGAACATCTTGAGGAAGAGCTTTTCCAGGCGCATGTAGGCGCGCCAGTTGACGGCGCGCAGATCGTCGCCGTGATGGAAGTTGCGGTGGTCGAGAAATTCCTGGCCCGAACCGGCGAAATGCGAGAGGTTATGGCCGCCTACCAGGCCGGCAAAGGACTTCTGCCAGTGGATGGTGAGGCGTTCCAGCCGTTCGAGAAACTCACGGTCTAACAGCGGTGCTGCGGGCATTGCGGGTCCTTAGGCAGCGGATGCGTGCGCCGAAACGCCTTGGACGACGGAATCGAGGATGGTCTCCGGAGTTTGGCCGTCGGCGTGGGCGTCGAAGTTGAGAATGATGCGATGGCGCAGGACCGAGTGGGCGACGTGCTTGACGTCGTCGATAGCCAGATGGAAACGGCCGCGCATGAGCGCGAGCACGCGTCCGCATTCGACCAGCGCCTGCGCGCCGCGCGGCGAACTGCCGTAGCGCACGTATTTGCGCGCGAGTTCGTTGGCCTGCTTTTGCTCCGGCTGCGTTGCCATGACAAGTTCGATTGCGTAGTCCTGCACGTGTGGCGCGGCCAGCACTTCGCGGCAGACCGACCGGACCTCGAGAATGGCGTCGCGGTCGACGACAGGCTCAGGCGTCGGCTCTTCGCGCTGAATGGTTCGCTCCACGATGCGGCTGAGCTCATCGCGCGAGGGATACTTCACCAGGATCTTCATCAGGAACCGGTCGAGCTGCGCTTCGGGCAGCGGGTATGTGCCTTCCATTTCGATGGGATTTTGCGTGGCCATGACAAGGAAGGGGCGCTCCAGCTCATGCGTGACAGTGCCGCTTGTTACGGTGCGCTCCTGCATGGCTTCGAGCAGCGCGGACTGCGTTTTCGGCGTGGCGCGATTGATTTCGTCGGCGAGTACGAGATTGGCGAAGATGGGGCCGTGTTGAAAACGAAGAGTGCGCGCCCCATCTGAGCCTTCGAGGATCATGCTGCCGACGATATCGGCGGGCATGAGGTCGGGCGTGAACTGGATGCGCGAATACTTCAGTTGCATGGTGCGCGAGAGGGTCCGGAGCAGGGTGGTTTTCCCCAGACCGGGCACGCCTTCGAGCAGCACGTGGCCGCCGGCGAGCAGACAGATAAGGACGCCTTCAACAACGTCGTCCTGGCCGACAATGACTTTGGCGATTTCGCGCCGTACGGCCGACAGACGATCGATTGCAAGTTTAAGGGAAGCTTCGGTTGCCACGTGTTTATTGTAGAGCAGACCGCGCGATTGTACGACATATCCCAGAATCGAAAATTACGATTATGTTGATGAAGAACTAAGATGAGGAATTTGGAACTAAACTTCAGAAGGCGTTCCGGCACGCTCGCCGAGACGCTGTGCGAGAATCCCCAGAATCGTGGACATCTCCAGAAGCGCGTTGCGGGCCTGCTCGGGAGCAAGCGTGTGCGTCACGCTATAGACGCACTGCATAATTCGATAGTCCCAGACAAGAATGCGATCCTCTAATGTGGCTAAATCCAGCCCCGCGGCGTGTTCGATAAGGTAGGTGAGCACGCGGTAGTCGCGATCCAGTTCGGCGCGCAGCGGATCGAGCTCGGTTTCGGAATTCAGACTCTCACGCACTTTCGAAAACGTGAAGCGCGCGTCGGCGACGGGTTCCGGCGCAAGCTCAGCCTGATTGCGAATGATGAGGATACAACTGTAGCGGAACCAGTAGACCAGCAGCGCCGTAGAGAAGGCGATGATGAGGATTCCCGCTACCATAATCGTTTCGTCGTTTAGCTCACACTTCAATGGTACTAGTGGAGCTATAACGAGTCTATCACCGGAAGTCGCGACGGTGCAATAACGATTGCCTACGTAATTCAAATTTTCTTTCCTATCATAGGGGGAGATTCCCTTACAACGCCTTATCTCACTAAGTACTAAGCCCTTATATAAGTCCTGGGACGAACAACCAAAAGTTTATAAACGCACACTGGTGGTTATAAGCCCTCCTATAACTAAAGTGGTAAGGCCCGAAAGCGCGATCGACCACCAGAGTATAGACGGTTCGAAGCGCATTGTGACGCGATGCACGCCTGGAGGAACGATCAGGCTGCGGAACGCAATGTCAGCCGTATAAATAGGAGCCGGGCGCCCATCGAGCCAAGCGCGCCATCCAGGGTAGTCGTTTTCCGAGAGCACGAGGAGCGCGGGCGTGGAGGCTGAGGTCTCGAGCTCCAGCCAATCGGGCGTATAAGAGATGGTGCGGACCGATTCGGGCGCGATGGGCGCCGACGGCGGAAGCGGCACATTGGCAACGGCCGTGGTGGAAAGGTCGAGGCCGGAATTGATGAGGGCGCGAGCCTGCGCCAGACTCTGCGCGGAACGGACGTCGTGCACGAGGAAGAAGCGCGGCAGCACCCGGGTGTTCTCGAAGACATGCTCCGCGGGGAGCGCGACGGCGAAACGGAAGCGCGGATCGGCCGCGAGCCGCGCGGCTGCATCGGCGGTCGCGGTGATGTAGCGGACGTTCAACAGCCCGAGCACCGGCGAATCGGGATGCGCGACGGGATAATACCAGCCCCACGGGTCGCCATCATGCAAAAACAGGCGGAGTTGGATGATGTTTTCGAGCGCCAGCGGGCTGACGCCATCGGCGCTGGGCACGCGCGTGAGCGGCGCCTGCACCGGCCAATCGAGAGACGCGCCTTCCATGTTATCGATGCGCCAGGGCGGGTCGGCGGTGTACGTCAGCCGGCGCATCGTTGCGAGCGCATCCGGGCTGCCATCGAACGCGTGTCGCGTGACGCCGGGCTCATCGCGGACCGCGATGAGGTTCATGGGGCGGCCGGAGCCGGTCAGGAACAGATCGAGCGCAATGATGCAGCCGATCGCAATTTTCGCGGCGTCGCGAGCGCGCAGGCGGTCGAGGCCCAAAGCAGCGAGCGCGGCGAGGGCGAGCGTGAAGATGCAGTAGCAGTATTCGGGATGTATGACGATGCGGATGCGGTCTGGAAGAAGCGGATAGATGGCGCGCCAAACCGGCGTGTTTTCCCCGAGTGAGAAGGCGCCGCCGAAGAGTGCCATGAAGGTGATGAGCGCAACCACGCGCGTGCGGCGCAGGGCAACGGCGAAGAGGGCGAAGGCGAGCCCGAGGATGGAGCAGTAGAGATAAAGGAACGTGCGGTCGCCGGGCCCGGAGAAATCGGGATTGAAGATGCGGTAGTGGTTGGGCAGAATCAGCGAGACGAAGCTCTGCCACGGAATGCCGCCCCCGGCGCCGAGCCACCCGGCGCGATAGAGAGCGACGCTATGACTGGTGAGTTGCGCCGTAGGAAAGAAGATGACAGCGGCGAGCGCGACGCCGAGCACGCAGGCCGCGGCCGTTGCGAAGAGGACAACGCGGCGTGCGAGTTTAAACGCGAGGAGCGCGAGCGTGAGCAGCGTGGTGGATAGGTACACGGCGAGCGTGGGCTGCGGAAAGCCGCCCAGCATCGCCATCCCGAGTGCCGCGGCAAGTACCCCGAACCAGCGGCGGTTCCATTTCAGGCGCAGCTTCCAGACGCACAGCCATGCCAATGGCATGAAGGTGACGGCCATGATGGCGCCGATGTGTTCCGCGCGCGAAGCAAAGAATCCCCCAGTTTCAAAGATGAGCGCGCCGGCCCATGCCGGGATGCGTGCCGCGCCTAGATTGCGGAACAGGTGATAGCTGAAGATGCCGGCCGCGCAGATGTGCAGCGCGATCACCCACTCAAGCAGTTGCGGCAGGTATTCGGGATTGGTGTGAGCCGCGATCCAGGCAGCGGTGAGTACGAAGGGTTGGAAGTAGCAGGCTTCGATGTTGGCGAAGACGGGGTACCCGCAATAGCTGTACGGATTCCACAACGCGAAGTGGCCTTCGCGAAGACGATCGACCAGGAAAGAGATGAGTGGAAGCTGTACAGCGCGGAAGTCCCACGGCAACAGATACGCGGTGCTGAAGAGCGGTTTGTGGAAGAACAGGATCACGTTCGCCAGCAGCGAAAAATAGGTCAGCGCTGCGGCGCGTCGGGAGGACGGCACTTGATTAGTTTAACTGCGGGCCCGATGGAATGTGCGGTCCGGCGCGTAGTACCGTATCCGGCAAGCCAACTCGGAAACGGGTGTATCCTCTATGCGAAAGACGTGATCCGAACGGGCAAAGCTCGGATAACCACTTATAGGCGGCGGGAGATCCTGGTCTCAACCACGCTGGGAATCGCTATAAGCTTCCTGATAATTGCAACGTTCACCTGGGTGATCCTGGACATCCACAACGACCAGTCGCGGTTGCTACGCGTTACAGCTAAGATCGTTTCCGTCGATGGATCGGAACACTCGCATCTGGAGAGGACCATCAACTTCGGCAAATACTCGCTCACCGTGAGGTATCGGGACACAGATGGCAGCGAGGTGACGAACTGGATCGAAAAGACAACGTGGGGAGTTCCTTCGCCGGGAGATTCGATCACGCTGCTAGTCGATCCGAAGTCCGACAAAGTTAAGCCGAATCCCTTTCCGGAGCTGTGGATTGTCTTGGCGCTCGTGTATGCCGGTTTTGGCTGGTTGATCCGATTCTTTATTACTTATTCGCGGCGCGAGCTGAAGCAGGCCGCATAACCATCGTGGTCCCGCCACTTCGATGCGGATACGTCATTTCGATGCGCGACACGTCGCCGGCGCCGCATTTCTCACTGCCGTGCGTCGCTGGTCTTCAACGTCTTGTGCTCCGCCGCTACTCCGGCAAGCGTCGGATAAAACTGCACAAAAGTATGCTCCACGGCTCCGTTCGTTGCGTGGCACGCATAGCAGCTTGCCGTCTTGCCCAATTGGGCAACGGGCGTCTGTCCCTTTCCAAACGCGAAATACGCCCAACCATCGGTGGCAGTGAAGCGCTTGTCCTTCACTTCGACCTCGACGGCCTGCAGATCAGTTTGGAACTGCCCCCCGCGATTGATGGAGCCTTCCGTCGCCGCCTGGCGAATCTCCAACACGAAGACCGCCGTTTCCGGCCAATGTCCGCTCTGCTGAAACTCGCGATAGGCGGCAGGATCCACGAACACGTTGTCGAACAGTGGGGCTCCATTTGGGTTTGCCGAGGGTCCGTACGTCATGCCGCGGCCTGAGGAAAGAAAAACCCACTGCCGGTAGTCGGCCGGGAACTCCAGCCGGTTATCAGTTGTAAATCGCGCCACCGGCGCCTTGCCGGGCGTGGCATCTTGCGAAAAGGCGTGAGCTAGCCATGCGGCGCCGAGCATCGAGATGCAAACCGCGCCGGTCCGGACGACTTTTGAGAGTGGATTCATAACGAATAGACGCGACTGATTCACTGATGGTACCGGTTTCGTCAACCTCTGTGTCACCATGCCCCCAGTAGAGCCACGCGATCGCCCCGGCACAGCCGCATTACAGCGCCGAGCGAATACCGTGGGCTTCGAACGTATTGGCAGTCGCGCGGTCGAGCCCGGCTTTAGCCTGACCAAGATCGGCTTTCGCGCGGACCTCGCGGCTGCGCGCGGAGATCAAGTCCGTTTGGCGCTGTAGCACCAGAAAAACCGTCGAGGCGCCGGCCTGGAATTGGCGCTGCTCGCTCGCGTATTGCTCTTCGGCCGATTCGCGCGCCAGGGCGGCGGCGCGCAGCCGCGCATCGGCGGAGTTCACCGCTTGGAGCGAATTACGCACGTCGGCTTCAATCGCCATGCTGATCTGGTCGCGCGTCACTTTCAGCTTGCGGCCTTCGGCTTGCGAGACCGCGAGTTGCGCTTGCGCCGTGCGGTTGTGCAGTGGCAGCGAGATCTGAATGCCGGCCTGAACCGTCGGGAAGTTGCCGCCAAAGAGCGTGCTGAGCGATTGGCCATAGTTGCCGAGAAAAAGGCCCGGTACCTGCGTGTTCAGGGACGGGAACAGGTTCGACAGCGGGTTGGGGATAACGGGTGCAGCGATGCCGGAAAGGCCGGAGGCCGTCAGGTTGGCGAAGGCGTCCACTTGCGGCTTGGTCTGATCTTTGTTGACCCGCACGTCGAGCTGGTTGAGCGCGATCGCAATCAAGCTCTCCGAAAGCTCCGGACGCGAGGCGAGCGCCTGGTTGATAGCGTCGCGCAGCGGGACGATCATGGGCCGCACGTCGACTTCGGTGTCGGGGATGACGGCGGTCTCCCAACCGGGATCTTCGCGGTTGGCGAGCATGATGGTCTTCAGGTTATTCTCAGCGGCCGTCAGTGTTTGCTGCGCCGTGATTGCGCTCTCTTCAAATGTTGCCACCTGCGTTTGCGCGGCCACCACGTCCACCGGCGCGAGCACGCCCTGTTCCGCCTGGCGCCGATTGCTGTCGAATTGCTGTTGCGCCAGCCGCACCGCTTCGAGTTGCACCTGAACATTTTGAAACGCGTAAGAAAGGTCCCAATAGGCGGTGATGGCGGCAGTGAGGCGCTCGATCAGGTGTTGCCGCAACTGTTCAGTCGACATCTGCGCATTCTTGCGCGCGACCTCGAGACGATAGCGGTTGGGATCGAAACGCAGGCCGCGCAGCAGTGGCTGCGTGACATTGAGCGTGGCGGTGGTGGGGTATTGCGGATTCAGCGTCAGGAATTGGCTGTCGCTCGCCTGCCGCGAATTGGCGAATTTGAACGAATACGATCCGCCCCACTGAGTGATGCCGCTGAACGTCGGCGACACGCTGAGTTCCGTTTGCGTGAGCTTGCCGGACGGGGTGCCGCCGAGGATTGAAGCGACGGGCGAAACCTCTCTGGTGTGGAATGCCTGCAGGCCGATCACGGGATCATATGCGCCTTCGGCCGCGCGGATCTGATAGCCGCTCTCTTCGCGCGAGATGCGAGCGATGCGGATGTCCGGGTCGTTCTCAAGCACGCGATTGAGCACGTCCTCGAGCGTGAGATGCGTTTCGCCGCTGACGCCGATGCGCGGAGCGAGCTGGAAATTTTCAATCGAGCGAACCTGGACGCCGGTCTGCGGGCCCTCCTGAGCGAAAGCAGACACCGCAGCGAGCGCGAGTATCGAAATGCGTTTCATCGAACTTCCTCCAGCGCCGGCTCTTCAACTTTGGGCCGGCGGCGCGCCTTGAACAGGCCGCCCACCCACGCGCCCGCGTCCTCAAACACGGAATAGAAAACCGGAACGGCGAGCAGCGTGAGCAACAGACAGAGACTTTGGCCGCCAACCACCAGCACGCCGATGGACCGATTGGTTTCAGCGCCGGCGCCTTGCGAGATGACGAGCGGCATCATACCGGCGACAAGCGCGATCGTCGTCATCAGAATGGGACGCAGACGGTCGCGATTGGCCTGAATGATTGCGTCGTAGCGCGTCAGGCCCTGCTCGCGCAGAACGTTGGTATGGTCGATTTGCAGAATCGCGTTCTTCTTGACAATGCCGAACAGCAGCAGCAGGCCGAGACCGGAGAAGATGTTGACCGTCTGGTGCGCCACCAGCAGCGACACGATGCCGAATGGCACCGCGAGGGGCAGCGTGATCAGAATCGTGATCGGATGGATAAACGACTCGAACTGCGCCGCCAGCACGATGTACATGAAGATAAACGTGAGCGAGAACGCGAGCATGAAGTAGAAGCCGGTGCGGCCGAGTTCCTTCGAAGCGCCCGTCAGGCCTGAGCGGTAGCCTGGTTCCATACCGAGTTGATCCGAAAGCTTATTCATCTCTTGCAGGATGGCGGCCTGCGAACCGCCCGGCAGCACGTTGCCGGTGAGCGTCACCTGGCGCTGGCGATTGAGCCGGTTGACAGACGATGGGCCAGTGCCGGCGGCGATGTGGACCACTTGATCCAGCGTGACCGCTCCGGATTTGGTGGAGGGCACACTCATTTTGGCCAGGCCTTCGGTTCCGCCGCGGAAGCTTTCCTGCGCCCGTACGCGAACGTCGTACTGATCGTCGCCGGCGTTGAATGTCGATGCGACTTGCCCGGCGACCAGCGTGTTCAGAGCCTGCTCGATATTGACGACGGAGACGCCGAGATCGGCGGCGCGCGGCCGATCGATTTCCAGACGAACTTCGGGCTTGCCGCTGCGCAGGGTAGAATCCGCGTCGGCCAGGTACGGAATGGTTTTCATCTTAGCCAGCAGCTGATCCGAGTACTTGGACAGCTTCTGCAGGTCGGGACCCTGCAGGAAATACTGCAGGTCGGCGTTGCTTTG
>DATAUH010000598.1:0-8789 GCA_036268375.1 Bryobacteraceae bacterium | reverse complement strand
TCCAAACGCCTGATAAACTGATAGTTCAAAATATGGCAATCAGCAAAGATCTGCTGGATATCCTGGTGTGTCCGTTGTGCAAAGCGACGGTGGAGTTGAAGCCGGATGGCAGCGGCTTGAAGTGCGTGCAGTGCCACCGCGTTTATCCGGTGCGCGATGATATTCCGGTGATGCTGATCGACGAGGCGAAGATCGAAGAATAAGGTGTCCAACGTTCTCGACCAACTCCCGCGAGGCGCGCGCGTGGCGGTACTGCGTCTGCGCTCGCTGGGGGATTGCGTCCTTACGACGCCGGCGATCGAAATTCTGAAGAGCGCGAGGCCCGATCTGAAATTGGGCGTGATGGTGGAGAGCGGCTTTCGCGCTGTGTTTGAAGACAATCCGGATATCGACGCGTTGCTTGCTCCGTCGCTAGGAGCGCTGCGCAACTTTCGTCCCGAACTCTGCCTGAATCTGCACGGCGGCACTCGGAGCGCGTGGATGACGGCTCTTTCCGGAGCTCGCCTGCGCGCGGGGTTTGCGCATTTTCGACGGCAATTCGTGTATAACCTGCATATTCCGCGCGCGCAGCAGATTTTGGGAGAGGAGCGGAAGGTTCACACGGCGGAACATTTGGCGAGCGCGATGTTTTGGCTGGGCGCTCCACGCGTTAGGATCCCGCGCGCGAAATTGGTTGCCCAGCATACGCAGGCCGCGCGCTCTATCGCCGTGATTCACGCCATCGCTGCGACGCCCGCAAAGACCTGGCAGGCGGCGGGTTTTCTTGCGGCAGCGAATTATTTGCGGGACCAGGGACTGGAGCCCGTGTTCATCGGCACGCCTGCAGACGATCTCAGCGCTTTTCGCGGCTTCCGCACGCAGACTGGATCGCTGGCGGAATTGAAGTCGCTGTTCACTTCCGCCTCTCTGTTTCTGGGCAACGATTCCGGACCTGCGCACATGGCCGCCGCTTTCGGCCTGCCAGTGGTGGTCATCTTTTCCGATTCCGACCCCGAAATCTGGGCGCCGTGGCGCACCACTGGCGAGGCGCTGATTCGGCCCGATAGCGATCGTGTTCTCGGCGCCCTGGCGCGTCTGCGGGTGCCCGCGTGAAGGAACTCGCGCGCCTGCTCAGCTACGCCCGCCGCTACACGGGGCACCTGGCGGGATCTTTGGTATTAATGGGGATCGCAGGGGCCGCGACAGCCTTTATCGCGCTGCTGGTTGGTCCGCTGCTCACGGTCGTCCTGAATACCAAAGCGCCCAAGCAGCGGATCGAGCTCTATACCGACCCCATATTTCATCACCACCTTTATCTGGATAGCTTGTTCCCAGGCTTCAGCAATGCGTGGTCGATGATGGCCTTCGCAATTATCGGTGTTTTCCTGATCAACGGCATCGCCGATTACTTTGGCAACTACCTGGTTAATTTTGCGGGATTTTCCGCGGTCACTAACCTGAAGAACGCCGTTTTCGACAAGGTGCAGCGCCAGTCGGCGGAGTTTTTTGAAACGCAATCGATGGGCAAACTGATGTCGTCCATCATGAATGACACGGATAAGGTTCAGGTGGCGCTTTCGCACATTCTTGCGGACCTGTTGCGGCAGTCGTTCACACTCGTGGGACTGCTGCTGGTGGTCATTGGGAAGGATTGGCAGTTGGCAATTCTCAGCCTGACTATTGTCCCGCTGGTGATTCTGCCGGTAACCAAAATCGGCAAGCGGATTCGCCGCACCAGCCGCAGCACGCAAGACCGTCAAGCCGAAATGACGCAGATTCTGCAACAGACGTTGGGCGGCCATATGGTGGTGAAGGCGTTCGGAGCCGAAGCGTATGAATCGCGGCGGTTCCATGAGGCGTCTCGCAAGCTGCTGAAGGCCAATCTGCAGTATGTTCTCCAGCAGGCAATCTCATCCCCGTTGATTGAGCTGGTGTCCGCGTTCGTGGTGGTCGGTCTGCTTTACTATGCGCGCAAACAGATCCAGTTCAACAACCTGACACCTGCCGATTTCACCTCGTTTCTAGTGGCGCTGATGTTGCTGCTGCAGCCGGTGAAGCGGTTGGTTGGGATCCATAACATCTTTGAGCAGGCGCTGGGCGCTTCGCAGCGCGTTTTTGAATATCTGGATCACTCCGAAGAGATTGTGGAGAAGCCGGGCGGCCGCAAGATTACCGGGTTCCACGATAACATCGTCTTCGATAACGTATCGTTCCACTATCCCGGCGCCGCTAACGGCTTTCAAGTCGTGGGACTCGATCTCGAAGTGAAGGCCGGGGAAGTGGTGGCGCTGGCGGGACCGAGCGGGGCTGGGAAGACTACGCTCGCGAATCTGGCGCCGCGTTTTTACGATGTCGCGGGCGGCGCGGTGCGAATCGACGGGCAAGACGTGAGGGATCTCGATCTCGCCTCCGTGCGCGCTCAGATCGGCATCGTAGCTCAGGACACGTTTCTGTTCAACGATACGGTGGCGAACAACATCGCCTATGGGCGTCCGGGCACGCCGATGGAAGAGATTCGCCGGGCTGCCCACAACGCGCTTGCCGATGAGTTCATTGAGCGGTTGCCCGAAGGCTACGAAACTATCATCGGGGACCGCGGCATGCGCCTGAGCGGCGGCCAGCGCCAGCGGATCTCGATCGCGCGAGCGCTGCTGAAGAACGCGCCAATTCTCATCCTCGACGAAGCCACTTCTCATCTGGACTCTGAATCCGAAATGCTGGTACAAAAAGCATTGGCCAATTTGATGCAGGGCCGCACCGTCATAGTGATTGCTCATCGTCTCTCTACAATCCGGCAGGCGAATAAGATTGTGGTGCTGGACCGCGGCCGCATCCGCGAGACCGGCACGCACGACGAATTAATGCTGCGCGACGGCATCTATCGCCGGCTGCATGAATTGCAATTTGTGACGGCAGGTTCGGGGGTGGAATGAGCGTTCGCAGTATGACGGGCTTCGCCCGCGTGAAACGTAGCGTCTCTCAGGGCGAGCTGACTCTGAGCCTGAAGAGCGTCAACCATCGCGGGCTGGATCTGCACTTCCATTTGCCCTCGGAATTTGACGGGATCGAAAACGAAATCCGCGCGGCGCTGAAGGCCGGCATGGCGCGCGGGCACGTCCAGATCCATCTGTCTTTTGCGCGCACCGAGATCCCGTCGGAGACGCCGGTGAATCAGGCGCTGCTCGACGCATATGTGCAGGCGTTTCGGGAGGCGTCACGCAAGTATAAGCTCACCGGAGAGCCCGACCTGAACGCGCTGCTGCGCATCCCCGGAATTCTGGGCGTCAATGCGGAACCGGATGATTTGCCGGAAGAGGTGACGAAGGCCGTGCTGGAGTTGACGGGCGAGGCGGTTGCCATGCTGAACGGCTTTCGCGATCGCGAAGGCGCCGCAACGGCGCGCGAACTTCGGCAGCGCTGCGAAAATATCTGCGGGCTGGTGGAGCGCATGGCGCAGATCCGCGAAAGCGCGATCCCGGCGTTCCAGAAACGGCTGCGCGAAAAACTCTCGGACCTGCTTCACGGCTCCGCGATTGAACCGCAACGGCTGGCGCAGGAGGCCGCGCTCTTGGCCGACCGCAGCGACATCGCCGAAGAACTGGTGCGGCTGCGCACCCACTCGGATCAGCTTCAGGCCATGCTGAAAGGCGGCGGCGAAGTCGGCAAGCGCCTCGATTTTCTGTTGCAGGAGATGAATCGCGAGTCGAACACGGTGCTGTCGAAAACCGGCGGTTTGGGCGACCTTGGCCTCACCATCACAGAGCTTGCCCTATCCGCGAAGTCGGAAATCGATAAGATCCGCGAACAGAGCCTCAATCTGGAGTAATGCGCCCGCCGTCAGCGCCGATCATGACTACTGTTTTCATCATCTCAGCACCCTCCGGCTCCGGAAAATCCACGCTGGTGAACCGCATGATGTCGGAGGTGGGCAACCTGATGTTTGCGGTGTCCCACACTACCCGCAAGCCCCGCGGGCAGGAGATTAACGGGCATAATTACCGTTTCATCGCACGCGATGAGTTCGAAGTCATGGTGGAGCGCGGCGAGTTCCTGGAATGGGCGCAGGTTTTCGGCAACTATTACGGCACGCACCGGGGAATCCTGGAGGAGGCCGCCGCCCAGGGGAGAGACCTGGTACTCGACATTGACGTGCAAGGTGCGCGACAATTGAAGGGTAAAATTCCCGAAGCCGTAACTGTCTTTATTTTGGCGCCTTCCAAAAAGACTCTGGAACACAGGCTGCGTGCGCGCGGTGAAGATCGGGACGACGTAATCGAACGGCGCCTGAAAGAGGCGGCCGATGAGATTCGAAATTATAACGCGTATGACTACGTGTTAATTAATAGCGATCTTGAAGAATCTGTCGCGGTGTTGAGCGGAATCGTTCGCGCCGAACGGGCGAGAAGAACGCGGATCGAAGAAAAGATCCGCCCGATTCTGGAGACTTTTCAAGCGTAATGGCCAGCCAGCTGGCACTGTAGTTTTGTAGCGAATCGAAAACGAGGTTATTAGAGATGGCCGACAAAGCCCCACGCAACAACGCGCACTGCACCATTCCGGACGATCCTGACCAAAGCACGTACCGCTTCATCATCGTGGCGGCCAAGCGCGCCCGACAGTTGCAGGGCGGGGCCCGTCCCGTGCTGCCCACGGCCTCGAAAAAGCCGACCGTGATTTCGATGGAAGAGGTCCGCCGCGGCCTGGTGAAGTACAGCCTCACGGGCGAAGCGCCCACCGAAGCAGCGCCCGAAGAAGCTGCGCTCTAAGCGGGCATGAAAGTCCTCCTCGGCGTGGGCGGCGGCATCGCGGCTTACAAGGCTGCGGAGCTTGCCCGCCTGCTGATGCAGCAAAACCATCAGGTTCAAGCGATCGTTACGCATGCGGCGGAAGAGTTCATCCGCCCGTTGACTTTTTCCGCGCTCACCGGCCGCAAAGCGCTCACCAATCTGTTCGATATCGATGACGCCATCGAGCATATCTCCGTTGCTCAGGCGCACGAGGTTCTGGTAATCGCGCCTGCGACGGCGGATCTGATGGCGAAGCTTGCGCACGGCTTGGCGGACGATTTTCTCACCACGCTTTATCTGGCGTTTCAGGGGCCGGTTCTGATCGCGCCCGCCATGAATGTCAACATGTGGGAGCATCCCGCGACGCAGGCGAATCTCGAAACGCTACGCCGCCGGGGCCATCGCATTGTCGAGCCTAATAGCGGTTATCTCGCGTGCGGAATGGTTGGGCCGGGGCGGCTGGCTGACCCGCAAACTATCGCCGACGCTCTCGAAGCGGAGACTCGCAGACGCCGCGATCTCGATACCGAAATTGTTCTCATTACGGCCGGACCCACGCAGGAGCCGCTCGACCCCGTGCGTTATCTTTCCAACCGTTCCAGCGGCAAAATGGGGTACGCGCTGGCCGAAGCGGCGGCCGCGCGAGGCGCAAAGGTGATCCTGGTGTCGGGCCCTGTGCAGCTCGCTCCGCCCCGCGGCGTCGAAGTGATCGAGATCCGCACGGCTGAGGAGATGCGCTCGGCCGTTTTTAGCCAGCTCGAGCACGCCACGATCGTTGTAAAGGCCGCTGCCGTGGCCGATTTTCGGGTGAGCAATCCGCCTGCGCAGAAGATCAAGAAAACGGCGGCGCGGGTTTCTCTCGAACTTGATCCCACGCCCGATATCCTCGCGGAGCTTGGCCGCAAGAAAGGCGACCGCCTCCTCATCGGGTTCGCCGCGGAAACTCAGAACCTCGAAGCCGAAGCGCGCCGCAAGCTGGAATCGAAAGGCTGCGACATGATCGTCGCCAATCTTGTGGGCGGTCCCAATTCGCCATTCGAAAGCGACCACAATCAGGTGACGCTTGTGCTGGCTACTGGCGAAAATATTGCAATTCCGCGCGCGGGCAAAAGGGAAGTTGCCGACCGCATCTTCAATGAAGCGTTGAAACTGCGTCTGGCGCTGCACTCCTATGAACGCTGACGAACTGCGGCGTCAGGTCGAATACTATCGCGATCTCGGCGTTAAGGAGCTCTACCGTCGCCCCGTTCCCGCCAGTGCCGCGGAACCGGATGCGATTCCAGAGCCGGTTGCGGATACTGCGCAGCCGCCTGCGTCTTCCGAGCCGCGGCTGGTCATGATTCCGAGTGCGGGCGTTTCCGCGCCGCAACCCGCTGACCTGCCGCCGATGGCGCCCAAAAATGAGACGCTGTTCGAAATCCTGCAGGATATGGGAGATTGCCGCCGCTGCAGGTTGCACGAGGGGCGCAACAAGATTGTTTTCGGCGTCGGCGATGAGAAAGCTTCCCTGGTCTTTGTCGGCGAAGGACCTGGCGCCGACGAAGACGAACAGGGCCTGCCGTTCGTAGGCCGCGCCGGGCAGCTACTGACGCAGATGATCGAGAACACCGCAAAGAAGGAGGGCATCCCTCTCCAACGTGCGGATGTCTACATTTGCAATGTGGTGAAATGCCGGCCGCCTGGTAACCGAACCCCTGAGCCGGACGAGATGGAAATCTGCGGCCAGTTCCTGTACCGGCAACTTATCGCGTTGAAACCAAAGGCTATTTGCGCTCTCGGTGGCACTGCTGCGCGGGCCTTGACGGGCAGAAAAGAGGGCGTCACCAAGATGCGCGGCAAGTGGTTTCAATGGCGCGAAATTCCTGTCATGATCACGTACCATCCTTCCTACTTGTTACGTCCGTACAACCAGGACGCAAAGCGCGAAGCTTGGGAAGACCTCAAGAAGGCCCTGCACTTCGTCTACGGATAGTCTGATCGGGAGGTGCTGATCGGGCAAATATCCGAAGCGGACTACAGTTATTCGATCGTAAGATCACAAAGGCCCAATCCATGTCCAAGCTTTCCTCTTCAGAGCCTCTCAGCGCGTCTGTGCGCCACTCGTTCCACTGCGTAATCCTCGAACAACGCGCCGCTCTGGAAGAACTAAAAGCCTGTACTGACGAGTTACATTCCACGCTCGAGGATTTTCTGGCGATCTGCGCCGACCTGCGCACGTCCGCGTTATCCGTGGATGCCGACGAAGAGCCGGTAGCCGTTTACGCACCGGCAAGTTCGCGTCCGCGGGCTGCGAATGAACTTACTTTGGAAGAGTTGAAGGCGCACGCCGATGCCGTTTTGACGAAGGGCCAGGAGGCGATTCAGGAGTCTCTGCGCATTCGGAGGCGTTCCAGCAAAGTGCGCGCTGCGTTGCAGTCCGGGATCCCTAAGACGGTGCATGACGAACGGGCTAGCAACAACCATAGGACGCCTGGAGCGCTTTCCAACCGCGAGCGGCAGGTGTTGAAGCTGATCGTCGCGGGAAAAAGCAGCAAACAGATCGCCGCCGAGCTGGGCATTTCGTTCCGGACCGCGGTCACGCATCGCGCCAGTATTATGGGCAAGCTCGACGTGCACGAAATCGCTTCGGTCGTCAGAGAAGCCATCCGGCGCGGTCTGGTTTAGTTTAGCCTCATCCGCGGCCGCAAATATCCACGTAAACTCCCCGTACGTTTCCCTTACTCAATAAGACCCTGCTTTTACGCAATCTTACCCGTTTCTCCGTTCCCCGAGCGCCTATACAGTTGGAGGTGGAAGGAAATGAAAAAGCTAATCGGTTTAGGACTTTTGGCACTGACGGGAATGACGGCGTTTGCCGCCCCCGCAGCCGCTCGTGAACGGTTTGATCATCGCAAAGTAGTGGTTGTTCGTCACGAACGCCGTGCGCGCAACCATCACAAGGTGGTTCGTTACGAACGTCATCGCTAATACTCTATTTGCTGATTCCTGCTGTGTTGTGCAAACTCGCGGCCACGATGCATGCTCCTGTCGTGGCCGTTTTTTTATTTCTGAAATCCTGCCGCGGCCTGGAGCGCCGCAATCACGTTTTCTAGTTTTTCTAGATCCGGTACGCTGCCCTGGGCGAGCGACGTCGCGCCGCCGCCGCGGCCACCGGCTTCCGTCAAGGCCGACTTCACGGCCTGTCCCGCGTTGATTCCCGTATCCGCCGACACCGCCAGCAGAACCGAGGGCGGCTGGTTGAGAGTCGCCAAATACACGCTCTTCGGCTGCGCTGTGAAGCTTTGCGCCACGGCGCGTAAGTCCTCCAGATTGCCCGTGGCCGCGCGCTCAAAGACGCGCCTTACGCCATCCGCTGCGGGCGTTGTGGCTTGATAGATTTCGCGGCCCTTGTATCCCGCCAACTCAAGTTCCAGTTTGCGCTTCGATTTTTCTGCCGTGCGGGAACTCTCGATTAATTCGCCGATCATCGCCGGGACGGCATCGAGGGGCGCCGAAAACGACTGAGCCGCCCGCGACAAAGCTTCAAAGTCTGCGCGCGCCCGTTTCACCGCGCGCCCGCCGCACAGGAATTCAAGACGCGTCTGGTTGCGAATCTTCTCCAGTTTGCGAATCAGGATCGTACCGATCTCGCCCGTGGCCCGCACATGCGTACCGCCGCACGCGCTGCGGTCCAGGCCATCGATGGAGATGATCCTCAGCGTGCCCTCACGGTCCGAGGGTTTGCGTAAGCCCTGCACTTGCGCGGCATCTTCAAACGTCACGGCCACGGGACGGTTTTCGAAAATCACCTGGGTGGCGCGCGTCTCCGCCTTTTGCGCCAGCGCAGTGTCCACGCTTCTGCCTTCGACGTCGATCGTGGCGCTCTCCGCGCCCAAGTGAAAACTGACGGTCTTCAACCCGAACATTTCCTCCAGCACCGCCGACAGCAAATGCTGTCCCGTATGCTGTTGCATGTGGTCGAACCGACGCGCCCAATCCACCGCGCATTCGACAGCGCTCGTCTCGACCGGCGCTGCGAGGCGA
>DATAUH010000597.1:0-5925 GCA_036268375.1 Bryobacteraceae bacterium | reverse complement strand
TCAGGTGCGCAAACACTGCGACGCTCTGGTTCGTATTCCAATGGCGGGCAAAATCTCTTCCCTCAACGTCTCCGTTGCCGCGGGCGTTGTTCTGTTCGAGTGGAAGCGCCGGCGGAAGTAATCTACCTGGTACGCGACTGACGCGCGTTCACGTTTAGCATCTAAAATCACTTTCCACGAGATGTAATTCATGCTCCTAACCGGAAGTGAGCGTGAACCCCCAGTATCCTCGCTGGAACTTATGGGATAACCGGATCGAGTACCTTTATGAAAAAAACTGCCTACTCAAAATCCCAAAATTATCCCGCTACGACTGATGTAACGACGCCCGAAGTAAGCGCTCAGCCGGACGATACACAAGACCCTGAATACACGGCGATCGCAGCCCGAGCCCACGAACTTTGGATCCTGCGCGGTTGTCCCGAAGGCTCGCCCGAAGTGGATTGGGAGCAAGCCGAGGCCGAAGTAAAGCAAACAGCGCCTCGCGCAGCTACGCTTTCGCACGGCGCCTGATTGTTCGAAGCTGACTCGTCCGCTCACGCGGATCGGCGCCCGGCATGCGAAGACTGTCATCGCATGCCGCTCACCAGACGCAACCTGCTCGCGGATGCTGCCGCCGCGCTGAACCTTCGCAGCGCCCGCAAACCAAACGCCCGAATCTCCTCTACGTTTTGCCGACTAGCTACGCTGTCAGCCGTATGGCTACGCTGGTCGATGAATACTCTCGCACTCAGAACAACGACCGCTTGGCGTCGCAACGCTACAATTTCCGCCAGACCATTTCCAACACGCCCGTGTGCGCTCCGCACCGCGCCTCGCTGATGACCGGCAAGTTTCAATCCGGCGCCGGTATCGTGATCACGAGCTGCGCGCTAGCCCGGAACACCAAATCTTCGGCCAGGCGCTCGCACGCGGCGGATACCGCACGACATATATTGGCAAATGGCATCTGTGGGCGAACGAACTGAGCCATGACGGAGAAATCCGCCGCCGCGACCTTCCCCCATTACCGCAAGCTCTCGCAATCATCGCGCAAGCAGCGCAACGACGCTTTCGAAGTTGCACAAGGTATCGCGACCATTTAGACGCAGAACCGCAACATCACGCTCACCGCGAGTGACTTAAAGCAGAACCTGTCTGAACTTGCGGCACGCAGGCAAAATGCCGCGCGCAGAGTAGCTCTGTTCGGCATCCTCGGCGGCAAAGGCTTCAGCGTTCTCTTCAGCCCACCGGCTGATCCGGACGCCAGAACGGCTCTGCCGCGGGCACGAACTTCACCGGCACTTCCGTCACGAAGCCACGCAGCCACTCGGCGCAGTATTTCATACCGGACTGCTCCGAAACTACGTGTCCCAGGATCATCAGCGCCTTCTTCTTTCCCGCCGAAATGGTGTCTTGCGCGTACTCTACCAATTCCCACTCGTGCGTCTCGCCGATAATCAGCACATCGATATCCGGGCGCGATAAAAACGGTATTCCGGGAAACTGGCTGACGTTGCCCCAACTGGCGATGGCGTGATTGATGACTAGTTTGGGATCGCCGACTACTCGCATCGTGCGTATCTTAAGCTTGTTCTGTATCTCCTGAGCCAGCCGAGCCAGCGGCACGCCGGGAAACGTAAACAGCCGGGGATTCTGGGCATCCTGAAACTTTTCCCAGCCAAGTTCCCGGGACATTCCAGTCGCGATGCCGTCGGGCCTGTGGCCGTGCCAGTGATCGTGAAAGTGAAACGAAACCAGATTGTTTTTGGCGATGAAGTCGAGCTTATAGCGGTAGATCTCATCGTCTTTGATCTGGTCAATCGTGTCCGGATGCGAATAGAACGTGGGCTCGTGCGTGATCACCATGTTCGCGCCCGCTTCGACCGCAGCCCGCAGCACGTCGAGCGTCGCCATCATCGTGGTTGCGATGCCCTTCACGGGCGTTTCGGCCGTTCCGGCGATGATCCGGTCGACGGTCTTCTCCCGCCACGGGATCCCTACGTTGGCTTTGATGCGGTCAATCACCTCGCCCGCCGTTAGCGCGCCCTTGGCGCTCTGCGCGAATCCACGCGGCGCCAACGCGGCGGCCGTCGCAGTCCACAAACCGGTCCGTCGGGTCATCTTCATACACCCTCAATCGGGAATTAGTTTAACGCCCGAACTAAACATTAGTCCCAATGGCTGGTGGCTGTCAAGAACAAACGGGGCGGGCGAAAGCACGTGGACCGCGATGCGTCAGCGCTTCGTCAGACGAACGCGGCGATAGAGAGCGGCTCAGAAGATCAACTTCAAACCGAACTGGATCTGTCGCGGCGTGGTGGCGAGCGTCGTGATCAGTCCGGCCGAGGCGTTCGCCGTCGTGCCCGAAAAAACGGTCTGGTTGGGCGACCCGAAGTTCGGGTGATTCATGACGTTGAAAAACTCGGCGCGAAATTCGAGGCCGGCGCGCTCCGTGATCGCGGTGTTCTTCAGCAACGAAACGTCGAGATCCGCCAAGCCAGGCCCTGTGTAGACGCCGCGTCCCAAACTGCCGTAGGTACCTACAGCGGGAAGACTGAACGCATTTGGATTGAACCACTGGCCCGGTTGCCCGAGAACCACCGGTCCGCTGAACCCCGGCTTGAGGTTCGGACGATCCGGGTTGCGCGTATCGCCGTCGCCCGAGCGATTGGCGCCGATCACGGGTGTGAATGGGAAACCGCTGAGCAGCGTCGTGATGGCGTTGATCTGCCAGCCGCCCACGATCTTGCCCGCCGCGCCCGCGCCGCTGTTCAACCAGTGTTGTCCCTTGCCGAAAGGCAACTCATAGCGCAAGGAAATGCTCGCTTGGGAAGTAGCGTTGAGAGCGGAAGGCCCCCAGTCACGTCCCGGGTTCTGGCGGTCCATCGCCATCTGCGATTGGTTCTGCGACTGCGCGCCCGTCAGCCCTGAGTTCATGTCCAGGCTCTTCGACCAGGTGTAGTTGGCGCGCACTTGCAGACCATGTCTCAGACGATGGAGCAGGTCTGTCTGCAGCGCGTTGTAGCTGTTGTTGCCTTCGGTGTACCAGAAGAAGCCCGCTCCCAGATATGGGTTGGGGCGCTTCCCCACCGGCACATAATAAGTACCCTGCGGAACCAGCGAACTTGCGGAAACGCCGCCCGCCAGGCATCCGGCAGCTGACGCGCAAACCTGCGCTGGGATGTCGTTAGGATCGACGCTCAGCAGTCCGTGATAACCGAACGCGCCGACATAGGACACGCGCAGCACGGTCGATTTATCAAGCTGGCGCTCCACCGATAGCTTCCATTCCTGTACGGTGGGCGTCTTTGCGTTCGCCTGCACGCCTTGGGGCGCATAGGTGGTGCAGTTCGTCGGGATAGTTGGACTGCAGGATGGCGGAACCGCGGCGCCGGGGACAACCGGCGTAATCGAAAAGAGCGAACCGGATGCGGTGATCGCCCCGTTATAGGGCGGCAGGGAGTTGAGAAGGAAACTCAAGTCGTCGATCAACGAATAATAAGTGCCGAAACCGGCGCGGACCGCCCACTTTCCATCCCCGCGTGGATCCCAGGCCAAACCCAGGCGCGCGCTGAACAGACGCGTCGCGTTGTTTTTGGAAAAAGCATCGCTGCCAACACGCGGATCGGTCTCTAACACGCCATTGGCGTCAGTCACATAGTTTGCGGCGCGTCCAAAGGCTTCGTTCCAGCCGGTAGTGAACTCATGGCGGAAGCCCGCGCGCAGCGTCAGGTTCTTGCGCAGCTTAATCGCATCTTCCACATACCAGGCGCCGAACAGGCTGCGCCAGCCTAACTCATTGGCCGTCGGAATTACCTGAAAACTACTGACGTTTCCCTGCAGAAACGTAGTCAAGCTGGTAAAGGTCGCTTGCCCAAGCTGTCGCGAGGCAGAATCTTCGTTGTCTTGAACGCGCTGCAGCCACACTCCCGCGCTCAGTTGGTGGATGCCCCGGGTGATTTGCACGTCGTCGGTAAATGTATAGAGGTTGCGGCGATTCCACGCGCCCGCGGCGTTGTTCGGACCCGCGGACGTAATTCCCGAAAGCCCCGTTGTCGTCACGCCGCCATTTACCACGATGCCGCCGGGGCCTGCGTTCTGCACGAAATCGAGGCTGGCTGGAAATTGCGCCTCGAGCGCCGAATCGAGATTGAAGCCCGCGCGCGAGTAACCGGCGCGAAAGGTGTTCAGCATCGAGGGCGAAAACACGTGCGTCTCCTGCAGGCTCGCAACCTGCATTCGCAGAGCCGTGTAAGACGCGAAAAGTGGGTCGGCGAGCGGGATCAAACTGTTGCCGTCATCAATCGTGTACGCGGCCGACAGCCAATCGCGCTGGCTGAGCGTATCGTCCAGGCGGAGGTTGCTGAAATCTTCGCGGATCGATTGTTTGGGGTTGGTGAACGAAAACGCCGTGCCGCTGGGGATTCCATTCGTCAGCAATTCCGGCCCGTTGGCTTGCGGCCAAAACGAGAGATAGGGCAACATGGCGGCATTCAAACCGGATACCGGAACATAGGCGCCGGAAGCGTTCGGAAACAGGCCTTGCCTCACTTGCGCATCCGGAACCACGCTTACGCCGCTGAGCGACTCCGCCTGCCGGAAGCCTTCGTAGTTGCCAAACAGGAATAGCTTATTCTTCCTGATCGGACCGCCCAACGCCGCGCCAAATTGATTCTGGCGGAACGGAGGCGTAGAGGACGTCTGGGCGAAGAAACTGCGGGAATCGAGCGCGCTGTTGCGCAGAAACTCGAACACGGTTCCGTGCAGCGCATTGGTTCCCGATTGCGTGACCACCGTCATCTGGGCGCCGGAGCGTTTCCCATACTGCGCGCCGTAAGTGTCGGTCTCGACGTTGAACTCGCGCACAGCATCGATACCCAGAAGGTAGCCGCTGACGCCACCCGGCGTAATCGCGAGTTGGCTGGCGCCCGTATATTCGATGCCGTTCAGAAGCACGATGTTGTCCATGGGCCGGTGGCCATCTACAGAGAACGTGCTGCCGTTGCTAGTGCTGGTGTTGGCGCTCTTCAGGGCGTAGTTGATTACGCCGGGATTCAAAGTCATCAGGTTGTCGAAGCTGCGCCCGTTCAGCGGAAGATCCTTCACTTCGCGTTCGCCTACCAATCCGGATACGGATTCCGTGGTGGTGTTGACCACGGGAATCTCCTCGTTAACCGTCACCTCCTGCGTCAGGTCGCCCACCTGAAGCTGTAGATTGACCACCGCGGTGGCGCCCACCGCAAGATTGACGCCGTCACGCACTTGCGTCTTGAAGCCGGTTTTCGAGGCGCGAATTTCATACGGACCAATGGGAAGCATGGAGACGCGATAGTCGCCCGAGTCTTTTGTACTGACGGACCGCGTGGCGCCGCTCTCCAAATTCTTCAACGCTATGGAAACCCCGCCGATTCCGGCCCCCGATGCGTCTTCAATCTTGCCTGAGATGGTTGCGGTAACTTGCGCGAGAGTCAGCGCGGGAAATGCCAAAAGGGCGAACAACCCGAGGACCGTGGCAGTTTTCATGGCGATTGCGTCGCGGGAAGCAGGCCGCAACGTTATTTCAGAATAGTATGAAAATGAAACCGCGTTTAGGCTGCACCTGCAAATTCGCGTACTCTTTCGGGCTTTGTCGAAACCGCTGCAGCTGCCGGCTTGGATTGCCTCGCAGGTGAAACCTTGAAGCCGCGGTGTGGATTCGCCGATTGTGCTTCGCCCCCGAGCGCGGCGGTCTGTTCACAGCGCACGCGGACTTGGGTCGCGCGATTTATGCCGTACGACGTTTACGCTGCTTGGCAATCTGTTTCGCGGCGGCGCGATTGGCTTTCCGCACGTTGTGCTTACGCGCTTTCTGCCGAACGATCTTATGTTTGTGAGTGTGGGTTTTCGCTTCGACAAGTCCGTTGAGCGAGAAAGTAAGTGCAAGAGCGAGAGCGGCGCTGCGCA
>DATAUH010000596.1:0-7360 GCA_036268375.1 Bryobacteraceae bacterium | reverse complement strand
AAGTAACGGCGGAATTTTCACTAAGGCAGCTCCGCCACAGATTCCTTGTCCGTGCTGTACCAGGATCGGTCGCGAGACGTACCCTCGCGCCTGATACCACGGGCTCGAGTTACTCTCGAGTAGTTACTCTTGACATTCTTGCCGGCCGCCAGATATTCTCTAGAAGTGAGATGCGGTAGTTTCTAACCTCTCACGGTCTCGGTTGCCGCCAAGGCATAATTCCTTCCGAGCCTAAAAAAACCCTCAAAATTTGAATTGCGAATGGGAAAGCGCGATGCGCCGCCTGATCACACAGGATCTTGACCTGGCAATTCGGAAACGCCCACCATTCACACAGAAAAGGAAAATACATTGATCCCCAAGAACTCCATCAACGCGATTCTCGATGCGCTCGCCTCACAGCAGCAGCATGGCGAGACCTCGCTAATCGTCACAATCGAACCCAATCTCATCCAGGATGCGATGAACGCTCTCCGCGACTACAGGAAGCTATTCGCTCCAGTCATTTCCGGTGTCACTGATACGGCGCCAATCTACGCAGCTTACGAACAGATGCGGGCCCGCGTAACCAAGCAAACTATTTTGTTGCTTGTCGAATGCCAGACTACGGAGGAGTTCCGTGAGGCACTCGGCCGGCTGCCGATTCGAAAGTCTTCTGAGTGGCGCTCTCTCGACGATGGTCACTTGGAATTCGCGCTCTGAAGGTTGGTTTGAGACAAGTTGAGGAGACGCGAGATGCTCTCTTTTGGCAGACGGTCTTGGTGCGCAGTCCGCGAGATGGCGACAAACCGTCAAGTTGAAGCGAGTAACTTCGTGTTACGAATCTCCAACTGAAATCGAGGCGGTAGCAGGGCGTTTGGCTTGGTAGAGTGGACCCTCGGGAAGGGTTGCTCGCTGCGACTCGAGTGCGCTTCAGTCGCCCAAGTGTGCGAGCGACGTCACAGGCGTAACCCAAGGTCTATTGAATATATTAATCAGACGAGATTCAACTGAGCGGTATACAAACTGCTAAGACTTGCCTGAGCGGCCGACTGTTCCTTCACCCGGATGCGGTGGCGCTGCTCGACTGTTCGCCATTTGGCGGCTAATTGCAATCTTGCCCGCATCGATTGTCGAAGGAGGCTAAGTGAATCGTGACGATGATTCTACGGTTGCTGACATCTTTTGTGTTTTCGCTCTCTCTGGTTGGTCAGGACGCGGAACTGGAGCACGCGCGCCAGGTGAATCTGGAGCGCGCAGTGAGCATGCCCAACTTCATCGCCGACGAGGTCGCGAAGCGCTATAGCGGCCGTATGGGATCCTCCAAATGGAAATATGAAGACACCATCGAGACCGAAATCATCGTCAGAGGTATTCAAATCAGCCGGCAGCATTGGCGACGAAACGGCAAGTCATTGGGCCGTCTTAATAGCGGAAGTATGCCCAGCACCGGATTCGGCGCCGCCCTAAAACCACTATTTGATCCGCAATGCCCCACCACGCTGGAATCTCCGACCAACGAGGAAGTCCGCGGCAAGCCGGCGTTGGCGTACCCCTTCCGTTCTCCGCCGGATGGCTGCTTCGGCAACCTGTACGGGAAGTCGGGGGGCTACAACCCCGCGCGGACAGGACGGATTTTCATCGACTCTCTGACCGGGGAAATTCTCCAGTTCGAAGAGGAAGCCACCGGACTGCCTCAGGGGTTCGGGTTCGTTCAAAGGAATCAGGTCATGACGTGGAACTCCGTGAAGATCGGAGATGCTTCCCATTGGTTGCCGGTAGCCGCGGATTTCATCTGGCGTCTAGGCAACGGGGAGCTTTACCGCACGACCATCGAATACAAGAATCACCGTCACTTTGAGGCGGCGACGAACATCACCTTCAAATAGGCCGATAGATTGACGCCTGGGACCAGCCATGGTCGCAGGGCCGAAAAATGTCTGCGCCGTCACAGCGGATGCGTGGAACTTTGATCGGGCAAAGCACCGGCGGCAAGAATGCCTTTGACCAGGCGCAAATTCAGTCTTTTCGTCGGAGCGCGGTCATCAGAAAGCGAATTTCGGAGTCGACCTCCGCCGGGTCTGCCACGGTTTCCGTGATCTCTCTTAGAAAAAGGATTCGGTAACGTTTGCGAAGACGGTGGATCACGACTTTCAGGCGCCCCTCAGTTGTGTCCATGTCACGTGCAAGCTCGATGTAAGGAATTTCGGCCTGGCCGAGGAGAAAAGTCTTCAGCCGTTCGAAATCATCAAGGCTGCCGTGCTGGACGAACTCGTCCCTGAGGCACGATACCACCCGGTCGATCAACGCAAGGGCCCAAGCGCGTTCGAAGATGTGTTCCGGCGTTTGGTTGTCGCGCGGCTCGAACTCGTACTGTAGCTCTCGGGAGGCGACTTCAAACTGAAGAATGGCGCCTGCGCCTCGTTTCTGCGCTCGCGCGCAATCCGCCTGATCTGCGAGGAAAAACTTGCACGAGTTCAGGAGGAATGAGCGGAATCGCCCGCGATCGGGATCGGCGCGGTCCAGGTATCGTCCTTCAAGGATGCGGACGAAGAAGTCCTGCGTGAAATCCTTGGCGTCTTGCTCCGGGTAGCCACGCCGTCGCACGTACGCGTAAACGGGATACCAATAGCCCTCGCACAGACGCAGCAGGGCGTCCCGGCAATCCGGATCGGCTGGATTGCCAGCCGCGGTGACGAGTGACCAACTTGTGGTGGGGAATTCGTTGCGTCCCATGAGTATGTAAGTTGTCACAGGAGCGCAAACTCGGTCTTCGCTTGTGTCAGAAGCGGAATGTCAGGATCGGCATCTTTCCAGAGCGTGAGAAACTCGCTATAGACCGCTTTTGCTCTGGCCATCTCGCCGGAATCGCGGAGGGTGCGAGCCAGTTGCAGGCGTGCGGCGGGACCAATGGGATCGGCCAGCAGGAGGCCGGGATGATCGAGCATTCTTTGAAACTCCAAGGCGGCTTCGCGGGGTTTGTGGAGTTGCTGGTAGGCCAGACCGCGGACATAGGTAGGGTACATCGCGCCGTAGCGTCCATAACAGCTAACTCCCGTTTGCGCGAGTTCATAAGCTTTGGAGACGGTGAGGCGTTCGAGGGCTTTTTCTGGGCGGCCATGAATCATGGCGAGCAGGGCGCGCAACGCCGGCGAGTAGCTGAAGTGGACGCATGTATCTTCCGGATATTGCTCTTCCAGGCGGATGACAATCGCCAGGGCTGACGATGAATTCCCGGAGAGGGCGAGCGCAAAGGCCGGACCAAAGTCTGCATCCCGGCCGCTTACTTGTTGCCCGGCGGCGGAACAATGCCGCGCGGAATCGTGCGGATACCCGTAAAGCGCGTCCGTCACGGCGGCCGCTCCCTCGAAGAGTGTGGCGCGCTGCGCAAGGTGGGCCTGGCGAGCCAGAGTAACCGCCTGTACGGATGCTTGCCTGGACATCTGCAATCGGCCTTCGCAAGCGAATACCAAAGATTGGTAATACTCGAATTCGCCGGAAGGAATGTCCGAGGCCAGTTGCGCGCCCGCCTTGTCCATTGCGTTCCTTTCCCCATCCAGGAAGGCCGCGAAGAATAGCGTCGCGAACGGATCCTTGGTCGGAAGTCCTCGCTCAGTGGCGCGCTGCATGGTGGCGTTCACTTCTTCTGTCTTTCCGAGAGAAAGGTACGCCAGGGCGATATTGTGATAGCCGATCGTGAAGTCCGGGTTCATGGCAATGGCCTTTTCCCCTTCTTGGATCGCCTTTTCGTACCGAGCGGCGCCTGCCGAGATCAATCCGGACAGAAAGCCGTGAGGCGTCAACTCCTGTGGGTATTTTTCGATCCATGAATCGCAAACCTGGCGGCAAAGCTCGAAATTTCGTAACACGTCCCGGTGATGGTTGTAGGTGATGAAGAAGTTCTCTCTG
Source organism: Bryobacteraceae bacterium (assembly GCA_036268375.1). GTDB lineage: Bacteria > Acidobacteriota > Terriglobia > Bryobacterales > Bryobacteraceae > PALSA-243. The sequence continues at coordinate 3,472 of DATAUH010000596.1, read as the reverse complement.
TCACTTACGGCGCCGCGCAGACTGTAGGCTTTGCGGATGCTCTCCATGGCCAAAGTCTGTTCACCGGAATCAGCGTAGCTCCGCCCCAGCCACGCATACGCCAAGGCAAATTCGGGGTCCAATTCGATCGCTCTTCGGAAAAGCAACAAGGCGCCGGCAGGACTCTCATAGTAGCGTTGACGTGCCACGTTGAAGGATTTGAGCGCCTCGACAGAGGACGTGGTGGCTGCATCCAGCGGGACGACAGTCCCTTGCAGGGCCGCGACGGGCGCAGCCGATTTCGCCTGGAGCCGTATGGTGAGCCGGCGTAGTTGTTTGAGGATATCGTCCTTGCCGGCCGCTCGTGATTGTTGCTGGTCCACCAGACTTCCGTCGCTGCAGTTGCGGAGGCCAATGGTAAGTAAGTAGGTGGAACCGGCCTTGGACAGCGAGCTTTCAATGAAAGCGGCGCTCGCGGTGCGCTGGCCGATTTCGCGTGCGATTTCGGGAGTCACGCGGGTCTGCGCAGTTCTGCGCATCTCGCTCAATGTTTCCAAGACGCGCCCCTCGGGTAGCACCTTTAGGTTCGCGAAGCGTTGAAGTTCAAAACTGATGCTGTTGCGAACGAGGCTCTCAAAAGACGGGTCGCCGGTGTCATTGGCGAGGTCGCTCAGAACAATCGTGCTGGCTATTTTCGATTGAGGTTCGGCACTCGTGCGAACGCGCCCGGTCTGTCGAGACGGACCGGCGAGCACCGTTTCGCCTTTCATGTGGCGTTCGATATCGGCCGCCAGTTCCATTGGCGAGGCATAGCGTTGCAGTGGAGATTTTTCCAGCGCCTTTCGGGCAATCCAGGTCAGGTTGCCGGACAGGAGCGCTCGCAGGGTAACGATGTCGGTCCCTCGCCGCGCGGCGATCTCGTCCGCATCGAATCCTAAGCCGCCGAGCCTCTGAACCAGCGAAGGCGCCTCCTCTTCACGGATGATCCGAAGCATCTCGGCGAACCCAGCTTTCCGCAAAAGTGCGCCATCGAAAGGAACGGCTCCAATCAACATTTCGTACAGGAGAACCCCGAGCGAGTAAACATCCGTAGCCGCGCCGATTTCACCGGCGAAGGTGTCCGCCTGTTCGGGACTGGCATACTCTGGTGTTCCCACCATCTGGCCCAATTGCGTTGAGAACGTGTTGCCGGCATCGTCTGTGTCTATGGCTCTGGCGATCCCGAAGTCGATCACCTTCGGAACCGGCTTACCGTCTTCGAGCGGAACGAGTACATTCGAAGGTTTGAGATCGCGGTGAACGATCCCCTTATTGTGAGCGTGCTGAATTGCGCGGCAGACCGGGAGGAACACTTCGAGCCGCTGCGCCGTGTTCAGTCGATAGCGGTCGCAATAAGTGGTGATGCAGGCGCCCTCAATGTAGTCCATCACGAAGAACGGCCGTCCCCGCGAGGAGGCGCCTGCGTCGAGGATCCTGGCGATGCCGGAATGCTCCATGAGCGCCAAGGCCTGGCGTTCATGATTGAATCGGGCCAGCACCTGCTTCGTGTCCATGCCTAGCTTTACAACCTTCAGAGCGACGCGCCGCCGGATCGGTTCCGTCTGTTCGGCAAGGTAGACCGTCCCCATGCCTCCCTCGCCGATGACTGCCAGTATCCGATAGGGGTCGAAATTGTCTCGCTCGGCGGCTGCCCCTGGGGGTGAGGTAACGGTTCGAGTTTCGGCTTCGCCGAATGTGAAACCTGGACCGGCCGCACCGGCGAGCAGACAGACCGGGCACAAGCCCGCCGGATCCCCGGCCCTCAACTCGTTGCTGCAACGCGAACAGATCGCCATACGCCAGAGCGGCCATTATTATCCTACGGCGGTATACCGCCGTGTAACTCTAAGGGCGCGTTTTCCTTATCAAAGGCGAGAGGAACAAAATATGAACAAAATTCCAGTCGCTATTTTGGCAATCGCATGCAGCCTGGGCATTCCCGCAAGCGCCGCCTCAATCGCCGTCACCTACAGCTTCGATGGAGGCCCGGTTGGGCCCGAGGTCCCAATTGGTACGATTTTGACCGTTGACCACTTTTCAACGGGTTCTGTCCTTTCCGCTAACCCTGGCTTGAATGTGATTTGGAATCCGGTAACGTATTTGAGCCATGACGTAATTGATTTGACTACGGGACTACTTAACGGAGACTTCACCATGACATTTGCCAATAGCGACACACTATCCGGCAATCTGTTCGTAGATCTTTCCCAAGCATTCGCGAATGGCGATGGTCCTACGCCGCAGACGTTCACTTTCACCGGCGGAACAGGCGAATTTGCCGGAGCCACTGGATCGTTTTCGGGCAGTGGACATCTGGTAGGGAACGGGTTTACGATCTCGGGCACTGGAACAATCAACGCTCCGTCGGACGCCCCTGAACCGGCATCGGGTGCGCTACTTTTGGGCGTGTTGGCCGTTACTCTCGGCTTAGTTCGCCGGTCGAAAGCGAAGGTGTCTCCGGTACAAACGCAATAAGTCCGGCGGGCGACACCCGCCAGGAAGCACAGCGGTCATTCTTTGCCGTTTGGTTAATGGGCGGTCGTCCAGCGTTTACGAATCTCCGAGTTGCTCCTCGATAACGGGCAATCCGGAGGTTGGGCAGAGCCGTCAAGTTGACGCAAAACACCCGACTCGCGCAAGTGAACCCAGGTACGTGAGGTCCGTCCTAAAAGCAAGGCGAAGAGAGAATTCGCTTATATCCGCCGGCATGGCGCAAAAAGCTCTTAACGGCCTAAAGGGACGACGTTGAAATCAATCGCCGCCGCGCGCGCCGCGTCCGGCTTGCGGTTTCGGCATGGGCTTGCGCGGAATCATATCGGGACGGGTGGCGGTGTTGTAGGCGAACCAGGCTTCGATTGCAGCCGCCTGTTCCAGATCGTTGGGCTGCAGGCGATCGTAGACATCCATGTTGGAGTGGTGCGTGCGCGAGCCGTACTCGAGCGGATCCTGAATAAACTGGAACGCGGGCAGGCCAATGTTGTCGAAGGGGACGTTGTCGGTGCTGCCAGTGGCGCGGATGGTGACGGTCGAGGCGCCGAGGTCCTTGAAAGGCGCAAGCCAGGCTTCAAAGATGGGCTGCGCCATGTTGTTATCTTGCGCGTAGATGCCGCGAATGCGTCCGGAGCCGTTGTCGAGGTTGTAATACGCCGAGAGCTTGCTGTATTCGGGCTTGGTTTTCATGTCGGTGGAGTCGGCGAAGTGATCCTTCACGTAAGCGCGTGAGCCGAGGGTGCCCTGCTCTTCACCGGTCCACAATGCGAGGCGAACGGTGCGCGGCATCTTGAGGTCGAGCGATTTCAGAATGCGCATGGCTTCCATTGCGACCGCGGAGCCCGCGGCGTTGTCCGTGGCGCCGGTGCCGCCGGTCCAGGAATCAAAGTGGCCGCCCACCATCACGAGGCCCGAGTCGGGGTTCGTGCCGGGGATTTCGGCGGTGACGTTGAAGGAGTCTTCG
>DATAUH010000595.1:0-6677 GCA_036268375.1 Bryobacteraceae bacterium | reverse complement strand
CGCAAGAAGAAATCGCAAACTTCGCGCCTCAGGTGAAACGTACGCTCGACATCGCGCCCAACGGCATAGAAGACATCAAAGTCGGCATGCGCGGCGCAGTCGATTACGGTACCGCACGCCGCGCCAATTATGATCCCAACGAAAATCTGTGGGGCAAGACTGGCACGTGCACCGATTTCCGCGCGGGCGTTCACATGGGCTGGTTCGGCTCATTCACCGAAGTCGGGAACCGCCAATTGGTCGCGATCGTGATGCTCACCAGTCCCGTCAAATCGGTCAGTGGACCACTGGCTTCGGGCGTTGCGGGCGCGTTCTACAAAAACCTTGAAGAGCAGAATTACTTCGCCAGCAACGTCACTATCGGCAGCTTGCAAAAAGCCGAAATGCCGGAAATTCTGAGCTGCTGCGCGCGGCATCAGTAAACTCCGTGACGCCGTCTCGCGAACCCGCGGATGGCAATCCCCGTAAGCTTGCGGCAGTAGCCCTGGCCTGCATCGCAGGCGTGGCGCTGGTCGCGTTTGTCGTCTATAACGCGCTTCACAAAACCGCTCCGACGATCGACAAGGTCACCATACGCTCGCGCGACGACGTTTACTATACGCATGCAGCGACGTCAGCCGATGCCGAGGCGCTCGGCCGCACCCTGCGGTCGCTCGGCTTCTTTAAAGATAGCGGCGCTGCGGTGCTTCTGTCGAAGGGCACTGGCGGCACGATCGTAAACTTCATTCTGAACGATGGCGCCTGGGACCACGCTGCGACCGTTTTCGGCTTTGAAGAGATCGGCCGCCGCGTCGCGCCCGTGGTTGGTGGTTATCCCATCCACCTGCGCCTTTGTGACAGCAAATGGGGCGTTCACAAAGAAGTGATCGTGGGAAAGATCATGGCCGGCGCACGCGACGAAATTTATTACTACGGTTCTGCCACCGAGGCTGAGGCCCAAGCTCTTGCCGACGCTTTGAAGCGCGCGGCATACCTCGTCGACTCCGGCTCTAGCGTCATCCTTTCCAAAGATGGCGCTACGTCGATGGGGTTCGTTGTCGCCGACGGCGCCTGGCTGCGTCTGAGCAACGTGGTCGATTTCCAACTGCTGGTCCGAAAAGTTGCTTCCTCTGTCGGCGGCCTGCCGATTAGCCTTCGTCTGTTGAACTCCGATATGGAAGTCAAGCGCGAAGTCCCCGTCCAGTAGGTCCAACGTTAGCTCGCCAACAAGCGGGACGAAAGGTTTCGCACCAAAGTGGCGCCATTCGTCGGACGCCGCGTGTGTACTTCCGACACTTTTCCCGCAACCCTGTGTTTTCTCCAATGTGAAGTTTCGAGAAAACTCATGAGGCATTTCCTGGCGATCCTTGTAACAGTGGCTACGTTTGGGCTGCACTTGCTCAGCGGGCAAACCGTGATGATGACGGACCGCGCCGCCGCCCGCTTCCTCGATCAAGCCACGTGGGGGCCCACGGCGGACTCCCTCGCGCAACTGCAACAGGTGGGAATCTCCGCCTGGCTTGCGGCGCAGTTCGCGCTCAACACCTCCGACCTGCCCGATCAACCGATTTTGAATGCGCAGGGCAAGAACAACGGTGACATGACGCCTATCGAGGAGGCGTTCTTTGAGAACACCGTCACGGTTCAGGATCAATTGCGTCAGCGAGTCGCGTTCGCGCTTTCACAGCAGTGGGTGGTTTCCTCCGCCACGCTGCGGCCTGCTTACGCCTTCCCGCCTTACTGGCGCCTGTTTCGCGATAACGCCTTTGGCAATTACCGCGACATCATGAAGGCGCTGACGCTGAGCCCCGCCATGGGCAACTATCTCAACATGGCCAATAACAACAAGGCCAACCCAAACAAGAACACGGCCCCCAACGAAAATTATGCTCGCGAGCTCATGCAGCTCTTCACGGTTGGGCTGAACCAACTGCGTCCCGATGGCAGCCCCGTTCTCGATTCGAACAACAATCCCGTGCCCACTTACACGCAAGCGATTGTCAGCGCCACTGCTCGCGCACTTACCGGTTGGACTTATCCCGTCGCTCCCGATGCGAACCCTAAGAACAATAACCCCGCCTATTATTTCGGCCAGATGTACTCCGTCGAAGCCGAGCACGATCAAGCCGCGAAGACCATCATTGGTGGCGTCAACATACCTTCGGGCACGACAGCCGAACAAGACCTCGATACTGTTCTCGATGCGCTCCTCAAGTACCCCAGCACCGCGCCCTTTGTCAGCAAACAATTGATCCAACACCTGGTCACCAGCAATCCCAGCCCCGCCTACGTGCAACGCGTCGCCAGCATCTTCGCGAACGATGGCAGCGGCATCGCGGGCGATATGCAGGCCGTCGTCACGGCGATTCTTACGGACCCCGAAGCGCGCGCCGCTGATGACAACGGCTCAATTCCTAACCCCAAGTTCGGCCACATGCGCGAGCCTGTCTTGTTCGTCTCCAACCTGCTTCGTGGCTTGAACGCAACTCTCGGCCCCGGCAGCACGGTCTACAACGATTCCAACTCACTGGGACAGACCGTCTTCGATCCGCCAACCGTGTTCAGCTATTTCTCGCCACTCTACACTCTCGAAAGCGGCGAGCCGGCGCCTGAGTTCGATATCTATACCGCGCAAACCGCGATTCAGCGCGCCAACATCGTCAACGCCGCGCTCTATGGCTCCCTCGACAAGACCACCAAGATCGATCTCACTCCTTTCGAACAGGCTTCCGACGTCGATTCCATGGTCGATTACGTCAGCTACGTGTTCCTCCACCACAACATGTCCACCCCGTTGCGGCAAGCCGCCATCAAAGCAGCCACCGCGGTTCAGGGCGCTAAAGCGCAAGCGCAAGCCGCGCTCTACATCGTGCTGACGTCCAGCGAATACCAAATCGTCCAATAGGAGAGAGCCATGTTTTCACGTCGCAATTTCATTCGCATCGGAGCGGGTTCGCTCAGCACGCTGGCGCTGCGGCGCTTTGCGGAAATTCCCGCGCTGGCGCAGTCCGGGTCCAACTACAAGGCGCTTGTCTGCGTGTTCCTGTACGGCGGAAACGACTCCAACAACACCATCGTTCCGATGGATGATGCCAGCTTCAAGGCCTACTCTTCCGTTCGCGCCAGCCTGGCTTTGCAAACCAGCGCGCTTACTCCGGTGCAAAGCGTTTCGGGCGCGCCTTATGGCTTCTTCGCGCCTCTTGCCGAAGTCGCCAGTATGTTTTCGAGCAAGGAACTCGCGGTGGTGGCCAACGTCGGCTCTCTCATTCAACCAGTAAGCCGCGCGCAGTATCAGTCATCGCAGGCCGCCGTGCCCAGCAATCTCTTTTCGCATGCCGATCAACAACAACAGTGGCAAACCTCAATCGCGCAGGGCAGCTCGCCCACAGGCTGGGGAGGCCGTGTCGCCGATTACGTCAAAGCGCAGAAGCTGAACTCATCGGATTTCCCCACGTTCCTTTCTGTCGCCGGCAATACGCTCGAAGGCGCGGGCGCCTCGACCGACATGCTCGCTTTCACGCCCGGCAAAACGCCTGCGCTAGCCGGTTTCAACAACTCCGCTGCATCCCAAGCGCGCCTCAGCGCGTTCAACAGCCTGCTCACTTTGAACAGCGGCGTCGCGCTCGCGCAGGCGGCGAACTCCACCATGTCGATGAGCCTTTCAGATGCGAAATCGCTGGCAGACGCTCTCACCAAAGCTCCCGGCCTCAAAACTCAGTTCCCCACCACCAGCCTGGGCGCGCAGTTGCAGCAAGTCGCGCAGATTATTCAGGTGCAATCGTCGCTCGGCATGCAACGCCAGGTGTTCTTCTGTTCGCTCGGCAGTTTCGACACGCACACCGGCGAACTGCCCACGTTGAACAACCTCTATCCGCAGTTGAGCCAGGCGCTCGCAGCGTTCTATAACGCCACACAGGAGCTCAACATGGCGGAGAACGTCACCACGTTCACGGAATCCGACTTCAACCGTACCTTCCAACCGACAACCGGCGATGGCAGCGACCACGCTTGGGGCGGGCATCATCTGGTGCTTGGCGGAGCTGTGCAGGGCGGCCAGATTTACGGCAAGTTTCCAACCTTTGAACTGGGCGGGCCCGATGATACCGACACGCGCGGGCGTTGGATCCCGACCACGTCCATCGATCAGTACGGCGCGACGCTCTGCTCCTGGTTCGGCATTCCGGATAGCGCTATGAACGCCATCTTCCCGAACCTCGCCAACTTCGGCGTGCGCAAGTTAGGTTTTCTGGGCTAACCAAAGAGCTGAGCGCGCGGCGCTAGCTTTTCAGAACGGCCGTAATCGGCCCCTGTCCCTCTTCCACCAGGTGGAACGGGCGGCCGTTCAGCACGAAGTCCATCTTCTGGTAGTTCAAACCGACCTGCCGCAAGATAGTCGATTGCAGATCGCTGATGTAGTGCGGCTTCTCCACGGCGCGGTAGCCTACATCGTCGGTCGCGCCTTCAATTACGCCGCCTTTGACGCCGCCACCTGCAAGCAACGTCGTGAAGCCCATCGCGTTATGATCGCGACCCGTCGTATTTTGCGACCACGGCGTCCGGCCGAACTCGCTCGTGAACACCACCAACGTACTCTCCAGCATGCCGCGCTGTTTCAAATCGCGAATGAGTCCTGAAATCGGCCTATCGACGGCGCGGCACAGCGGAGCGTGCGACTTAATGTCGTCGTGCGCGTCCCACGCGCCATTGCCGCCGCCCGCGTTGCAAATCTGGATGAAGCGGACGCCGTTTTCGACCAATCGCCGCGCCAGCAAAAGCTGCCGCCCGAAACCGTCCGTCTCTTTCACGCCAATTCCGTACAGGTCCTTCACGTGGTCGGGCTCATTGGCAACGTCAACAATCGCCGGAGCCTTCAGCATCATGCTGCCTGCCAGCTCAAACGCTCGCGCACGCGCCGCAATTTCGCTCTCCACCGCATAATCGGCGCGAAACTGCTTGTCGAGTTCCATCAATGCCTGCATCTCGCGGTCGCGCTGCTGCCGTTCCGTGCTCTTGGGCGGCGCCAAGTTGGGAATCGGCGAATCGCCCGTCTGAAATGGCGTCGCCGAGTAGCTCGCGCCCAGATATCCGCCCGATAATTGCACGGGCGAGGACGGCCTTCCCATGTTCACAAACGTCGGCAGGTCTTTATTCGCGGTTCCCAGCGCATACGAGATCCAACTGCCCAGGCAGGGATGTTCAAACTGGCGCAGTGGTTTGCCCGTTGCGTGTTCCAAGACCGCTGGAAAGTGGTTCGTCTGGTGGCAGTACATCGACCGCACCACTGCGAACTCGTCGATCGTATCGCCGACGTTCGGGAACCAATCGGACACCGGAATTCCCGACTGGCCGTACTGCTTGAAAGTCCGCAGAATCGGTATCACGGGCCGCTTCATCGGCGCGTTGTTGTCGCCGAATCCGATCGCATCCATGATCTTGCCGGCGTACTTGTTGTCCTTGGGGTCGAACGTATCGATGTGGCTGACCCCGCCGCACATGAAAAGGTAAATTACGGATTTCGCCGGCGCCGTTCCGGGCAACCGCGCATCCTGCATCAACTTGCCGTCCTCGGCCCACAGCGAACTCAGCGCCGTGCCCAGAAATCCCGCCGCGGTCTGATGCAGGAAGCGCCGCCGTTGAATCCTGCCGCATGGATAAAATTTCCGCAAATCGTCCATTGGTCACCGCACGTAGATAAATTCGTCCAGGTTGAAGAGCAGCCACGCCAGTTCCTTCAGGCGCGTCGGATCGTTCTCAATGTAAGTCAGCGCGTAATCCATCTCCGCGCTCGAAGGCTTGCGTCCCAGCGTGCGCCGGTACTCGTCCGTAACCGCCGCGTGCAGGTCGCCCGCGGAATCCTTCAAAGCAGCGGTCGCCAGCTTCTCCGATTCCTTCTGTACCAGCGTGCTGTTCATCGTGAACAGCGCCTGGGGGGCCGTCACCGTCTGCGTGCGAATCGGGCAAACCGCGCGTCCATCGTCTACATCGAACGACAGCAGGAAGTTGTTCATCACGTCTCTGCTCGGAATATAACCGCGCGTCATATACGCGCCGCGTCGAGCCGGCGCGGCATCCGAAGCCTCGTCGTCCGCCAGGTTTTTCCGTTTCGGATCGGGCGCCGGAAGCTGGAACGATTTGCCGCCGACCGTTAAGCTCAAATCGTCAGCGGAGGAGTGAATCGAATCCCATATCGGCTCAGCTTCCAGTCGCTGCAAACGGAAATGCCACAAGTAAGTGTCGCGTTCATCCGCCGAGCGATTTTTCGCGGCCGCCGCGCCCTCGGCCTTTGAAGAGAGCTGATACGTATCCGACATGACGATCTGCTTGTGCAGCCACTTCATGTCGTAGTTGTGCTCTACAAATTCCGCCGCCAGATAATCCAGCAGCTTTTGATTGGAAGGCAGCCCGCCCAACACGCCGAAATCGCTGGTTACGCGCTGTATGCCCTCGCCGAAATGCCACGCCCAAATTCGATTCACGACGACCCGTGCGAACAGCGGATTCTTCGGCGCCGTCAGCCACTCCACAAATCCTTCGCGGCGGCCATCTTCGAAATCCACGTCCTTCGGTTGAAATGGAAAACCCGGCTCGACTGGCTTATCCTTTTCCGGGTGTTTCGGATCGCCCGTACTCAGCACGTAGCTCTTCTCTTTCAGACGTTCCGGATCTTCAACAACCGTCCAATACGACGGCAGTCCCGG
>DATAUH010000594.1:0-7066 GCA_036268375.1 Bryobacteraceae bacterium | reverse complement strand
TGGGACAATCTGACCGACGCACAATATCTGCGCGTTTACGTCCGGCAGCTTCGGCAGAAGATCGAAGCCGACCCCGAACTGCCACAACATGTTCTCACCGAAACCGGAGTGGGCTACCGGCTGCGCTCGTCCGATTGAAGCCGATCGAGTTTCGCCCCTGTCCCTGTCGGAAACTCAGATCCTACAGTATTGGTGTGAAATTGCTTCCAAGCGTGACCCCACCCGCGAGGCAGTGCATACCATTGATCATACAAAGGAATTCAGGACTTGGGTGGGGTCACGTTTCCCGCGTGATGTGACCCCACCGTGTTGTGCCTTTTCTTTACGATTTCAATTCGTAGCGGGCGTTAAGGGTGGGGTCATTGTTCGGCGCGTTTTCACACCGAGATCGAGGCCCTCGTCGTGCGCTCGGTCCGAGAGCATCTCAAACAACCAGCGGAGATCGAAGATGCAATGCTCATTAACACCCACATTGTTCGTGTCGAAGTTCAATCGGGCCAGTTGATCATCGAACTCGTCAATGCCAAAGGCGCCGATCGCAAACGAAAGCGAAGCCGTAATGTGATCGAAGTGCCGTGGCACAAGACGCCCTCGACCCGGCGCCGCGAGGTTGTTGTGCCCGAATCCGGATCGGCTCAAGACACTCGCCCGATCCGTTCCGAGAACCGTGCCACCCTTGTGGCATCGATTGCGCGGGGACGTCGTTGGCTCGATGAACTGATTGCCGATTCCACCGCGAACGCAGAAAGCATCTCCGCACGGGAAGACTGCAGCGTGCGACAGGTGAACATGACGATCTCGCTCGCCTTCCTCGCGCCCGAACTCGTCAAGGCAGCCATCGATGGACGACTCCCTCACGGCATGGGTGTGACGCGCTTGCGCGATCTACCCTCTGAGTGGCCTCGTCAAAGACAAATGCTTGGCCTCTAGCAAATTGGCCGCTCGTCAGACCGCGTCTCTGTCGAGCATCATTCCCTCGCCGGGAACGGGGATTCCAGGGCCAGAGACCGAGAGGCCAAAAATGCCCTTCTGCGTTCAGTGAGTCTCCGCGAGACTGAATGGCGGTCCATATATGCCACCAAATCGGGGCCTTTCGTCGGTTGCCAGGAAATCTCCGCAAACGCAAGACTGCGTGGTGGGCCCGGGAGGACTCGAACCAACAACCGATCGAGTTCTGGCATGTCGAGACTGTCGAGCAGAGAAGGCCGGGTTGCTCTGGGGTACGAGGCTTGACTACCGCTTGATTTCCATCGGCGAGGCTTTGTAACGCGGGAATTTGTGGAGCTCTTTCGCTTTATCGGCAAGAGTAGGCTCGCCGTAGCTGCGTCCGACTGAAGCCGGCGCATGTCCAACAATGGTGTCTAGCACCTTTTCTGACATACCGCTGCGGAAGCCTATGGCCTTGAACGTGTGCCTCCAGGCGTGATTGGGCGACAGCTCAGGATCGTTGACGCCAAGCCCTCGAACCCACGTTGCCACCTTTTCGCGTGCTTTCACGTACCGAGGCTTGCGGGGATTGGTGGGATCGATTGGTCCACTAGGCTGTTTTGCCTCATTATAAAACAGCGGACCGCTCCCATTGGTCTTCACGAATGCAAGAAAGCCTTGCCCAATTAAATGATCATGAAGCGGCACTGTCCGCGCCTTGCCGGTTTTGGTCGTACCAGCCGCTGGCGAAATCTTTATGGCATGAGTGCCAGCGCCCTCGACGATATCAACACCGCGCAATTGCGTAAGCTCGCCCATGCGCGCACCACTGTACGCCGCCAGCCATGGGCACCAACGCTTAGCCGCATCAGTCTTGCTGCGCACCTCGATCGCTAGCGCGGCGCTCAATATTGTCTCAATCTCGCCCTCGGTGAAGGACTTCGTTTCGCGCAGCCGGATTTTTTTCGGGACCTTCACGCGCCAGCCGGTAAAGGGATTGCGCGAAATCAGTTTTTCATCGCGGGCCCAGGCAAACACGATGCGCGCCGCACGCACCCAGATATTTGCGACCGTGTACGCGGTACGGTCCGAGTCAATGAGCCGATTAGCCCATTCTTGCATTTGCTCGGGCAGCAAGGCGCCGGCGCTGGTATTCGGGAAATCGCTTTGCAGCCGCAGAAATACCGCACGCCATCGATCTACAGTCGAATTGGCTGGCTTGGCCTTGGTGATCCAGCGCTCAAACAAAGACCATGGCGTTACGCTTAAATCCGGGGTTCCTTCATATCGGGGGAATTGCTCCACCCACTTGTCCGGTCCATGGTCGCCGCGAGCGCGCCGGGCGAGCAAACCTAGGGCAGCGAAAAAATCGCGCGTGACGCAGTCGAGGAACATATCGCGCGACGATGCATCCAGGACGAGCTGCTTGGCCGCTAGAAATTGATTCGATTTGGCCTCGTCGGCAATGAGCGGCCTCACCCGCTCTCGCATGCCGGTATCACCCTCCCAAAACTCCAGTGGATCGCCTGAGAATAACCCGCCGGCCATCGCCGGTCCATAAAGCTCGGAGTGAACCTGGGCCTGATAATCCCCCCATACGTCTGCCGGCCAATTATGCGTCGCCATGCGTGCAATGAACCAGTGATACCATTCGCCGGCTAACGCTCGCGCTTGCTGTGGCGTGAGCGTTCGGCCTTCGCCTTTCCGGGCCGATCGGATATTGGCGATCCGCCCTTCAATCTCGCTGGACCATTCCCGATGCTTGGCTCTGGCGATCGAGATAGGCAGGGGGCCGGTGTTCAAGCGCTCCTCGGTACGCTGACCGTAGAGGCTGGCGTACTCGTCACGCACATCGAAGGGGATCACCTTGCGGGCGATAAAGCCTCCCTTTTGGGTCGGGGCGAGCTTCGTGGCGGATCGGGGCATTTGGCGTAGCTACAAAGATGTTTTGTAGTGCGATTTGTAGCATCCCCGCCGGGAAATGCCAACATTTCCAGTAAGCTATTGATTAATATCATGCGAAGAAGTTAATGGAGCGGGCGAAGGGATTCGAACCCTCGACCCCAACCTTGGCAAGCTTGTGCTCCACCTCCCAGCCCGGCTGCGTTGGTGCTCGAAGGCAAGTCACATTGCAAGCCGGCGTGCCCTCAGGATTCGTAGGCTGGGGAGAGCCAAGGGAGAGCCAGACACAGCTTGCGTGGCAATTGTGTTCGCTATATGTTCTCATTTTACCGCTGTCTAGCCGATCCTTCGAAACGAGCCATTATGGCCGATCAGATCGTCATCACGGAGAAATCCAGCCAGGCGAAAGACGTCCGCGCCGCCGTAGGTTCTCGGTACGGAGACGTCCTTGCGGCCGAGGGTCATTTGTTCGACCTGCTCGAACCGGAGGATGTCGTGCCAGCGTGGAAGCGCTGGTCGCCGATCCTGCTGCGACCCGAAGGTCTTTACGGCACTTGCCCGGCAGAAGGCGGCAACAAAGCCGCCAAGCTCAGAGCAATTCGCGAGGCATTGCGCACCGCCAAACGGGTTTGGCTCGCGACCGATTGCGACCGCGAGGGTCAGCTCATCGGCCAGGAGATTCTCGAGCATTATGAGTACCGCGGTCAGGTGATGCGGGTGCTGTTCACCGCGCAGGACTCACAGACCATCCGCGACGCATTCGGTCGGGCAAAGCCAAACGCCGAATACGCCCGCCTTTATGCCGCAGCCGTTGCGCGCCGGCAGGCCGACCAGATCTACAACCTGTCACTCACACGTACCGCGACCGTCATTCTTGGGCAGGGCGCGCGGAGAGTAATCGGCGTTGGCCGGGTGAAGACCCCGACCTTGGCCATTGTGTGCAAGCGCGAGTTGGAGATCCGGAACTTCGTGCCTATCGCCTATTTTGAAGTTGTGGCCATCGCAAGAGTTGCGGGCGGCCGGTTCCAGATGCGCCATGCACCGCAGGAGCGAATCCTCAAGCGTGAGGTTGCCGAGACCGTCGTCAACGCCGCTCAAGGTTTTGAGGGCGCGCTTGCCGTACGTGTCGAGGACAAGCGGCAAGGACCACCCAAGTTGCACGATCTACCGTCGCTGCAGAAACTATGCAGCTCGCGCTTCGGCTGGCCGGCCAGTAAGACACTCGAGGCGGCGCAGGAGCTCTATGATGGCCAGGGCAAGAAGATCATCACCTATCCGCGCGCCGAGGTGCGCTACCTGCCGCAGAGCTTGATGTCGGACGTGCCGCGGATCGTGGCCGGACTGCGAGTGGGCCAATCGTTCAGCGCAATCCCCGTACCCGAGCCGCCAGTCATCCGCAAAGGTGCGAGCGGCACTTTCTATGACAAGGGGCTGGAGGGCGCGAGCCATTACGCCGTCATCCCCAACGTCAACACGATCGACAAATTGCGGGAGGTATGGCCTCGCCTGTCGTCCGATGAGAAAAAACTGTTCGACGTCATCGCGCGGGCCTATCTGGCCGCCCTGATGCCCGATTTCCGTTACCGGCAGACGACCGCAACGCTCGACGTGGGTGGTTTCGAATTCCGCGCTTCCGGCCGTCAACCCATCGATCTCGGCTGGCGCGCAGCTTTCCCGAACTGGCAGCCCGCCGACGAAAAGGGCGACGAGGCGCAATTGCTGCCGCCACTGCGCAACGGCGAGACTGCGCAACTGCACGATCCGAAAATCGAGGACAAGGAGACCCGACCACCGCCGCGTTACAACGAAGGCACTCTGATCGAGGCGATGCAAAGTGCCTGGCGCTTTGTGGACGATGAGGTTCTGCGGGAGCGCCTTAAGGAGGCCAAGGGCATTGGCACGCCGGCGACCCGAGCGGAGATCATCGGCGGGCTGAAGAAACAGAGTTTCCTGATTGCCCAGGGCAAGCACATCGTTCCGACCGAGGCCGGCTTGGCGCTGTTCGGTGTTCTCAAACAGGCCGACCCGGCCCTGGTCGATCCGGGGGTGACGGCGCAACTTGAATGCCTGCTCGACGATGTCGTTATCGGCAAGCAGGAGATGGTCGGTGCGATTGACGCAGTGTGCAATGTCGCCGAGCGCATCATCGGCAAGCTCAAGGAAGGCGCCGCCGCCGGCGGGCCTCCGTTGCTTGGTGCTGCGGTCGGCAACGGCACCGGAACGTTTCCGCCGACACCTGCGATGAAGCGCTTTGCCGACAGCCTCGTCCGGCAGAAGGGTATCAAGCCTCCGCCCGGCTACAAGACGTCGATATCGATCTGCCGAAAATTTCTCAACGAACACGCGCCCAAGAAAGCCGAAGGTGAACCGCCGGGAAAGCTCGACCCCAAACCGCCAAGCTCGGCACAGTTGTTGTACGCCAAGAAGATTGCTCAGGGGAAAGGGCTCATCATTCCCGACGAGGCCAAGGCCAACTCGGCCGCCATGTCCACGTGGATAGACTCAAACCGAAGCGCGAAGCGCCGCAAGCGCGGTCGAAAGACCGTCTACAAGCCGGCAGGGTCAGGTGCGCCTCAATCAAAGGCGACGACGAAGAGGTCGCGGAAACGCAAACCGGATTCCTCTGCCGCTCCACTGGCTCCCGCGCAGCCAAATTCGGTTACAGGTACGCCGCTACGGATTCCTTATGGCAACAAGGACGTCGCGATGAACCTTGGAGCCCGCTATGGCTCGGCAGGATGGTATGCGCCGCCGGGAGTTGATCTTTCTGCATTCGGCGAGCGCGGATGGCTGTAGATTAGGAAATGCCCGGGGTTGGTCGCATTGCGTGCGCAGAACTCCAGGATCTGCGGATCGCGGCTCATCATCCAAAGCGGCGGATGAGGCGCTGGAATGGCCGCGCTGAAGGCTAAGCGCGATCGGTCGTGGAATTCGTTGCCGTGGAAGGAGTAACGGCTGCGTGACGCCGAAAGCCGTGCGCAGGTAATCGACGAGTTCGAGCGGGCCGCATCAATCGTCGCCGTACACCCGCTCGCGGCGCTCGTGACGCTCCTGCGCCTCTACCGAGAGTGTAGCGATCGGGCGAGCTTCGAGGCGCTTGAGCGCGATCGCCTCACCGATCTCCTCGCAGTAGCCGTAGGTGCCGTCATCGAGCCGCTGCAGCGCAGCGTCGATCTTGGCAATCAGCTTACGCTGGCGGTCGCCCGCGCGCAGCTCAATCGCGCGGTCGGTCTCCGAGGACGCTCGATCGGCGAAATCGGCATGGTTCTGGTTCTCGTCATGGAGATGCTGCAGCGTCTCCTTGGCTACCTTGAGGATATCCTCCCTCCAGGCGAGCAGCTTGTCGCGGAAATACTCCCGCTGGCGCTCGTTCATGAAAGGCTCTTTGTCGGAGGGCCGGTAGGTCTTGTTCATATCCGTTTCGACCGCGACCCCGTTCTTGTGTCTGTCCGGAACAACACGACGCCGTTCTTATTCTTGTCCACTTGCGTTTCCAACCCCCTGCAGAATAAAGCGCCCCTGCTTGCGGGCGAGCTTATATAGGGCCGGCCGGTCATGGACAATAACGGAATGAAATCCGGGGAGTGCGCGCCCGGCAGGAGCCGGCGGCATTCATGCCAGCACCCACCCATTAGCCACAGGCTCTTGACGCCGCTTGGGGATTTTCGATCTATCACGGCCCGCCTCGGCCTTCTCAATATCGACACGAAACTTGATTTAACCGAGCAGGGTGTCTAGGCGGGCTTAACCCCGACTGTCGCTGAGGAAGCCGGCGTAGGTGCGTCCGCCCGACCAGCGTATCATTGATAAGGCTGCGCTTGGTGAGTGGAGTCACCAATGCTCAGATGCTGAGTTCTAAGCGGGGCGCCTTGGCGGAAGATTCCAGCCGTGTGAATGCCGTGCGATTCACACGGGATGTCTCATGAGCTGGCGCGCCCGGAGAGATTCGAACTCCCGACCCCCAGATTCGTAGTCTGCAGTTCTATCGTCAGCGCCGCAAATCGGGACCAGCCCGGAAGTCTCTGTGAATCCGCCAGCGCCTGGGCAAGGAAGGTGTGGCAAATCCCGGCCGGGGCTTTTCTGTCGCCAAAATGTGTAGCCTATGTCGCCTACTTGTCCGCTAACCCATTGTTTGTATGTAAGGTCGTCGCCCCTTGCGGGAGAAGGCTGCTCGGCGTTCACGCGACAAGAATGGATGAGGGGACGGCGGCGCCGCACCCCTCACCCGGCCGTGCTT
>DATAUH010000593.1:0-4362 GCA_036268375.1 Bryobacteraceae bacterium | reverse complement strand
AATTGCGGAAAGTATGCCGCCTTCGCGACCCCGATATTGGCGTTGGCGGAGATAAGCGCGTCCTCGGCGGCGCGAATATCCGGGCGGCGATCGAGCAGCGACGAGGGGAGGCCGGCGGGAATCTCGGGCGGAATCTCCTGTTCCATGAACTTGCGTCCGCGAGTGACCGGGGCAGGGTTGCGGCCGAGCAGCAGACTGATCTGATTTTCGGTCTGCTCGGCTTCCTGCTGCAAGGTAGGCAGAATTTGGGCAGCGGTAGCGACGAGTTCTTCCGCCTGTCGCAGATCGAGCAGCGTAGCCACTCCGCCGCCCTGGCGCTGTTGCGTCAGACGCAGCGAGTCCTGGCGGGATTGCAGCGTATCGCGCGAGATCTGCAATTCATAATCGAGTTGCAGAAGGTTGAAATAGTTGGTGGCGACATCGCTGACCAAGGTGGTGACCACAGCCTTGCGGTTTTCATCCGCATTCAACAGATTGGCGCGCGCAGCTTCGGTCGCGCGGCGCAGACGGCCCCAGATATCGACTTCAAAGGAGAGCAGATTGATGGTGGCCTCTCCCCAGTTGCGATTCTGCGAGGGCACGAAGGACGCGGGCAGCGGCAGCGAGCCGTCACGCGAGAGGCGGCTGAACTGGAGATTGCCGCTCGCGGTCACCTCCGGGTATTGATTGGCGCGCGTGATGCCGAGGTTGGCGCGCGCTTCTTCGACGTGAGCGACCGCGTCGCGCAGATCGTAGTTGTGTTCGAGCGCAGCGCGGATCAGGGTTTGCAGTTCAGGGTCCTTGAAGACTTCGAACCACTTCAGGTCGGCGAAGGACGCCGCCTGTTGCGGCGGCAGCGGTTCGGGCGCGCGAAAAGCCTGCGGCGCGTCGACCACGGGCCGTTTGTAGTTCGGTCCCATGGTGCAGCCGGTAAGCGCGACCGCTGCGAGGGCAAGTGTGATGATCGGGTGTCTCATCTGATTCTCGATTAATCTCCCTGCGCAGGCGACGGCAGCATGCCAGGATCGTGCCGCGGCGCTCCGGACAGTTTCTCCACCACGTAGAAGATCGCGGGGATGATAAAGATGCCGACGGCGCTGGCTGCAAGCATGCCGCCGATCACGGTAGTGCCCATGATCTGGCGGCCGACCGAACCTGCGCCGGACGCGGTCCACAACGGCACGCATCCCAGGATGAAGGCGAAGCTGGTCATCAGAATGGGCCGGAGGCGAAGACGTGCGCCTTCAAGAGCGGCTTCGACCAAACCCATGCCGCTTTCGTATTTATCCTTGGCGAACTCGACAATCAGAATCGCGTTCTTGGCAGCGAGACCGATTAACATCACGAGTCCGATTTGCGAGTACACGTCGTTTTCGATCTCAATCATGTAAGCCGGCAAAAATAGCCCCATGAGCCAGCGGCGCAGCCAGAGAATGGCGAACGCGCCGCAGATTGCTACCGGCGTGCTGAGCAGGACGCTGAAGGGCAGCGACCAGCTTTCATAAAGAGCCGCCAGGATCAGGAACACGAAGAGCAGCGAGAACGAGAAGATGGCCCACGTGGGCACGCCTAACTGGGCCTGTTTTTCCTGGAACGACATGCCCATGTAGTCGTAGCCCATTTCGCGCGGCATGGTCTGGCGGAATGTGTCTTCGAGCGCAGCCATGGCTTGCGCGGAGCTGTATCCTGGCGCCGAGCCGCCGATAATCTCGGCGGAACGGTACAAGTTGTACCGCATGGTGAACTCGGGGCCGGGACGCGCCTCAAACTTCGTCAACGCGGAGAGCGGCACCATGCTGCCTTTCGAGTTGCGAACGTAGAACTGGCCGACGTCGTCGAGGTTCTTGCGGTAGTTGCCTTCGGCCTCGACGTATACCTGCCATTGGCGGCCGAAGCGATTGAAGTAATTCACGAAGAGGCCGCCCATGTAGGCTTGCACGGTGCGGTAAACGTCGTTGAGCGGCACGCCTTGTTTGAGGACCTTTTCACGATCTACCGCCAGAAACTCCTGCGGAACGCTGGGCAGGAACGTGCTCACCATGCCGGGCGCGATCTCTTTGCGTTTGGCCGCGGCGGCCATGAACTTATCCAGGTTGGTCGCGAGGAACTGTACGTCCTTGCCGGCGCGATCTTCGAGCACGAAAGTGAAACCGCCGGAAGTGCCGACGCCTGGGATGGCGGGTGGCGGGAAGCTGAGCGCGAATCCATCTGGGACTTTCGAAAGCTCCCGGTTCACATGCTGGACGATTTCGTTGTACTGCGTCTGGCGCGTGGTGCGCTGGTTCCAATCATCCAGGGTGACGAAGAAGAAGGCCGTGTAGCTGGTGCTGACAAAGCTCAGCAAACTGAAGCCGGCGACCCGCGTGACGTACTTGACGCCCGGCGTACGCTGCAGAGCCGCTTCCACTTTGGCGGAGGCAGCTTCGGTGCGCTCGAGCGACGATGCGTTTGGAAGTTGCAGGTGGAGGAAAAGGTAGCCCTGGTCTTCGCCTGGAAGGAAGCTGCTGGGGACTTGGCCGCTAAAGAAGACGGCTCCGACGCCGGCGACTAGAAGCACCAGGACAGCGATGATGCTCTTGCGTATCAGCGCGCCAGAGACGCGTAGATAGCCGTTCGTCGCGTGGATGAAGCCGCGATTGAAGGCTCCGAAGAAGCGGCGCAGCAGGCCATGGCTTTCTTTCTTCGGCTTGAGCAGCAACGCGGCCATCGCGGGGCTGAGCGTCAGAGCATTGAACGCCGAGAGGATCACGGAGATCGCGATCGTAACCGCGAACTGCTGATAGAGCCGGCCGGTGATGCCCGGAATAAAGATGGTGGGCACGAACACGGCCGAGAGTACGAGCGCGATGCCGATGACGGGGCCCGAAATCTCCTCCATCGCTTTCAGCGCGGCGGATTTCGGGTCCATACCTTCTTCGATGTGCCGCTCGACAGCCTCCACGACGACGATAGCGTCATCGACCACAAGGCCGATCGCGAGCACGAGTCCGAAGAGCGATAGGGTATTGATGGAAAATCCGAAGGCCGGAAAGAGAACGAAGGTTCCGATGAGCGAAACGGGGACGGCGAGCAGCGGAATCAGGGTGGCGCGCCAGCCTTGCAGGAAGAGGTAAACGACGACAGTCACCAGGAGTACGGCGATGAGGATGGTGACGACGATGTCGTGAATACCTTCGGTGACCGACTCCGTGGTGTCGAGCGAGACGACGTAATCGACGTCCTGCGGGAAGCGTTGCTTGGCCTGCTCCATCAGCTTGCGAACGCCACGCGCAGCATCGACGGCATTGCTGCCGGGCAACTGATAAACGGCGATGATGGCGCCGGGCTTGCCATTGATGCGGCCGGATAACGTGTAGTCCTGCGCGCCGAGTTCGATGCGGGCAACGTCGCGAACGCGCACGATGCCGCCATCGGAGTTCTCACGCACGATGATGTCGCCGAACTCTTCCGGTGAAGTGAGACGGCCTTGCGCACGAACGGAATATGTATATTCCTGGCCGGGAGGCGCGGGCGAGCCGCCGACCTGGCCCGCTGGATTCACGGTGTTCTGAGTTTGGATTGCATTGACGACTTCGGTGACGGTGATGCCGAGCTTTGCCAACTGGTCGGGCTTCACCCACAGGCGCATGGCGTATTGGCCGGCCCCGAAGACCTGCACATTTCCGATGCCGGGTACGCGCGTCAGCTGGTCATTTAGGTTGATGTACGAGTAATTCGCGAGGAACTTGCCGTCGTATGTTCCGTTCGGCGAGAACAGCCCCATGACCATCAGCGGGGCGGTGACGGACTTTTGTACGGTCACGCCGAAGTTGGTGACGTCCTGCGGCAACTGGGAGGCCGCCTGCGTTTCGCGCATCTGCGTGAGGATCAGGTCGGTATTGGGGTCGCTCTTGACGTCGAAATCGACAATCATTGTCATCTGCCCGTTGCCAGCGGCGTTGAGCGAGTACATGTAGTTGAGATTGTCGATGCCGCTCATCTGCTGTTCGATGGGAGTGGCTACGGATTGCTCAATGGTTTGCGCGTCGGCGCCGACGTAATTGGCGCGAATCTGCACTTCGGGCGGAGCGATTTGAGGAAACTGCGCGATGGGAAGTTGGGAAATGGTGACCAGACCGATGATCACCATCAGAATGGAGATGACCATCGCGACAATGGGCCGATTGATGAAAAACTTCGACACTTACTTCGCCTCCTTGGGGGCGACGTGCGCTCCGGGCGCGATTTTGAAGAGGCCGTCGGTGACCACGCGCTCGCCGGGTTTGAGACCAGATTCGACGACCCACTTGGAGCCGATGCGGTCACCGACTTTTACTTGAGCGAAGCGCACGGTGTTATTGGGATCGACCACGGGGACGAGGTAGACGCCCTGATTATCGGTGA
>DATAUH010000592.1:0-14816 GCA_036268375.1 Bryobacteraceae bacterium | reverse complement strand
CCAGTCAACTTACCCCGACTTGCTCAATCAGTTCCCATACCGCAATCTCGGCCCATTTCGCGCCGGCGCTTGGGTGGACGCTATCGCCGTCTCGTCGAAGCCGCATACGTTTTACGCAGCCGTGCGCACAGGCGGCGTGTGGAAGACGGTCAACAACGGCACTACGTTTGAAAATGTCACCGACAGCGTCGGGCTCAACTCGGTTGGAGCGGTTGCCGTAGCCCCCTCGGATCCCAATACGGTTTGGGTCGGCTCCGGAGACAACACCCTAACCCGCAGCGCTTACTACGGCAACGGCATGTATAAGTCGTCCGATGGCGGCGCCCACTGGCAGCGCTCGGGTCTCGAAGATACGCAGCACATTGCGCGGATCGTCGTTCATCCCACCAATCCTAATATCGTCTGGGTGGCCGCGCTTGGCCATCTCTTTTCCGCCAATTCCGAGCGCGGCGTCTTTCAAACCACCGATGGCGGCAAAACCTGGAAGAAAGTTCTCTATCGCAACGACAACACCGGCGCCGTCGATCTCATCATCGATCCGCGCGACCCAAATGTCCTCTACGCCGCGCTGTACCAAGGCATGCGCCATCCCTGGCATCTCGATGATGGCGGCCCCGAATCCGGCATCTACAAGACCACCGATGGCGGCGCCAACTGGACGAAGCTCTCGAGCGGACTGCCCTCTGGTCCAGTGGGCCGCATCGGCCTCGATATCTGCCTCGGACATCCCGATACCGTCTACGCTGTCATGGATAATTTCAATCCGCGTCCCGCCGGTTCAACCCCCGCGGGCCGTGGCGGACGCGGACCTCAGTTAATCGGCGGCGAGGTCTACCGCACGGATGACGCCGGCAAAACCTGGCGCCGCACCAGTCCCGCTGGCCTGGATGTTTCGCGCAAAGCCGGTTACTCGTTCAATCAACTTCGCGTCGATCCCGTGAATCCCGACCGCATCTACGTCACCGGGTCCAACATGATCGCCTCTCGCGACAGCGGCGCTACGTGGAGCGGCCTTGGCAACGGCGGTGGCAGAGGCCGCGGGCAGGGCGGGGAAGACTTCACAGTTTTCCGCGGAACATTCGGCGATTTCCGCACTCTCTGGATCGACCCCAAGGATCCCGACCACATGCTCGCCGGCTCCGATGGCGGCGTCTCCGTCACTTATGATGGCGGCCGTACGGCGGATCATCTCTTCAACATCAAATCCGGCGAGGTCTACGCGATCGGCCTCGATAACGCGGAGCCCTACAACATGTACGCCGGTCTTCAGGATCACGAAAACTGGAGAGGTCCCGTCAACGGACCCAACGGCGAGGTCGGCATCGAAGATTGGGTTACTACCGGCATCGGGGACGGGATGTATAACGAGGTCGATTCCACCGGCCGCTATCTCTACAACACCCAGGAGTTCGGCAAGGCCGCGCGCGTGGATCAGCAGGAGCATACGCGCACGCTCATCGCGCCCACCAAAGCCGAAGGCCAGCCCTACTTGCGTTTCAACTGGACCGCGCCCATCCGCATCTCTCCGCATGACGACAAAGTAATCTACGCCGGCGCTCAAGTTCTTTTCCGGTCCACCGATCGCGGCGACACCTGGAAAGTCATCAGCCCCGATCTCACCACTAACGATCCTGCGAAAGTTACTCCGCCGCCTAACACGTCGATTCAGTTCTGCACCATCACCACCATCGCCGAGAGTCCGAAGCAGGCCGGAGTGATCTGGGTCGGCGCGGACGATGGCAAAGTGCAGGTGACGCGCGATACAGGCGCGCATTGGTTCGATGCTACTGCGAACATCGCCGCGGCCGGAGGACCCGCCGATGCCTGGGTCACGCGTGTCTACCCTTCGCGTTTCGACGCGGGCGTCGCCTACATCACCAAAAGCCGCCGCCGCTTTGATGACTTCCACCCGTTCGTCTTTCGCACTGGAGATTTCGGCGCCACATGGCAGAACATTTCGCAAGGATTGCCATCAGCGGCCAACGTAATTATCGAAGACACCATGAAACCGACGCTGGTGTTCGTCGGAACGGATACCGGCGTCTTCACCTCGTTCGACGCCGGACATCAATGGCTGCCGCTGAAATCCAACATGCCTGTTGTCCCCGTTTCCGACATGCTGATCCAGGCTCGCGAGAGCGATCTGGTCGTAGGCACCTACGGACGCGGCCTCTGGCAGACTCAAATCGCTCCGCTTCGTGAAATGGGCGGTGATTTCCTCAAGCAGGACGCCGTTCTCTTTCCTGTACAACCCTTCGCAACGCGCCGCGGCCGCGCCTGGGGCAACTTCCGTCTCTACGGTGACCGCTATCCCGTTACGTCGAATGAGCCCAACGCGATGACCATAGATTATTACCTCGCAAAAGACGATGCCGCGACGCTCACCGTCTCCGATACGTCCGGAAAGGTCATCCGCAAACTCAATGCGCCTGCCAAAGCCGGCATCAACCGCGCTTTGTGGGATCTCAACGACGATTCGCGCAACCCAGTCGCTCCCGGCGACTACACCGTGACCCTCTCCGCCAACGGCCACGATTACAAACAGACCGCAAAGTTCCTCGCCCGCGCGCCCGAAGACTCTCCGCGCGGTGGCCGCTTTGGCGGCGAAAACTAGCTCCTGCTATTCTGACCGGCGCAATTTCGCACTTAAGCTTGCGCCGGTTTTGTATATCTCGCTTTTTCCTACGCAGGTTGTATCGTAATGGGAGGTGATCCCTTGCCAATCGGTTCTCCCAAACCATCGCGCCGCGCATTTTTGATATCCGCCACGCTCGCATCCTCCTCCCGATCCGCATCGCAATCGTTCGAGAGCAAGCGGCCTCCCGTTTCA
Source organism: Bryobacteraceae bacterium (assembly GCA_036268375.1). Taxonomy (GTDB): domain Bacteria; phylum Acidobacteriota; class Terriglobia; order Bryobacterales; family Bryobacteraceae; genus PALSA-243. Next base: position 11,986 of record DATAUH010000592.1, on the reverse strand, counting down.
CAACGCGCTTTCACCAGCGAAGCGGTAGAAGCCACGATTGAAACCGTGAAGCGCGATATTGCCGACCCCGAACTCGCCTGGCTTTTTGAAACCTGCTTTCCGAATACGCTCGATACCACAGTTCGCTACCGTGAAGTCCAGGGACAACCCGACACCTTCGTCATCACCGGCGATATCAATGCTATGTGGCTGCGTGATTCGAGCGCGCAGGTCTGGCCGTATCTCCCGCTCGTCAAACAGGACGCGCACTTGAAGAGCATGTTAGCTGGCGTGATCCGCCGCCAGACCAAGTGCATGTTCCGGGCCAACCTTCGGTTATCTGCCGCCCACAGTTGCGAGTCCGGCGCTTCTAGTCATTCGGGCGGAGGTGGCTTAGCTTCGTGTATTCTTTTAGAGCCCTGGGCGCGCTGATACAGCCGCAAAGAACTACGTGAATGAGACAGCACCGATTTCCGCAGACGCGCTCACAATCGCCGCGATCGCGACGATATCTTATATCCTGACGAACGTTCTGCATGAGGCAGCAGGCCATGGCGGCGCTTGTCTCTTGGGCGGGGGCAAGGTGTTGGCGATTTCGACGGTTGATATGGAGTGCAGCCCGGAAACTCGCCTGGTCATGGCTGGCGGAACACTAATGAACGTCGTCGCTGGGGCTTTGTGCTTTGCACTCGGGCGAGTCACCCCCCGGACATCACCTCGCCTCAGATATTTCATGTGGCTCTCGATGACGGTAAATCTGTTCACCGCCGCAGGTTATTTCGGATTCTCGGGACTTGGCGGTTTCGGAGACTGGGCATCGTTCATTCAAGGATACCGTCCGCAATGGGTATGGAGAATCGCCATGACGATCTTTGGAGCAGCGGCGTACATTCTGCTGGCTCGGTTTAGTTTGCTGGAACTGCGTCCCCTGATTGGCAGCGACAAACAGAAGCGCTTCGCCCGCGCCGCGCGGCTCTCGAAGATTCCGTATTTTGCCGGTGGCATTCTGGCATGCGCGGCCGGCTCGCTGAACCCTCAGGGGATGATTCTCGTGGCCCTCTCGGCCGCAGCCTCGACGTTCGGCGGCACGTCCGGCTTGCTTTGGATGATGCACTGGCTGAAAGGGAACAGCATTCCTTTAGGTTCAGAATCAGAACCGATGCCTATCCGTAGGAGTTGGCCATGGATTGTGACTGCCTTCGTACTTGCTCTGATGTTTGTGGTGGTGCTCGGTCCAGGAGTACGCGGACTATCCGGAAGTTAGAACCGCACGCCCGTCAGCTTCGATCGTCCTGATCCCGCGCAGCCGCTTCCGCCTCTAAAAACTTTTTTCGTCCTTCCCGCCCAACCGTTTCTCGTAGAATGGCGTCTTACCGTCATATCTAATTGATCTTGGTATAAACGATTTAGGTATGAGCAAGCCTTCCGATCTCATCCAGGGCACCCTGGACCTTTTGATCCTGCGCACCCTGTCGCTGGAGCCCATGCACGGTTGGGCCATCGGCCGTTGCATACAACAGGCCAGCAACGAAGTCCTGCAAATCACACAGGGCGCTTTGTACCCCGCGTTGCACCGTCTGGAACAGCAAGGCTGGCTGCGCGGGCAGTGGCGCGAGAGCGAAACCGGACGCGAAGCGAAATTCTATTCCCTCACCCGAGCCGGCCGCGCGCAATTGGCTAAAGAACTGGCGCAGTGGGAACGTCTATCGGGCGCTGTCGGGCTCGTGATCCGCATGGAGGAGCGCTAACGGCGATGTATCCCGAGCGCTGGCTCGATATCGCCCGCTTGCGTCTGCGCTCGCTATTCCGGCGCGCAGCCGTGGAGAGCGAATTGAAACGCGAACTTCGCGCGCATTTGGCGCACGAGACCGAAGCCAGTCGAAATTCTAAATTTTCCCCACACGAATCGCAATTTACCGCGCTTCGCCACCTCGGCGGAGCGGCTCAAATTCAGGAGCAATGCCGCGATATGCGCCGAACCAACCACATCGAAAACGTCCTCCGCGATCTGAAGTACGCTCTACGCTCGTTTGGGAAAACGCCAGGTTTCGCGTTGATGGTGACGCTGACGCTCGCGCTCGGCATCGGCGCCAACACAACCATCTTCAGCGTCATGAACGCCACGCTGCTGCAGCCGCTACCATTCCCGCACGCGGACCGCTTAGCGCTCATTTGGGAAACCTTCGGTCCCGGCCCCGATAATACCAACATCGTCTCCGCCCCCAATTTCTGGGACTTTCAACGCCTCAGCCAGTCGTTTTCGAGTATGGCCATCTTCGATTCCTCCGGCCGCGGCTATAACCTCGGACCTGCTGGAAACTCCAAGCAGGCCGAGCAGGTATCGGGATTGCGCGTCACCGCCAGCTTCTTCACCGTGTTGGAGGCGCAGCCTTTCCTCGGGCGCGCATTTCTGCCGGAAGAGGAGAAGCGTGGCAACGACCGTGAGGTGATTCTCACTTACGGGCTTTGGAAGCGGCGTTATGGCGGCGACCCTTCTATCATTGGCCGCAGCATTCGTGTCGATAGCGCCGATTTTACCGTTGTCGGCGTTATGCCGCAGCAGTTCCGCTGGCAATTCTGGAGCAACGAGCGTCAGCTCTTCGTTCCCATCGGCTATACCAAAACCGATTACGGACGCGGCGATAACAGCTTTCTCTGCATCGGGCGTCTCAAACCTGGCGTCACCATACCCCAGTCTCAAGCCGAGTTGGCGTCTATCGCTAAAAACGTAGCCGCGCAATATCCCAAGGACGACGCCAACATGGGCGCCACCGCCCTTCCGATAGCCGATTACGGCCTGCAGTGGCTGCGTATCATCCTGCTCACGCTGCTCGCGGCGGTTGGCTTCGTCTTGTTGATCGCATGCGTCAACGTCGCCAATCTGTTACTTGCGCGCGGCGCCTCGCGCCAGAAAGAGTTCGCCATTCGTCTCGCTTTAGGCGCGCCCGCCGGACGGATCGCGCGCCAGTTGTTAACCGAAAATCTGCTGCTCGCGCTGGCCGGCGGCGCGGCAGGGCTTCTCCTGGCGACAATCCTCACTCGCGTCCTGTTTCTCACTTTCCATCTCGACACTCTATATCTGCCGATGAGGCCGGTGGACGCAATCCACACGGATTCGCGCGTGTACATCTTTGCGTTGGCGGTCTCCTGCGTAACTGGACTACTATTCGGGATTGTCCCGGCCTTCAGCGCGCTCCGCGCCAACGTGAATGATCCGCTTAAGGAAGGCGGCCGCGGACAGTCTTCGGCGCGCAGCCATTTGCGGCACGCATTGGTGGCGTGCGAAGTGGCGCTGGCGCTGGTAATCCTTTCGGGTGCAGGGTTGATGATCAAGAGCATGTCGCGCCTGCTCGGCGTTGACCCTGGCTTTAAACCTCACAACGTGCTGAATATGGTGATGTCGGTTCCTCAGGAAGAGATCTACGTCGGACCGCCGGATTTACCGCGCTTCTGTCAGGATCTCAGCGACCGCATTGGCGCCATTCCTGGCGTACTTGCGGTCGGCGCAGTTGGACATCTGCCTCTTCGAGGTAATGCAGGCCGCAGTTTTCAGGTAGAAGGCAAGCCGCCGGCAACTCCCGGAAATATGCCCGGCGCGAGCTACTCCGTCGCGTGCCCCGGCTATTTCCGCGCCATGGCGATTCCGATGATCAAAGGCCGCGAATTCACGAACAACGAGACGCTTCACTCGCCCGGCGTCATCGTCATCAACGAAAGCATGGCGCGCTTGTACTGGCCGAAAGAAGACGCCATAGGCAAAGCGATTCGTTTCGGCGGATCCAATGGTCCGCGCCTCACCATAATCGGTGTCGCCGGCGACGTTCACTTTCAAGGTCTCGATTCGCCCGCGCGCCCTCAGTTTTTCCGTCCTTACACGCAGGCCGGCTGGCCAATCATGAATGTGGTCGTGCGCACGGCGAGTTTCCCTCTAAGCTTCGAGACGCCGATTCGCAAATCGCTCGCTGAGATAATGCCGGACCTGCCGGTTTCGGAGGTCGACACGCTTGAAAACATTCTTAAGAGCTCAACCGGCGCCCGGCGCTTTCCTATGCTGTTGCTTAGCGCGTTTTCCGTGCTCGCGTTAGTACTGGCGGCCATCGGCATCGCGGGCGTCGTCGGCCATTCGGTAGTCCAGCGGACCAACGAAATCGGCATTCGCATGGCCCTCGGCGCCGGCTCGGTCGACGTGCTTCGTTTGATGATCAATGCCAACATGCTTTGGGTGTTGGCGGGACTGCTCGCGGGCCTTGCCGGTTCTCTTGCGCTGACGCGCCTGCTCACCCGCATGCTGTATGAAGTCCGGCCGCTGGATCCGGCCGTGCTCGGCGGCGTCTCTGCAGTGCTGGCGGCCGTGGCGCTTGCCGCCACGTACTTTCCTGCTCGCCGCGCTGCGTGCATCGATCCCATCGCGGCTTTACGCAACCAATGATCACCAGATGGTTAGATATCGCGCGGCTTCGTTGGCGCTCGCTCTTCCAGCGGGGGCGCGTCGACAGCGAGTTGGACCGCGAGTTGCGTTCCCACCTCGCGTTTGACGCGCACGCGAACACAGGTCCACGTGTTTCTCGCCTGGACGCGCGCCCCGCCGCCGCGCGCACCTTAGGCAATTTGCCGCAAATTTTGGAGGAATGCCGCGATATGCGCCGCACCAGCTACATCGAAAACTTCGCGCGCGATCTGCAGTACGCCGTTCGCACTCTCGCCAAAGCGCCCGGCTTCGCGATTACCATCATACTCACGCTCGCGCTCAGCATCGGCGCCAATAGCGCCATCTTCAGCGTCGTAGAAGGCGTCCTGCTTCGGCCTCTGCCTTATGCGCAGCCCGGACGCATCCTGCGCGTCTTCGTCCATAGCCGGACCTTTCCGAAGTTCCCCCTCAATCCGCTTGACCTCCGTGATATCCGCGCCCGCAACCGAACCTTCGAAGCCATCGCCGGCATCTCGCCCGACGATCATCAACTCAGCGGCGTGGGCACACCCGAGCGTCTCACGTCCTTCGATGTCACGGCCGGTTATTTCCGAGTCTTAGGCGTGAAGCCTGCGATGGGCCGCGAATTCGAAACGGCCGATGAACAACCTCCGCGCCGCCGCCAAGTTATCTTGAGCGATCGCATCTGGCGTACGCGCTTCCATTCCGACCGCAGCATTGTAGGGCGTGAAATCATGATTGACGACGAACCGTTCTCCGTCGTCGGAGTCATGCCGCCAGTGGCGCATCCCGGGAACAACTACCATCCCGTCGCGGACGGAGACACCGTCGATGTTTGGACGCCCTTCACGTATCGGCCCGAAAATACCGGCCGCGGATCGCACTACATGGAAACGTATGCTCGCATGAAGCCTGGCGTCACGCTGGGGCAGGCAGAGGCCGATATGCAGGCTCAGTTCGCGCAACTGGCGCGTGAACATCCCGGCTCCTCCGGTTGGAGCGTATTCGTCACGCCCCTCTATGATGAACTGGTCGGCCCCAGCCGTCGTTTGCTCTTGTTGCTGCTTGGCGCAGTTGGACTCGTGCTGCTTATCGCGTGCGCCAATGCCGCCAATCTCCTCCTGGCCCGCGCCACCTCGCGTCAAAGGGAGATCGCCGTGCGCGCCGCTCTCGGCGCCGGCCGCTCACGCCTCATTCGCCAAATGCTCGCCGAAAGCCTGCTGGTCTCTCTGCTCGGTGGCCTGTGCGGAGCCGCGTTTGCAGTGGGTGGAGTGCGCGCGTTAGTAGCTCTGCTGCCGGCGAACTTTCCACGCGCCAGCGCCATCCATGTGAACGCTGTCGTCTTCGCCTTCACCTTTGTCATTGCTATTGCCGTTGGGCTGCTCTTCGGCCTCGCGCCGGCTCTGCAAGCCGCGCGCACCGATCTGCAACACGCAATGCGCGAGGGCGGCCGCAGTTCCAGTTCCGGATCTCGACAGCTGCGCTTGCGCAATGGCCTCGTCGTAGCCGAAGTCGCGCTCGCGTGCGTGCTTTTGATCGGCGCCGGTCTCATGCTGCGCAGTTTCATCAACCTTCTGCGTTCCGATCCAGGCTTTCAGCCGGAGCGAGTTCTCACCGCATCGATTTCGCTGCCCAACATCAAGTACAAAAGTCGTCAGGATTCGCGCGCCTTTTACATCCGCCTCCTGAGCGATCTCTCCGCCATACCCGGCGTTCGTTTCGCCGGCGTCGGCTCCGACTTACCGTGGACCGGTTACAACGAAAACATAGGTGGGCTCAATCTAGAAGGCCTGCAGGCTGTGAAAGGTCAGGATTTTCACGCGCGCTATCACATCGCCAGCGAGAACTACTTCCAGGCCCTCGGTGTTCCGTTGGTCCGCGGCCGCTTCTTTACGCCGCACGATCAGCCGAAGTCTGCGCCCATAGTCATCATCAATCGCGTGATGGCGCGGAGCTACTGGGGGACGGATGATGTCGTGGGCCGGCGCCTTTCAGTCGACGACAATCCCAAGCCCGAAGATTGGTTCACCATTGTCGGCGTGGTCGGCGACATCAAAGATCGCCCCAACGACCCCGCCGCGCAGCCTGCGATGTGGTGGCCCGTGTTGCAATCGCCCATCGGTTATGGCGAGATGAGCGTAGCCGTGCGTGCCCAGTCGGAATCGCTCCCGCTTGCGGATCAGGTTCGTGCGGAGGTTCGTTCCCTCGATGCGGATCTTGCCTTGGCAGACGTCAAACAGATGCAGGACGTCGCGTCCAAATCGTTTTCCACTGCGCGCTTCGCATTATTCTTAGCCGCCCTCTTTGCGATCCTCGCAGCCGCGCTCTCCGCCATCGGCATCTACGGAGTGATCTCCTATTCCGTAAGTCAGCGTACGCACGAATTCGGCCTGCGCATGGCGCTCGGCGCCAATCACTGGAGCCTTGTACGGCAGGTGATGGGGCAGGGAATTCGTCTGGCGGCCGTTGGCATCGTATTGGGACTTGCCGGCGCGCTTGCGTTGGGACGCTTGATGCTCAGCCTGCTCTTCGAAGTGAAAAGCGCGGACCCGCTGACGTTCGCAACCGTGGCTGTAGCCGCGATTTCGATTGCCGCTTTCGCCTGCTACCTTCCCGCACGACGCGCCACTGCCACCGACCCGATGGTCGCGCTACGCGCCGACTGAAACGCGGACGTATAATCGACAACAAATGCTACGCATTGTTTCTCTCGCCGCGCTTGTTTTGGCGCTGGCGCCGCTTATGTGCGCGCAGCCCACGCCTGTCGATCCCAAAACGAAGTTCGAAGTCGACACTGTAAAGCTCTCCGGCCCTCTCGTGCCCGGCACGCCATGCGGTATTCGACCGCAGCCCGGAGGGCAAGTCTACGCCGCCCAGTGCCTCCCGGTGAAGGTGATGCTGACGGCGATTTATCGCCTCAAGCCGGATCAGATTATCGGCGGCCCAGCATGGCTCGATTCGGAACGGTACGACGTGCGCGGCAAGGCCGAGAAGTCCTCCGACGGCGAAGATCTCCATACGATGTTCAAGAATCTGCTGGCCGACCGTTTTAAGCTGCAGGTTCACTTCGAAAAGAAGGCAATGTCGGTGTATGGATTGACCGTGGATAAGGCGGGACCCAAAATCAAACCCCACGAGGCCTCGAATGGCGGCGATCCCTGGATCGATCAGGCGCAATCGCCATTTCTGCACTTCAAACTCACAGCTACCTTCTGTCCCATGGAGTATTTCGCCTGGCGCTTGGGCCAACTAGTAGATCGCCCGATCGCAGACATGACGAATCTCAAGGGCGGCTACGATTTCACGCTGGAATACACCGCTGATCTTCCGCCGAACATCCCGGAAAACGCTCAAATCAACGGAGCGCCCATCGACACGTCCGGTCCAAATATTTTCACGGCCGTGCGCCAGCAACTGGGTTTGCGGCTCGAGCCGCAGAAAGCTCCCGTACAAGTGATGGTCATCGATCACGTGGAAAAGCCGTCCGGAGATAACTAAGAAGGCGTTGTTATAAGTCGCGACAATAAAAAGGCGGGTTCCGGTTTCCGGAAAACCCGCCTGGAGGCAGGAGCAGTTGTGCTCCTGCCATTCTGGCTTCTCTCCTGAAAATTCCCTATCTCGCAGGGATATCAAGGCGAAGCCCTTGTTTGCCGGCCGGAGATAACTAAGAGCCCATCGTTGTAACTCGGCGCCACAAAAAAGGCGGGTTCCCGTTTCCGGTAAACCCGCCTGGAGGTAGGAGCAGCTGTGTTCTCGCCATTCTGACTCTGACTCCCTCTACTTCCCTATCCCGCATGGATATCAAGGCGAAGCCCTTGTTTGCCGGCCGGAGATAACTAAGAGCCCATCGTTGTAACTCGGCACCGTAAAAAGGCGGTTCCCGTTTCCGGAAATCCGCCTGGAGGCAGGAGCAGCTGTGTTGTCGCCATTCTGACTCTGACTCCCTCTACTCTCCTATCCCGCAGGGATATCAAGACGAACCCTTGTTTGGCGGCCGCAGATAACTGAGAGCCCATCGTTGTAACTCGCGCCACAAAAAAGGCGGGTTCCCGTTTCCGGAAACCCGCCTGGAGGCAGGGGCAGTTGTGCCCCTGCCATTCTGGCTTCTGACTCCCTCGACTCTCCTATCTCGCAGGGATATAAAGGCGAAGCCCTTGTTTGCCGGCCGTAGATAACTAAGAGCCCATCGTTGTACTCGGCACCGTAAAAAAGGCGGGTTCCCGTTTCCGGAAAACCCGCCTTGAGGCAGGAGCAGCTGTGTTCCTGCCATTCTGGCTTCTGACTCCCTCGATTCCCCTATCTCGCAGGGATATCAAGGGCGGAGCCCTTGCCCGCTAGCTGTTGCCTTTCACCGCGAGAGTCACCCCGGTTTGGGTGCCGCTGCTACCAACGTTCACCACCACCTGGGCATTCCCGCTGGGCGTGTTCGCAGGAACCATCACATTCACCTGCATCACGCCGTAGACCAAGCCGGGCGCCGATCCGTAATACTGCACCGGAGCGGTCACGCCGTTGATAGTCGCCGTCACAGTCTGCACGGGCTTGTTCAAGCCGGTTCCATCGGACGGGGCAACTTGGCCGGTTGAGCTTGCCGGGCTCGTGACGCCTTCACCGGTCATATAGATCGCGATGACGGATCCCGGCGCGGCCGTATTGGTGGAACTGTTCACCGACAGATCCTGATTCAGGATCGCGCCCTGACCAGTCCCAGCCTGGTTGACCGTATAGATGCCGGGCACAGCGCTGGTCACGTTGTAAGCGATACCCGACGAGTTTACGCCGAGATAGCTGACCTGTACCGTGGTGGTTGCCCGTCCAGCGATGCCGTAGGGCACCATCACGTTAACCTGTCCGCTAACGACTGCGATGATTGGAGCCGGTACGCCGTCGAACAGAACTTGCGTGTTCGCAAGCGTCGTCGGATACGCGTTATTGGTAACCGCCGCCGAAGCCACACTGGCAGGCCCGAAGTTAGTTCCGTAGATCGAAACCTCTTCGCCCGGTGAGATCGCGCCCACGAATCCGCTGGCGGCATTCGTGATTGCGGCGACTACCGGCGTCGGCGCTGTCGTAACTGTCAGCGTTACCGGGATAACCGCGGAGGTTGCGCCGTTCGCACTCCCGGTAGCTACGGTAACTGAACCGGTATAAGACCCGGCGGCCAAACCTTGCGGATTAATTGAAACCGAGATGCTGCCCGGTACAGTGCCGGTAGCTGGGGTTACCGCGAGCCACGGACCGCCGGTTGCGGTTGTAGCGCTCGCAGCGAACGGGAACGTAGCCAGCGCTCCGACGCCCGGAGGGGCGGCGGCCGTGATCTGCACCGTCTGTGCGGCCGGCGCTGCGCTCTGGAGCGTATATCCGAAGGTCAACGTCGCCGGAGCGGCGACGATCGTTATCGGCGTAACTACGTTCAGCGTCACTTTGTAAGTGAACGGTGAGCCGGAAGCGCCCGGCGCCGTAATAGTTACAGCTCCGGTATAAGTTCCCACGGCAAGCGTTCCGGCATTGGCCGAAATCGTCACCGTTCCCGGAGCGGTTCCGCTGCTCGGCGTCACCGAGAGCCAGCCAGTGCCGGTCGTCATCGTGGCCGCAGCGTTGAAGGCAGCCCCGGCAGGCGTCGAGGCCAGCGCGATCGCTTGAGTAGCAGGCGCGGTGGCCCCCGCGCCCAGCGTGAACACCAGCCCATCGGCGGTTGGCGCCGGGGTCGCCGTTATTGTTCCCGAGTTGACCGTCAACGTCACGGCGATCGTCGCAGGGCTGTTTGCGGCGTTGGGTGAGGTTACAACTACCGAACCGCTGTAAGTGCCCACGGCCAGGTTCGCCGGGTTGGCCGATATTGTCAGCGACGCGGGCGTCGTCCCGGTCGTCGGCGTAACCGATAGCCAGTTTCCGCCGGCCGAGCCGCTGTTGGCGGCGACGCTGAAGTTAAGAGCCGTGTTGCCCACGCCCGTGACCTGCACCGTCTGCCCCACCGGCGTCGCGCCATTCAGCGTGTAACTGAAGCTGAGCGTGCTAGAGGAAAGTGACAGCGTACCTGCAGTCACCTGCAGCGTCACCGGGATGACATACGGGCTATCAGCCACGCCGGTGGCCGTAATCGTGATCGCGCCAGTGTAAGTACCCGAGGAAAGCAATCCGGGGACCACGGACACATTGATTACGTTGCTGTTCGAAGCAGTGCTGCCGCTCAGCGGACCGGCCGTCAACCAACTATTGCCGCCGGTTGTGGTGGTGAAACTTACAGAGTAAGTCACTGTCGAACCGTCAGTGCTGTTCACTTGAATCTGTTTAGTCGAACCCGCTCCGCTCACGCCCGTGGAGAACGAAAGCGATGCTGGATTCACCGTCAACAGCGCGCTGTTGCTCACGTAGAGCGTAACCGGGATGGTAACGGGGCTGTTGATTGCCGCATTTCCCGTCGCCGGATTGGTCGCCGCGACCGTAATTGTACCCGTGCAGGTCCCGGCCGCCAGGCCAGCAAGAGTGCCCGGCGCTACTGTGAAGGCTCCGGAAGTCGAACCCGTCGTCGTACCGCCCAAAGCCAACCAGTTGATGGCGCCGCAGGTTGTCTCGGTGTCGGTAACGGTGTAGTTCAACGCCGCGCCGGTGCTGCTGGATAGATTAATGGTTTGTTGCGCTGGGGCAGTCTGGCCAACCTGATACGGGAAGACAACGCCCGTTGTATCGGCAATAATTGCCGGATCGTTGCCCACCGTCAGCGTTACGGCGATGGTCTGAGGGCCGTTGCCGGCGGCTGCGGCGGCAGCCGGCGTCACCACTACTGAGCCGGTGTAAGTTCCGGGAGCCAGTCCCGCCGGATTCGCCGAAACCGAAAAAGGAGTACCCGTGTTCAGGTTGGTGGTCGGCGTCACCGTCAGCCAGCCGCCGCCGGTGGTCGTGGTGGCTGCTACAGTAATTGCCATTTGTCCAGTTGTGGAAGCGGGCGCGACGGCCGTCGATTGCGCGGTAACGCTTTGCGCCGCCGGAAGATTCCCGGAATTCAATTCATACAGGAAGTTCAGACTTTGCGTCGGCACAACCAACAGTGGATTGCTTGAAACCAGCAGGTTCACGGCAATCGTACTTTGCGAAAGCACGCCTCCGGTCGCCGTCAACGGCACGGACCCGGAATAACTGCCTGCAGGCAGGTTGGACGCCGTGTTATACGAAATGGCCGGCTGCGCATTTCCGCCTGCCGGAACCGATCCGCTCGAAGGAGTTACCGTGATCCACTGGCTTCCCGTCGGATTGTTGCCCACGGTCGGCGTCAGGAACTGATATGGAATCGCGGCGGTACTGGTCGTCGATAGAGTTACGGGTTCCTGTGCTCCGACGTTGTTCAGCCCGCCAATCTGGTAATTCAAACTGATCGTTGTGGGGCTAACCGTAACCGGCGGTTCCGGATTCACCGTCAACGTCACCGGTACAGCGATGGGCGCCGAACCGCTTTGCGTAATGGTTACTGTTCCCGAGTAGGTTCCCGCGCCCAGCGTGCTTACGACAAGGCCGTTCAACACTACATTGACTTGATTGCCGACTGGCGAAGCCTGCAGCCAGTTGCCGCCCGAGTTAGTG
>DATAUH010000591.1:0-7191 GCA_036268375.1 Bryobacteraceae bacterium | reverse complement strand
CCTGTTGCGTCATGAGAAGGGCTCCAGATTCCACCCCTCCACACTCACCCCATCAATAGGACATTTCTACTTGGCACGATTAGGACATTATCATTTTGCGCCGACACCCAAGCCTCAATCTTGACTAGAAAGTACAGATTAGCTAACCTAAATATAGACCAACAGTTTACGAGGAACCCGCCGTGAGCAGCTCCACCAATACCATCGAGACTTTTGCCAATCAGGAATACAAGTGGGGATTTGTCACCGATATCGAATCGGAAGAGATTCCCCGCGGCCTGAGCGAAGATGTTATCCGCCTGATTTCCGCCAAGAAAAAGGAACCGGAGTGGCTGCTCGAGTGGCGACTCAAAGCCTACAAGCATTGGCTGCAGATGAAAGCGCCCGAGTGGGCCAACGTGCACTACCCGCCCATCGATTATCAGGACATCATCTACTACGCCGCTCCGAAAACCAAAGCCGACGCGCCCAAGAGCCTGGATGAAATCGACCCCGAACTGCTGAAGACCTACGAAAAGCTCGGCATTCCGCTGCAGGAGCGGGAACTGCTCGCGGGCGTCGCCGTCGACGCGGTCTTCGATAGCGTCTCCGTCGCCACCACCTTCAAAGAGAAGTTGAAGGACATGGGAATCATCTTCGGCTCCTTCTCCGACGCGGTGCAGGAGTATCCCGATCTCGTCCGCCAATACCTCGGCTCCGTGGTCCCTACCACCGACAACTTCTTCGCCGCGCTCAACAGCGCGGTGTTCAGCGATGGCTCCTTCTGCTACGTTCCCAAGGGCGTGCGCTGCCCCATGGAGCTCTCCACTTATTTCCGCATCAACGCGAAGGGCACGGGCCAGTTCGAACGTACGCTCATCATCGCCGATGAAGGCGCCTACGTTTCGTATCTCGAAGGCTGCACCGCGCCCATGCGCGACACCAACCAACTGCACGCCGCAGTTGTCGAACTGGTTGCGCTCGACAACGCGCAGATCAAATATTCCACCGTGCAGAACTGGTATCCCGGCGACAAAGAAGGCAAGGGCGGCATTTACAACTTCGTCACGAAACGTGGCGCGTGCCGCGGCGTGAATTCCAAAATCTCCTGGACCCAGGTCGAGACCGGCTCCGCCATCACCTGGAAGTACCCAAGCTGCCTTTTGATCGGCGACAATTCCGTGGGTGAATTCTACTCCGTCGCCCTCACGAATAACTATCAGCAGGCCGACACCGGTACCAAGATGATCCACATCGGCAAGAACACCACGTCGACGATCGTCTCCAAAGGCATCTCCGCCGGACACGGCCAGAACACCTATCGCGGCGCGGTAAAGATTCTCAAATCGGCCGAAGGCGCGCGCAACTACTCGCAGTGCGACTCCATGCTGCTGGGCGATCAATGCGGCGCGCACACCTTCCCGTATCTCGAAGTGAAGAATACGTCGTCGCAGGTGGAGCACGAAGCGTCCACTTCCAAGATCGGCGAAGATCAGATCTTCTACTGCCGCCAGCGCGGAATCTCGACAGAGGACGCGGTCTCGATGATCGTGCACGGTTTCTGCAAAGAGGTTTTCCGCGAGCTGCCGATGGAGTTCGCAGTCGAGGCGCAAAAGCTTCTGGGCGTCAGCCTCGAAGGCAGCGTCGGCTAAGCCGGCCTGCTTATTTCTTCGGCGCCGTTTTGGGCGTAGTCTTTTTCGCAGGCTTCTCCGGCACGGCGGCTTCCGGCGTCATATCCTTTTCGATCGCCTCGCGCTGCTCATCGTAAATCGGGTTTGGCGGGTCCATTTCACGCAGCGCGCGGTGCGCCATGGCGTTTGAACTCGCAGCATCACCGGCCGCAGCTATCTGCAACGCCTCCTTGCCTAATTCCGTCGCCAGAAACAGTTTGCGAATCGCGGTCGATCGCTCGTACGCCTCGTGCGCTTCGTCGTACCTGTGCTGCGCGATGTAGAACGTCGCTATCTTATCCAGTGCAATCGCGAGCATCGGGTGCGTTTCGCCCACAGACTTGGTCCACAGCGCCACCAGCCGTTTGTACGCGGCTTCCGCCTCCTCCCACTTCTGCTGGCCGAAGTACGCGTACGCCAAGCCGTCCAGCGTTGCCAGCAGGTCGGCATGCTCCGTGCCTAAGACCGATTCGCGAATCAGCAGTGCGCGCTGGAACGTGTCCTCCGCCTCCTGATAGCGCCGCAGTTCAATACACACCTGGCCGAGCCGATCCAAGTCCGGCGCCAGCGTCACGTCGAGTTGGCCCTTCTCCGCCGCGCGCATTGCGATCGCGATGCGCCACTGCGCGGCCGCCTCATCGCGCGCCTGCATGTCGAACGCGATCTGGCCCATCAAACTGAAATCGTCCGCGAGTGCGGGATTACGCCGACCACCCGCTTCAACATGTTTCGCCATCACCATCTGCAACGCCGTCTTCGCCTGCGCAGCATCGCCCATCGCGCGATACACAGATACTTCGTGCAAGCGATCGGCAATCGCCTGCGGATCGTCCGGTCCATAACGGTCGAGGCGCAACTGAATCGCGGCATCTAGTAACTGGCTTGCCGCCGGGTACTCACCCATCGCCGACGCCACGGTTGTCATCCGCTTCAACAGGTCGTACCGTTTCTGCGTTGCCTCATCGTCCGTCGCCGGCGCCTGCTCCAATATCTGCCGCGCCTGTGTGTATAGCGCTATGCTCGCCGCGTATTCGCGCTGCATGTACTTCGCGTTCGCATCCCGCATTAAGGTTTGCACCGTTGGCGCTGGTTCCTGTGCCGCCGGCGCTGCGTCCTGCGCCGCCAACACGCCTGCAACAGCTATCAAACCCATCGCTCGCACCCAAATAAAGCGCATGCTGCCATTTAGTACTAAAAAATTAGTGTTGTCAACAATTATTTGGAACCCGCGACGCGACAGCGAGGCGTAAACTAGCGAAATGCATTTGCGCTTTGTTGCGCGCGCGGCGTTCCTTGCCGCGCTTCTGCCCGCTGCACTCCCCGCCGATGAAGGCCTCTGGCTCTTCAACCAGTTCCCCAAAGATGTCGTCAAACAGAAGTACGGCTTCGAAGTCTCCGACGCGTTCCTCGAAAACCTTCGCCTCTCCACCCTTCACATCGGCAACGCATCGGGCGCCTTTGTTTCGTCGCGCGGCCTCATTGTCACCAGCCGCCGCGCCGTCGCCGAATGCGCCGCGAAAGCCGCGCCACAAGCCGCAGCGTCGTTCGCCGCCGCCGAGTCCGGCGAGTTTCAATGTCCCAATCTCACTGCCGACGTGCTCGTCGCTCTTAACGAAGTCACCAGGCAAGTCAAAGAAGGCGTCACCGACAAGATGAAAGCGACGGATGCACTCGAGAAGCGCAATGCCTCCATCTCGCGAATCGAAAAGGCCTGCGCGCAGAAGAGCGGCAATGTCTGCACGGTTGTCAAGCTCGCATCCGGCGAGCGTTACGACCTTTACCAGTACAAGCGCTACTCCGATCTCCGCCTCGTCTTCACGCCCGAGTTTTCAATCGCCAACTTCGGCGGTGCAGCGGCCGAAATCACCTACCCGCGCTACTCCATGGATATAGCGTTCCTGCGCGCTTATATCAACGGCCAGCCCGCCGCCACTCCGCACCACTTCAAGTGGAGCGACGAAGCCATTCAAGAAAACGACCTGCTGTTCGCGCCCGGCAGCCCCATCGCGACCTCGCGCCTGGCCACCTCCGAACAGCTCGATTTCTACAGCAAGACCTCACTTCCCTACGCCGTCAGCCGCCTCGCCACGCGCATTGAAGACCTGCGCGTCGCCGCGCCAAAAAGCGCCGCGCTCGCGTCGCTCGGCGCGCAATACAAACTCACGGCGGGCAAGTTGATTGGCCTCAAAGATGAATGGCTTCTGGTGCGCAAATCGAACTTTCAGCGCAAGCTGCGCAACGCCGTCGAAAAGGATCCGAAGCTCGGAGCCGAAGCAGGCAAAGTGTGGGACCAGGTCGCCACTGCATACAAAAACTGGACCCCTGACGAGCGCCGCTATCAATTACTGGAAAATCCTGCCGCCGAAGGAAGCGTGCTGTTCAGAATGGCGCGCGCCAGCCTGCGTAACCAGCCTCCGCCGCCGCCCGCTCCTATCGAAGAGGCGGCCGAAATCGCGCTCCTTTCACGTTATCTGAAGGAATTGCAGAATCTCGGTGAAAAAGAGGTCAACCTGAAGTCGGTCCTTGGCGGCAAAACCCCGGACGTCGCTGCTGCCGAGATGGTCCACGCCGCCAAACCTGGCGACGCTTCAGCCCTCACACCGCTCGTCAAGGCTGTCGAAGACGGAGCGCGCAAGATCGGCAAGCGCCACGCCGAAACCATTGAAGCTCTCGAAGTGTCGGCCGCCGAAAAGATCGCGCAATACCGTTTCCGCCTATTCGGCGCCGCCGATTATCCCGACGCCACAAACACCCCGCGCCTCACATTCGGCGCTCCCAAACCGTACCGCGACCGCACCGAAGCCCCGGTCCCCTTCGCCACCACGTTCGGCGGCCTCCTGCATTACGCCGCCGCGGTCGACCCGGTCGCCCTGCCAACCGCTTGGGCCGCCGTGAAGAGCTCGCTCGGGCTTACTACGCCCATGAACTTCGTCTCCACCTGCGACATCACCAGCGGCCCCTCCGGCGCACCGGTTATCAATCAAAAGGGGGAACTGGCGGGCGTCACCTTCGACGCCAACCTTGAAAGCATCGCCGTCACGTATCTCTACGACGAAGACAAAGCGCGCGCTGTGCACGTGTCCTCGCAGGGCATTACCGAGGCTCTGCAGAAGGTCTACAAAGCCTCGGCTCTCCTGCGCGAACTTGAGACGTCCGGCGGCGCGCGCCCTTAGTTCCGGTCTTTTCCGGGACAAATTTACACTGTCCTTCGCCCTGAGACGAAGTGCATAACCAGGAATATCACCGCCAGTAATAGCAGCACGTGAATGCCTCCTGCGGTGATGTGCATCGCGGCCCACGCAACCAGCCATATCACTACCATCACGAAGAACAGGAACAGAAAAATCATATCGCGAAGAATACGCATCAATTCCTCCGCCCGCCTTTTGGCAATTCGCTAGCCACCCCCGCCCACGGCGTTGCCGAACTGTTCTCGTACTCACGCCGCAGCGGTCCACGGTCATCGCAGCCGCACAAGCGCATTCGCTGTTGAACGCACGCCTGCAACTAACAGTGGTACTTTCGGAGTAGCCATGGTCAAGTTCATCCTCGGTCTCGTCACTGGCGTTATTCTCGTCTTCCTCAGCTTCGTTCTGCTCTTTTTCGTGCTGATTCGCTTCCGCGAAAAACCGCCCGAAATCTCCGCCAATTCCGTGCTTGTCCTTCGACTCTCCGGCGACATTCCCGAGAAAGCGCCCGTCACTCTGCCCGATTTTCTCGGTGGCTCATCGCCGTCCCTGACCGTGGTGAACGTCTACTCCGTTCTGCGCAAGGCCGCCAGCGACTCCAACATTCGAGCCCTCGTTTTAGAGCCCGACAGCATCTCCGCCGGCTGGGGCAAGCTCGAGGAGATCCGCTCAGATATTGAGCAGTTCCGCAAATCCGGCAAGCCCGTCTTTGCCTATCTGCGGCAGCCCACCACGCGCGAATACTACATTTCGTTGCCTGCCGACCGCATCTTTCTCGGCGATGAAGAGCCCGTGATGATCAAAGGCCTTCGCGCTGAGACCATGTACTTCAAGCGCACTCTCGACAAGCTCGGCGTCTCCGTCGAGGTGGAGCACGACGGCAAATACAAAGATTTCGGTGACATGTTCACGCGCACCGACATGAGCCCCGAAACCCGCGAAGTCATTACCGGCTTAGTCGACGACCTCTATGGCAACATGGTCGCCCGCATTGCCGCCGCCCGAAAAAAAACACCCGACGACGTGCGCGCCATCATCGATCAGGGTCCCTTCACCGCCACCCAAGCTCTAAAAGCCGGCTTGGTGGATGAGCTTCGATTCGAAGATCAAATGTGGGGCGAATTAAAAGACAAACTCGGCGCGACGGTCCATCGCGTCGGAGCCGATAAATACGTCTCGGTGGCCGATTCATCCGCTTCGGGCAGCCACATCGCGCTTGTCGTCGCATCCGGCGATATCGTCCGTGGGGATCCGGGCGATGATGGCTCCGAGGCAACGACGCTCACGTCCTTCGGCTTCAACCATCTGCTACGCGAGGTCGGCGGCGATTCCAATATCCGCGGCGTCATCGTACGCATCGATTCCGGAGGCGGCGAAGCTACCGCTTCGGACGAGATGTGGCGCCAGATGAACCTGCTCAGTAAGCAGAAGCCACTAGTCATTTCCATGTCCGATCTCGCCGCATCCGGCGGCTACTACATGGCGATGACCGGCGATCCCGTCGTAGCCTACCCGCAAACCGAAACCGGGTCCATCGGCGTCGTCTTCGGTAAGCCCGACCTGCACGGTCTCTACGACAAACTCGGCGTAACCAAAGACGCCGTTCAACGCGGCAAACACGCCGATATCGATTCCGACTACACCGAGCTCACCCCCGAGGAGCGCCAGTTACTCCGCAACGGCATCGACGAGAACTATCGCGACTTCGTCTCCAAAGTCGCCGCCGCGCGCCACCGCCAATACGATCAAATCGAGCCCGTCGCGCAGGGCCGCGTGTGGCTGGGCGCGCAGGCTAAGGACCGCGGCCTGGTCGATGAACTCGGCGGCCTCGATACAGCCATCGCGGCGGTCAAGAAAAAGGCCAATATACCGGCCAACGAAAACGTCGCGTTGATGGTCTATCCGCCGCGTCAAAGCCTTTTCACCATGCTGACCAAGCGATCGCAACCTGACGTTCTCGAAGCCGCGCGCGACGCCAAATTGAGCGAAGTCTTCGGGAAGGTCCCCTACCACGCGTGGATCAAGGGTGGAATGCTACGGACGTTGCCGCTGTGGTTTACCATTCGATAACGTCGACCAGCTTAGGCACGCGTTAAAATAAAAGTAGAGTCTCTGTGTGCACGATCACGCGCACCATTCCGGGAGCCATCATCACGCCGCGGCCGGCAGCCGCCTGAAATGGTCGCTCGCTGTCACGACGGTCTTTGTTGCTATAGAAATCGTTGCCGGTTTCCGCGCGCATTCTCTCGCCCTGCTCTCCGACGCCGGCCATAATTTTACCGACGCGCTCGCGCTTTTCCTCTCCTGGTTTTGCTTTTACCTGCAACGCAAACCTGCTGACGAGACCAAAACCT
>DATAUH010000590.1:0-8888 GCA_036268375.1 Bryobacteraceae bacterium | reverse complement strand
AGATTAATCGCGAACCCGGCGTAGGCCCACTCCTTCACCCGCGCCGATAGCGGCAGAAGCAGCATCCCAACGCCGAGAAACTTCGCCCACGATAGCTCCACTCGGAAATACGCGGGAAACCCAAGGTGTGTGAACGCCTGCGACACCTCAGGAAACGTCAGTTGCGCGTAGGCCGTAAAGCCCATCTGCAGGCAGAACAGCGCGGTCACGCTCCAAAAAACGATCTTCGTGGTCGAAAACCCCGCCTTCGCCAAAACATTTACAGGTCTTTCAAGTGTCGATTCCATACCATCCTCCTCCTGCCCTCACGACTTCGAAGCGCCGGGCGACCAACTCGGCAACTCAACGTCAAACTCCTTCGCATATTCCGAGGTCAAGCGCTGCCACCAGTCGAATTTCATGGTCTCCGGCCCCGTAATGCGCCCTATCGGCTCACCCGCCAACAGCCGATCCAAAACATCGAAACAGACCTGCCACCCGGCCGCGCCCCACGCAACGTACCGGCGATGGATGCTGGTCCACAGCGTTAGCCGCGTGCCTCCGCCAAGCTCCTCAAGTTCCCACCGCATGTCGTTGCCGCCCCACGTGTACTCCAGCAGCTTCGGCGCGTCGGCCCGCGTCACCGTTGTCTCGACAATGTGCGGCCCCGGCGCCCCCACCGTCGTGAGCTTCACCGTGTTTCCAGCCGTACCAAGGCTTTCATCGGCGTCAAAAGGCGCCCACTCGCGTAATTGCGCCGGATCGGTCAACGCCTGCCAGACCTTCTCCGGTGCGTGGCGCAGCTCTTTCACCAGGATCAGAGCCCACTTCTCGCCCTCCTTTTTTACTTCCGCCCCATTCGCCGGGCCCGGCGTGTACTGTTCACGATTGCTCATCGATTTCTCCTTGTCTTCTTTTTCGTTGATGTGGCCTGCTCCATCCGGTCCAGATGCCGTTCAAGCGCATCCACGTGCGCGGTCCAGAACCGGCGGAACTGAGCCAACCACGCATCGACCTCCTGCAACGGTTCAGGCCGCAAGCGATAAAGCCGCCGCTGCGCGTCCACCGTCGACTCGACGAATCCTGCGTCCCGCAACACGCGCAGGTGCTTCGAGACAGTCGGCTGCGGCATGCGCAACTGACGCTCGATCTCTCCCACCGACTGCTGTGACGCCGCCAGCAGGCTCAATATTGCGCGCCGGTTCGGCTCCGCAATAATTTCGAATACCGATTCCACACTTCTGATATACCCTGGAACGTATATACGTGTCAAGGCATATACAAAATTCGGCATATAAGGCCCCAGCCGTGGGCAGGTTCGGATACGCCAGGCGCAACGCACCCGTTCCCGCCCCGTACTCCTGACCCCAAACCGCGCTCATGATGCAAGCGCAATCATCCCCGCGCTTGCTAGAATAAAAGTTACCCACCCCACGGAGGAACACGACAGATTGAACTCTGCCATTCTCGCCTTGGAAGACGGAACCGTCTTCGAGGGCCAGGCTTTTGGTGCGCCCACCGAACGTTCGGGCGAAGTGGTCTTCAATACCGCGCTCACCGGCTATCAGGAAGTCTTCACAGACCCGTCCTATTCCGGCCAGATTGTCGTTCTTACCAACCCGCAAATCGGCAATTACGGCACCGCTCAAAGCGATAACGAGGCAGGGAAGCCCTACATCGAAGGTCTCGCCGTCCGCGAATTCTCACACATCGCCAGCAACTGGCGCTCCGATGAAGAGGCCAACGGCTTCCTTGCGCAAAATGACATTCCGGTAATATCCGATCTCGATACGCGAGCCCTCGTCCGCCACCTGCGCACGCGCGGCGTCATGCGCGGCGTTCTCTCTTCCACCGGCGCCTCGCCCGCGCAGCTCGTCGAAAAGGCCCGTCAGATTCCCAGCATGACCGGCCTCGATCTCGCCAGCCGCGTCACCACGCCCAAGCAATACCACTGGACCGATCCCGTCGAGCCCTGCTCGCCATCCGATCTCGTCGGCGCAGTCTCCGAACTCACGCATCACGTCGTGGCTTACGATTTCGGTATCAAGCGCAACATCCTGCGCCGCCTGGTGCAGACGGGCTGCCGCGTCACCGTTGTCCCCGCGCTCACCTCCGCCGAAGACGTGCTTGCCCTCAAACCCGACGGCATCTTTCTGTCTAACGGCCCCGGCGACCCCGAGCCTCTCGAAACGCAGGTCTCCAACATCCGCAAACTCATCGGCAAGAAGCCAGTCTTCGGCATCTGCCTCGGCCACCAACTCCTCGGCCTCGCCTGCGGCGGCAAAACCTACAAGTTGAAGTTCGGACACCGCGGCGCCAACCACCCCGTGCGCAACGAAATCACCCAGCGCGTCGAGATCACTTCCCACAACCACGGCTTCGCGGTCGACCCCGATTCCCTCAACCTCAATGAGCTTGAAGTGACCCACGTCAATCTCAACGATCAAACGCTCGAAGGTTTCCGGCATCGCAGCCACCCCGCCTTCTGCGTCCAATACCATCCCGAGGCAGCGCCTGGGCCGCACGACTCGCACTATCTCTTCGATGAATTCGTCCAACTCATGAGCGGGAAACAATAACGGATGCCTAGACGCAACGACCTTCATCGCATCCTCATCGTCGGCTCCGGCCCCATCATCATCGGCCAGGCATGCGAATTCGATTACTCCGGCACCCAGGCCGCCAAGGCGCTCCGTGCCGATGGCTTCGAGGTCATCCTCGTCAATTCCAACCCCGCCACCATCATGACGGACCCCGACCTGGCCGACAAAACCTATGTCGAGCCACTCACCGCCGTCTACCTCGAGGAAATCATCCGGCGCGAACGTCCCGATGCGCTTCTCTCCACGGTCGGCGGTCAAACCGGCCTCAATCTCTCCGTCGAACTCGCCGAAAAGGGCGTGCTCGATCGCTACGGCGTCGAACTCATCGGCGCCAAAATCGACGCCATCAAGAAGGCCGAAGACCGTCTGTTGTTCAAAGACGCAATGCGCAAAATTGGCCTCGCCACGCCGCAGTCGAAACTCATCACCACCATTCAGGACGGCATCGATTTCGCGGCCCGCATCGGCTATCCCAACATCCTGCGCCCCAGCTTCACTATGGGCGGCACCGGCGGCGGCATCGCGTACAACCAGGAAGATCTCGAAGAGATTCTCGAGCGCGGCATCGCCCTTTCACCGGTCCACGAAGTCCTGATGGAAGAGAGCGCCCTCGGCTGGAAAGAATACGAGCTCGAGGTCATGCGCGACCTCGCCGACAACTGCATCATCGTCTGCTCCATCGAAAATTTCGATCCCATGGGCGTCCACACCGGCGACTCGATCACAGTCGCCCCCGCGCAAACCCTCACCGACCGCGAATATCAAATGATGCGCGACGGCGCCCTCGCCTGTCTGCGTGAAATCGGCGTCGATACCGGCGGCTCCAACGTGCAGTTCGCCATCAACCCCGCCGATGGCCGCATGGTCGTCATCGAGATGAACCCGCGCGTCTCGCGCAGCTCCGCTCTCGCCTCCAAAGCTACCGGCTTCCCCATCGCCAAAATCGCCGCGAAGCTCGCCGTCGGCTATCGCCTCGACGAAATCCGCAACGACATCACCAAGAAGACGCCCGCCTGCTTCGAGCCCACCATCGACTATGTCGTAGCCAAGATCCCCAAGTGGGCCTTTGAAAAATTTCCTGGCGCCGATACCACGCTCGGCACCCAAATGAAGTCCGTCGGCGAAGTCATGGCCATCGGCCGCACCTTCAAAGAGGCGCTTTGGAAGGGCATCCGCAGCCTCGAAACCGGCAAGGCGTTTGGCTCGGAAAAATTCGACAAGAACCTTCTCATCAACAAGCTGGTGACGCCCACGCCCGACCGCCTGAACTATATCCGTTACGCGCTCGCCACAGGCTCAACGGTCGAAGAGATTCACGAACTGACCGCCATCGATCGCTGGTTCCTCACTCAAATGAAGGAAGTCATCGATTTCGAAGGCGAACTCGCGGGCGTCACACTCGTCGACGCCACGCGCGAACTCTTCCGCCGCGCCAAGCGCTACGGCATCTCCGACGCGCAACTAGCCAAAGCCTGGTCGACCGATGAAATCGCTGTCCGCACGCGCCGCAAAGAACTCGGCGTCGCCGCCGTCTTCAGCCGCGTCGATACCTGCGCCGCCGAGTTCGAAAGCTTCACGCCGTATCTCTATTCCTGCTACGAAAGCTCCAACGAAGCCGATCCCACCAGCAACAAGAAGGTCATGATTCTCGGTAGCGGCCCCAATCGCATTGGGCAGGGAATTGAGTTCGATTACTGCTGCTGCCACGCCTCCTTCTCGCTGCAGGAAATGGGCGTCGAATCGATCATGGTCAACTGCAACCCCGAGACCGTCTCCACCGATTACGACACCTCCAACCGCCTCTACTTCGAGCCCCTCACCCTCGAGCACGTCCTCAACATCTGCGACACCGAAAAGCCCGATGGCGTCATCGTCCAGTTCGGCGGCCAGACGCCCCTCAACCTCGCACTGCCACTGAAGCGCCTCGGTGTCCCTATCATCGGCACCGATCCCTCGGATATCGACCTCGCGGAAGATCGAAAACTCTTCGGCAAACTTCTCGAAGAGCTGCAGATTCCCTGTCCCGCCAACGGCGCCGCCACCAGCGTCGAAGAGGCCTGCGACATCGCGCGCCGCATCGGCTATCCCGTGCTGGTGCGCCCCAGCTACGTTCTCGGCGGACGCGCCATGGTCATCGCCTACGACGAAGATATGGTCCGCCAGTACATGCGCGAGGCCGTCACCTTCTCGCAGGAGCGCCCCGTCCTGGTCGATCGCTTCCTCGAATCGGCGACCGAGGTCGATGTCGACGCGCTCGCCGACGGCACAGACGTTCTCATCGCCGGCATCATGGAGCACATCGAAGAGGCCGGCGTGCACTCTGGCGACAGCTCCTGCGTGCTGCCTCCACAATCCATCCCCGCCGAAACCCTGCGCAGCATAGAGGACTACACCGTTCGCCTCGCCAAGGCCCTGCACGTCATCGGACTCATGAACGTGCAGTACGCGATTCAAAACGGCGTGGTGTACGTGCTCGAAGTCAACCCACGCGCCTCCCGCACCGTTCCCTACGTCAGCAAAGCCACCGGCGTGCCGCTACCCAAGATCGGCGTCGGCCTCATGTGGGGCAAGAAGCTCAAAGATTACGGCTACTCCACCGGCAAGCTCGCCGTCTCGCAAACCTTCGTCAAATCGCCGGTCTTCCCGTTCAATAAATTCCCCGGCGTCGATCCCGCCCTCGGACCCGAAATGCGCTCCACCGGCGAAGTCATGGGCGTCGGCGAAAACTTCGGCGAGGCCTTCCTCAAAGCTCAAATCAGCGCCGGCAGCGGCCTTCCCGCCAGCGGCACCGTCTTCATCAGCGTCAACGATCAGCACAAGCCCGAAGCCGTCAAAGTCGCCAAGCGTTTCGCCGACCTCGGCTTCAAACTAGTCGCCACCCGCGGCACCGCCGCCGTCCTGCGCGCCGCCAAGCTAGATTGCAAGACCGTCTTCAAAGTGAACGAAGGCCGCCCCAACGCGGTCGACTTACTCAAAGCCGGTCAAATCCAGCTCGCCATCTACACCACCACCGGCGCCCCCGCTTTCTTCGACGAAAGAGCCATCCGCCGCAGCGCCATCACCTACCGCGTTCCCTGCATCACCACCATGAGCGGCGCCCACGCCGCCGCCGACGCCGTTGCCGCGCGCCTTCGTGACCCGATTCGCGTCTGGAGCCTGCAAGAAATCCACCGTAAGCACCCTGAGAACATCATTCGTGATCGCCTAATCGCTACAGCGAGTGACCCGTTGGTTGCAGCCGAAATCGACGCTCTACTTCGAAAGGCCATTGAGGAGAAACGGCTGGTGGAGTTGGTCTACAACGAGGAACGCCGAATCGCTGAACCGCATGACTACGGTGTCCAGAAAGGTTGTATCAAGCTTTTGGGATATCAGCTCTCCGGCGCCAGCAGTGGCCCGCTGCCAAACTGGCGATGGTTTGAGGTCGATCTGATTACGGACATCCGTCTGCTCGACCGAAAGTTTGCCGGTGGGCGCGGTGGGGGGGCCGGTTCCTCGGGGAACCATAATCAATGGGACGAACTGTTTCTGAGAGTCAAATCTGCTGACACTGCAGATTAGAAAGCATGAGTTGGAGCCGAAACCGAAGATCTGAAGCGCGCCCCGCCAGCCAGGAGCAACTCCAAACCTGCCATGCCGTGCGCGGAGCGGATTTTCCTACTTCCTTCCACCATTGCGAACTTCACACGAGCTTGCGCGCGAATCGACGCCGCCAGCTCCACAGGTATGAGCACTGAGTTTCTCCTGCCGGCAGCACGCCAGCATCGAAAGTCTGCACTTCCTGTTGGGCGATGATCTCTCGACAGCGACTCTCACATTCGTTTGCATTCATCACCTCCAGTATTCATGGCCGCCGCGGCTGACGGAAGTGGTGTTCATAGGATGCTTACGATTCACCAGAACCGCCGCAGGTCGAACGCGTAATGCAGCGCCGGTTATCGCCAGCCTCCCAAAATCGCCCCCATCGCCACCAGCGCCACGGTCAGATATCCGCCGTTGACCGCCACATAGCTCCACGGCCGCCGCTCGAACAGCGACACAATCGCAATCCCCATCAGAACCCAACCAAACCCGGCGAGGAAACCCGCGGTCGCTCCCCAAGCGAGGGTCGTCTTCGGGTCATTCAGAAACATCGCGAGATTGAACGCCATCACCAGGCTCGCGACAAACGAAATAGCAAAAATCCTCGCACCGGCCGGCGCCAGCGCGTCCTTTCCAAATCCGTTCGCGCGCTTCCACGGGCCGCCAAACAACGCAGGCGAGTACCACAAACCGCCGATCAAGAACGCTGAGACTGCCGCCACGACAATCGCCCACCAGTTCAGGGTCTGCATGTTCATTTCGAAAGCCCCCACTCTTTTTTCCAATCGATCGGGCCATCCACAAAGCGCCGCCGCAAGATCTCCAGGAGCTCAGCGTTTCCCCCGACAAGATATTGATACGCCCGGTCCCATTCCTCACCGGATTTCCAGCCGGTTTGCGTCAGCCTCACCAGCGTCCCCTTCTCCTTGGAGCTGAATTGAAACGTCGCCGTGGTTCGTTGTTCGCGCACCGTTGGAAATTGTTCAGGCGCCATAGCCGAGAGAACCATTTCCTTCTCCGGAACGAAGCTGACAATCGTTCCTCCGCCCGTCTTTCCCCCCGGGTAATGCGCCGTCCACTCCCCGCCAGGGCGCAGGTCAACCACGGCGCCCGGAGTCAGCCACGTGCTCAGTCCGTCGCTGGTCGCAAATGCATGCCATACAGCGCTTGGACTCGCGGGTACCAAAACCTCAAAAATCAGAGCCTTCTCCGGCGCCGCCTGCTTCACCACGGATACCGGACGCTGGCCAAATGCGGCGCTTATAGCCGCCATGTAAAGAAAGAGTCGCATACTTGATTGATCATTCAAGTAAACGGCAGTATGCTTTTAAAGTCAAGCAATTTTTAGATGCCGAGAGTCTCCGACACCCGCAAGCGCCTGATCGAGTCAGCCCGTTTTCTTTTCTGGGAACGTGGTTTTGCGGGAACCAGCATGGCCGATCTGCTGGCCAATGCCGGAGTCAATTCCGGCAGCTTCTACCATTTCTTCGAAAGTAAAGAGGCCCTGCTGCGCGCCGTCCTCGAAACCTACAAGGCGCTCCTCCACCCCATGGTGATCGAGCCCGCGTTGGCGCAAACCTCGGAACCCGTCGCGCGCATCTTCGCAATCCTGGCCGGCTACCGCGACCGCATCATCGCCACTAATTGCCAATATGGCTGTCCGCTCGGCCGCCTCGCGCTCGAAATCGACCCCGAGAACCAGCCCGCCCACCGCCTGATCAGCGAGAATTTCCGCGGCTGGATAGGCGCCGTTCGCGATTGCATCGAAGCCTTACAGGACCGTCTTCCCGCCGGCGCCGACGCCGAATCTTTGGCGACCTTTGTCCTCGCGGTGATGGAGGGCGGCGTGATGTTGTCCCGCTCCTATCAGTCGGTTGAACCGTTCGACCGCGTCATCGCCCAGTTGGCCGAGCATTTCCGCGCATTACTCGCCGTGCGCTCTTAAATCCGCTCCATTGCCCTCACTTAATCAGCGCAATCCCGCTCTCCGCATCGAACTCCCGCTTCAAATGCGCCGGCGACACCGCCAGCACCACCTCGAGCGTCGGCCGCACATGTCCCTCCAGCAGGTGCCCGCCCCGCGTCGTCCCGTCGCGCTTCCCCAGTACAACATGAGCATGCACCTTCGGCTGTTCCTTCTCCGTCGCCACGTCGCCCACCAGCGACACCACCTCCACCTGATCATCCACCGGTATGCGCAGGTAGTCCTTCTTCTCGATATCGAAATACCCCAGCACCGCGCGTGAAAACCCGCCAATCGCGGTGAAATGCGCCGCCGTAATCTTATTTTTCTTCGCGAACTCCAGCAACTTCGCCGCCGCCTCTTCGTCCTTTTCCAAAATCAGCGCGTACGTCTTCTCCGTTCCTTCCGCGATCACTTTCGTTCTCATCGGTCATTCCTCCGCAGCGCTTTATAGAGCAGCGCGCCGCCAGCCACCGCCAACGCGCCCGCCGTCGCCATCTCGCGCAGGTATCCGTCATTGCGCTCCAGTCGCGTCCATTCACGTTCCGGATATTCCCCCGGCGTTCCCTGAATCCCACGCCGCAACGCCATCTGCATCACCTGCGCCACATGCAACGCCTGCCTGTCCGTCGATTGCTCCACCTGCGTCCGGCAACTGAACCCGTCCGCCACAACCAACATGTCCTTCGACGCCGCGCGCACCTTCGGCAATACCCCCAGTTCGCCCACCCGCATCGAAATGTCGTACTTCTCCTCTTCGA
>DATAUH010000589.1:0-11282 GCA_036268375.1 Bryobacteraceae bacterium | reverse complement strand
AGCAGCAGCGCGGGCCCAAGCACGCGGGGTCCGCGCCATTCGGTGGCGGCGGAGGCCGCGATGATCATGCACGTCGCGATAGCTACGAATGTCATGTCCAGGCCAAGACGTTCGACGCCAAGCCGGTCGAGCAGAAGCGTGCAGCCGAGGCAGACTGCGAGCAAAACTGAACCTGCAATCGCGAGAAAACGCGATGTGCGACCCGTGATGCGGGCACTCGACAGCGTAATTGCCGTGAGGCAGCCGAGCGCGATGGCGTCCATGCTGCCGAGGTACGAGTATTCGCGCCAAACCTCATTGCCGTGCGACCAGACAGCGCGCGCGAAGGGTCCGGCGATGACGAAACACACCAGCAGCACATACAGAATCTTGCGGCGCGCAAGAAAACGGCAGGCCAGCGGGAAGAAGAGATAGAACACCTCTTCGACGCCGAGCGACCACAAGATATCCCAGTTCGCCGGAAGATAGCCGTGGTTGGCCTCAAGCACATTGACGCGAAATGTAAGGGCGGCCCGCAGCGCGCTGCCGATCCCGCCGGTCTTTGGCGAGACCACGAAGTACTTCACGTGCGCAAAGTGCAGCGCGGTGAGAATCGTGAGCAGCAGGAACAACAGCGGTGCGATGCGGGCGAAACGGAGCCGGTAAAAATCGAGGGGACTGACCTTGGAAAGCGCGCCCCAGCGGCGCAGGGAAGTCGAAGTGATGAGAAAGCCCGAGATCGCGAAGAAGATCTGCACGCCGCGCTGGCCGTTCCAGAAGAGCGAAGACGTAAGCTGGGCCGGCAGTCCCGCGGAAAAGGGGACGTGCGCGCCACGCAAACGGATATTCACGTGATTGAGAAGGACCAGCAGGATCGCCAACCCGCGCAGCAGATCGACGCCATCGAGACGGCGCCAGTTGTGGGGCTTGGCAGGCGCGGGGGCCACGGCCCATTGTAGCGATTCACGCCGAAATGGGTCGCACACACCGTCACACAAAGGCATGGGTTTGCCCGCGTAGGATTATAATGCGGCAGGAGACTTCGCATGCGTCCATCCGCCGTGCTAGCGTTAGCAATCATGTCTGCATTCGCCGCCGATACAGGCAACAATCCAAAGAGCTGGCTGCTGGTAGCCAATAAAGGGGAACACACGCTGGGCTTGATCGACCCTTCCTCGGGCAAGCAGGTCGCCGCGGTAGACGAAGGCGGCGTGACGGGTCACGAAGTGATCGCCTCGCCTGATGGACGCACGGCTTACGTGCCGATCTACGGCAACTCAGGCGTGGGTAAGCCGGGCACCGACGGCACGCACCTGGTGGCGATCGATCTTGCAACGCAAAAGGTAACCGGCCAAGTCGATTTCGGCCACGGCGTCCGCCCGCACTGCCCCATGTTCGGACCGAAGAACGGCATGCTGTACGTTTCGACCGAACTGGAGGAAGCGATTTCGATGATCGATCCGCACTCGCTGAAGATTGTTGGCAAGGTTCCGACCGGAGCGAAAGAGTCGCACATGTTTTCGATCACCAACGACGGCAAGCGGGCATATACGGCCAACGTAGGGCCGGGGACGGTTTCCGCGCTCGACTTAGTTAACAAAAAGACGATCGCGGTGATCCCGGTGGCGAAACAGGTCCAGCGCATGTCGATTTCTGCCGATGACAAGTATGCATTTACGTCCGACGTGGATGCGCCGCGTCTCGCAGTGATCGACACCGCGTCCAACAAAGTAAAGCAGTGGATCGAGCTTCCGGCGCCGGGTTACGGCAGCGCAGTCAGCAGTGACAATAAGTGGCTGGTAATTGCGATTCCGGCCGCGCATAAAGTGGCGGCAATCGACTTAGCTTCGATGAAGGTGGCGCACACAGTCGACGTGCCCGCGAGCCCGCAGGAGACGTTAATTCGTCCCGACCAGAAGATGGCCTATGTTTCGTGCGATGCCAGCGGTAAGGTGGCAGAGATCGATATGGCCACCTGGAAAGTGACCCGGCTGATCGATGCGGGCAAGGGCGCCGACGGATTGGCGTGGAGCGGAAAGTAAGATGATGCGCGCCTTCGCGTGCTTGCTCTTGCTTGCGATCGGCAGTTACGCACAGGCGCCGAATCCGGATGCGTTCTATCATCTCGGCCCTGACTCGCTGCCGCAGGACGGCGTACCAAAGGGAGAAGTTCGCGGACCATTCACGCTTCAATCGAACGCCTATCCGGGGACGCAGCATACTTACTGGGTGTATGTGCCCGCGCAGTACGATCCGAAGACGCCTGTAAGCCTGATGATTTTTCAGGACGGGCAGGCGTTTAAGAATCCGAACGGCGATCTGCGGGCGCAAAACGTGATGGATAACCTGATCTACCGGCGCGAGCTGCCCGTGATGATCGGCGTATTCATCAATCCCGGGCGGCGTCCGGATCAACCGGAGCCAAGTCCCGAGACTGAGTGGGGCGACCGCACCACGAACCGGCCGACGGAGTATAACTCGCTAGACGATAAGTATGCACGCGTAGTCGTGGATGAGTTGATGCCGGCGCTGTACAAGGACTACAACATCTCGAAAGACCCGGAGCAGCACGGAATCGGCGGCGCAAGTTCAGGCGCCATCGCAGCATTCACCGTAGCCTGGGAGCGGCCGGAGCAGTTTCACAGAGTCCTGAGTATCGTGGGCAGTTTTACGCACTTGCGCCCTCCTGACCAACACGGCGGCGACGAGTATCCGGATATTGTGCGGCGCAGCGATAAGAAGCCCATTCACGTTTTTCTGCAGGACGGCCGCAACGACAACCGCGGAGAAGGCCGGGGCGGTACATACGAGCCGAAGCGCGACTGGTTTTATCAGAACGTGCGCTTGATGCAGTCGTTGACAGAAAAGGGTTACGACGTAAACTACGCGTGGGGCATGAACAAACACGGCCAAAAGATGGGCGGAGCGATTCTGCCGGATATGATGCGCTGGCTGTGGCGGGACCACGCGGTGAATACGGACGTGAAAGACTCAGCCGAGCGATCTTACAACGCCGCGGGTAAGTAAGCCGCGTTGTAAGTTGCCTGCGCTTAGTTGTCGGACGGAAATTTCACTTCGAGCCCCGCTACTTTATTCAAGCGCGTGGTAAGTGACCGATCGACAAGTGAAAGCGAAACCTGATTGTGCACGTTGCCCGCAGTGAAATAGTGCAGCGTGTCGTCGTTAACCCAATATGCGACCACCGAATATACCGTGTGGTCTTTTAGCGCAATCAGGTAGCGATCGGCAGCAGTGTCGGCTTCGGGTCGATCGATGCTTACCGCTTCAGGATTATTGGGATCGATATAAGCAGAATTCTGATCGGATACATAGAGCGAGGGCGCGGCATCGCCATATTGCGGCACAATTACCGGCGCAGGCGAAGACTGGT
Organism: Bryobacteraceae bacterium; assembly: GCA_036268375.1. Lineage (GTDB taxonomy): Bacteria > Acidobacteriota > Terriglobia > Bryobacterales > Bryobacteraceae > PALSA-243. The sequence continues at coordinate 7,912 of DATAUH010000589.1, read as the reverse complement.
AGACGATTGAGGGATCCGCGGCCTGAGCCGCCGGTTCAGCAGGTGGAGCCTCCAGATTGCTGCCCACATACACCGGCACAACATATGGCATCAGAATCACATTGCTAGCGGCTGGCGGCGCGCCATGGTGCGGACCGGGATTGACAGCGGACGGAGCAGCGGGCGTGTGAGGAGCCACGGGAGCAGCGGGGGGTGGCGCGAAACGGTTGACCGATGGCGCGAGCGAGCGTGAGCCGGTCGGGACCGGGTGCACGACGCCGGCGAAAGGTCTGGGCGTCACAGGAACTCCATTTTGGCCCAGAATAGCGCCCGCAAAAAGGAGCGCAAACGGTATGCGGGTAAGCGGCGGCATGAAAACTCCCTTGGCTGAATTGTACTCCAAACCTGACCTAACGATTGTGAAGGCGGGATGCGAGAGAATACTTGCATGCGCGCATGGCTGATCGATGGATTCGAAGGAATCGGAAAGATTCATCCGGGGGAAGTCATCGACCCGAAGCCGGGACCGGGTGAAGCCGTACTGCGGGTGCGGTTTGCGGCTTTGAATCCAGCCGATGCGTTTCTGGCGCAAGGGCAGTATCCCGCCAAGCCGCCGATACCGCATATCTTAGGCCGCGACGGGACGGGCGACGTAATCGCGGTTGGCGACGGCGTGAAGAACGTCAAGGTCGGCGACCGTGTCGGCATTTTGCGGTGCGATGTGGGCGTTGAGACGTGGGGCACCTTGGCAGAAAAGGTGAGCGTCCCGGCGGCAAGCCTGGCGCCGATTCCGAAAGACTGGTCCGAAGAAGAGATGGCGGTGGCGCCGTTGGTATTTTTGACGGCTTGGCAGGCGCTCACGCAGTGGAGCGAACCGGAAGCTCCACCGGCCGAGGGCTCAACGTTGCTGGTGACGGGCGCCTCAGGCGGCGTTGGTACCGCGGCGGTGTTGCTCGGCAAATCGATGGGACTGCGCGTGATAGCGCTTTCGCGTAGCGCGGAGAAAGGCGCGCGCTTGAAGGAGTTAGGCGCCGACTTCGTCTTTGATCCCGGCGACGCTAACTTACGCAAGAACATTCTGACCGCGATCGCGCCGAAAAAGGTCGACTTAGCCGTAGATAGTATTGGCGGTCCACTGTTTCATCAGGTGATCGCAACCTTGGGGTATGGCGGCCGGATCAGTGTGGTGGGCCGCAGCGGCGGAACCGTACCGGAGTTCAACACCGCCACGCTTTTCTTCCGGCGCAACCGCATCGGCGGCGTCGCCGTTGGCGACTTTACGCCGGAAACAGCGCAGGCAGCCTGGACTAGGATTTTGTATCAGTTGCAGAAGACCGGAAAGCGGCCCGTGGTGGATAGAGTGTTTCCCTTTGACGAAGTCAAACAGGCTTTTGAAAGATTGACTGGAGGGCCCATGGGGAAAGTCCTGATCCGCGTTGGCGCGTAGAAATCATTCGTTCTAGGACTCAGTTACAAAATAGCGCTCGCTTTCCTACTTACGTTTGTTAGACTGATCACCTATGCTATTCCCGAGTTGCGCCCGCCGCACTCCTCGTAACACCCGCTTTCTTTCCTTAGTCGCTTTGTTTGCCGTAGCAAACCTCGCTTTCGCCGCGAGCACTCCCGATCGTATTGCCGGGTCGATTGACTCTTCGCGAGCGCGCCCGGTCCGCGGCAACATGCACCCATTGGCGCAATCACGGTTCGACCAAGGTCCCGTCAGTGGCAACATGCCGATGGACGACATGATGCTGCTGTTGCAGCCATCGGCTGCGCAGAAAGCGGACATGACGCAGTTGTTACTCGATCAGCAGAATCCGGCCTCGCCGCAATATCATCAGTGGCTCACTCCGGAGGCATTTGCCGATCGCTTCGGCATCAGCGCGGGTGACTTTGCAAAGATCTCAGCGTGGCTCAAGGCGGAAGGATTCACGGTCGCTCATCAGTCGCGCGGACGCAATTGGATCGCGTTCGGCGGAACCGCGGGACAGGCGTCGCGCAGTTTTCATACCAGCATTCATCGTTACTCGGTAAATAGAGAGACTCACTTCGCTAACTCAAGCGATCCGCAAGTACCCGAAGCGCTGGCCGGAATAGTCGGCGGTTTCATGGGCTTCAACGATTTTCGCCCGCGGGCCGCTGTGCACCTCGCAAGCCCCGCCTTCACAAGTGGAAAGCAGAACTACATGGGCCCAACCGACTTTTCCACGATTTACAATCTGACTCCGCTGCAAAAATCGGGATTGGATGGCACGGGCTCAGCCATTGTCGTTGTCGGTCAGTCGGGCGTTCTTGCTACGGATTTGTCTGCGTTTCAGGCTCGCTTCGGACTTCCATCCAGTACGCCCCACATGGTGCCCTATAACGGCGTCGATCCGGGCTTAACCGGCGATCAGGTGGAAGCCGAACTCGACCTGGAATGGGCCAATGGCATTGCGCCCAAAGCCAGCCTGACATATGTCTACGGAACGAACGCGTTCCAGGCGCTAATTTACGCCATTGAACAGAATTATGCACCGGTTATAAGCGTTAGTTACGGAACATGCGAGGGTGGCGTTGCTGCAGGCGCCTACGAAGCGATAGGCCAACAAGCCAATGCGGAAGGCATCACGATCGTTGCGGCATCCGGCGATTCTGGTCCTGCGGGATGCGATGAACAGGGGTTCCAACCGACCGCGACGCTTGGTATGACGCCCGATTTTCCGGCGGTATTGCCGGAAGTAACCGCTGTCGGCGGAACCCAGTTTACCGAAGGAACGGGAACTTACTGGGGAACTAACTCGTCGTCGTTCGGGTCGGTACTTTCCTACATTCCGGAATCCGCGTGGAACGAATCCGGCCCACAAGGCCTGCTCGCATCCGGCGGTGGCTCAAGTATATTGTTTCCAAAACCGGCCTGGCAGACAGGAACGGGCGTCCCCGCAGACGGCGCGCGCAATGTTCCGGACGTCGCGCTGAGTGCGGCGCAACATGATGGTTACACGATCGTATTGCAAGGCGCCCTCGCGATCGTTTCCGGTACATCCTGCGGCGCGCCGTCGATGGCCGGAGTTGTGGCGCTGCTGAATCAGAATCAAGTCAAGAACGGTAGCCAAACAAGAGTCGGTCTGGGTAATATCAATCCGCAGTTGTATCGCTTGGCGCAGAAGGCTCCAAGCGCGTTTCACGATGTTACGGCCGGCAACACAACCGTACCCTGCGAGCAGGGCAGCGCGAGTTGCGGTAATGGATCTTATGGTTATCAGGCTGGACCGGGATACGACCAGGCAACGGGGTTGGGCTCTTTCGATGCCAACACGCTGTTCACAGAGTGGAATTCCGCCGCGCAGTCCGTGACGATGACGCTTTCGGCAACTCCGTCCAGCGGAACCGTGAATGACAGCATCAAGTTGACCGCGACGGTGAAGGCCGTCAGTGGAACTCCTACGGGTTCGGTGAGTTTCAGTGCGTTGGCCGGGTTGCCGCTTGGTTCGGCTCCTCTCACGGCAACCGATAATACTTGGACGGCAACGATAAGCGTGCCGCTTTCCGCACTGCAAGGCACGGGCACGTTCCTGCTGGAGGCATCGTACTCGGGCGACGCGACGTTCAGCGGCGCGGGCGCCACAGTGGTCGTGAAGGTTTCCAAGCCAACCGGCGCCGCGGCGGTCGTCCTAAGCGCTCCGAACACAGTTGGCACAGTGGTCGATCTGGATTCGCAAGGGCAGGCGTGGACGACAACTCTCACGCTGCATGAATTGGCTGGGGTCGCTGCTATGGTTACCGGCTTCACCATGGACGGCCAGCCGCTGAGCCTGGCGCAGTACTTCCCGTCCCCAAATATTCTCCCCGGGGGCACGCTGACCACGAACGTAGTTCTGCGCAATGTACAAACGCCCTTGACGCACACATTCGTCGTCAGCGGAACGGATGCCATGGGACAGAGCTGGTCGCGGCAGGCGGCCGTGGCCTACACCCCCGTCGGCAGGCAGAGCAATTTTGCCTTTACCGCGACGCCGCAGGTGGTGACACAGACGGCCAATCCATCTTGCCAATTCCCGGTGCAGGTAAATCTAAACGACGAAGGCGGCTCTTGGAGCTCGTTCACGTCGCTTTATGCGGGCACCACCAACATCACCAGTCAGTTTGTTTCCACGTTCGGAACGTGGCGGCTGCAGGCGTGGGGCACACTGCAAGGCACACTATGCCTGAACGGGATCACGGCGCCCGCCCGCGAGTATGTCTATGCAACGCGCAACGACGGGCAGACGCAGCAGACCGTGGTGGAATTTGCGCCGGCGCCGGCTAGTCCGATCACGCTCGCGGTCGCACCTGCGTCTGTGTCGATGAGTTCGGCCTCCGTAAGCCAGCCGGCGCAGGCCACGCTGAATGTCTCACTGAGTGACAAGACGCAGCCGTGGACCGCTACCGTCTATCCGGCCAATAGGACCAGCAATTGGCTCAGCCTGTCGCAGCTTTCCGGCACAGGACCGGCGCAGATCACCCTGACCGCGTCGGGATTCGGCTTCGGCTCCGGCGCATACCGCGCCTGGATTGTCTTTGAATCGCAGAACGCGCAGCCGCAAACCGTGACCGTGCCCGTGATGTTCGTCCTGGGCGCCAATTCCAGCATGAGCATCGCCGGCATCGCTGGACCGCCCGTCGGGCAAACCGGATTCGCACCGGGAATGATTGTTTCCGTCTATGGGACCAACCTGTCCAGTTCGACCGCGGTGAGCACGCCGACCGGCATCTATCTTCCTTACGCATCCGGCTCTGTCACAGCAGCAGTCGATGGTTTCGCGGCGCCCATCCTATATGTTTCACCGACTCAGATCAACCTGCAGATCCCGTATGAGGTAGGCGCTGGTCCAGCCGTGCTTGGCATTACGAACAATGGTCAGACCGCGGGCTATCTGTTCCAGGTCGCGCCCACGGCTCCCGCCATTTATACCGATGGCGGCGGAAATCTGGCCGGCAATCCTACAGTAGCCGCCGGCGGCATCGCGACGCTTTATCTAAACGGCGCAGGCGAGATGAATGCGCTCATTAAGACCGGCGTTGTGGCTCCGAACACTCCCGAGATATCACCGGCCAACCCGCTGACAGTCACCGTCGGAGGAGTTCCAGCATTGGTGCAGTGGAATGGGCTTGGACCGGGAACGATCGGCGCCACGCAGGTGAACTTCTACATTCCGGCTGGCGCAAAGCCGGGGCTGCAACCGGTCGTAGTGACCGTAAACGGAGTGGCCAGCCCGCCGGTGAACGTGACGGTGGGCGCCCCCTCCATTATCAGCATTCTGGATTCACCTAAATAGATGTGATTCCGCAGACTTATTTTCGTAACTCGCCTCACTATGATGGATGTTGCGCGAAAGCGGAAAGGGCTCCGCGCATTCACGGATGACCATTCTTTGTCTGGCGAGTTACGAAAAGGGTCACGAGTTTCTTCGCGAATGTAAGCGGCAAGGTTGGACCGTCGTGCTGGTTACGGCGGAAAGCATACGCCACACCTCAGACTGGCCGATGGAAGCAATCGATGAGATCTTCTATCTACCGGATACCAGCCAGGAATGGGATCCCCTCCACATGCGCAACGCCGTAAGTTACCTGGCCCGCACGCGTGTGTTCGACCGGATCGTACCGCTCGATGACTTCGACGTTCAACTCGCAGCGCTGATACGGGAACACCTGCGCATACCCGGAATGGGTCAGACTACCGCGCATCACTTTCGCGATAAGTTAGCCATGCGAATGCGCGCGCGTGAAGCGGGACTGACTGTACCCGATTTCATTCACGTGTTGAACCACGGGAAGCTGGCCGAGTTTATGAACGCGACGCCGGCGCCCTGGGTGCTCAAGCCGCGCTCGATGGCGGGCGCAATCGGCATTCGCAAGATCCACAGCGCGGAAGAATTCTGGCCAATCGTGGAGGCGCTGGGAGATCAACAATCGAATTTCCTGTTGGAGCGGTTCGTGCCAGGCTCGATTTTTCACGTCGACACGATCATGTACGAGAGCCAGGTCCGCTTTGCCATCGCGAGCTCCTATGGCGCGCCCCCACTCGAGGTGGCGCAGGGCGGCGGCATCTTCACCACGCGCGTCATGCAGCGAGATTCGGAAACTGCGCGCCGCTTGGTGGAGGAAAACGAGCGCGTATTGCGCGCGCTAGGACTGCTGCGCGGAGTCTCTCACACAGAGTTTATCGTCGGCCGCGACGACGGCAAGGTCTACTTTCTGGAGACCTCGGCGCGCGTGGGCGGGGCGCACATCGCGGAACTGATCGAGGCAGCGACCGGCATCAATCTTTGGGCGGAGTGGGCCAAAGTGGAACTGGCGGGCGGCAAGCAGCCATACGAACCACCGCCGGCGCGCCAGGACTACGCCGGTCTGTTGGTTTCGCTGGCGCGGCAGGAGCGTCCCGACACATCGCCGTTCAATGATCCGGAGTTGGTCTGGCGCATGGATAAGCCACACCACGTTGGTTTCATCGTTCGCTCCAACAGCCAGGAGCGCGTGCAGCAATTGCTCAACGACTATTCGGAGCGCGTTGCGAGAGATTATCACGCATCCGTCCCCGCGCGGGATAGACCAGGCCACTAACCCGGCATCTCGCGTAAACTCGGTAGAGATCGCACTTCGCCATGTCTGCCATACGCATCATTTCCATCTTTCTTTCCGTGCTTAGCCCGGCGATCGCCGCCGATCGCTCATTCGACTTGGTGGTGTACGGCGGCACCGCGGGCGGAGTAGTCGCGTCAGTAACCGCGGCGCGCGAGGGCTTGCGCACCGCGTTGATCGAACCAACTGCGCACCTGGGCGGCATGGTTTCGAGCGGCCTTGGATTCACGGACTACGGAAAGAAGGAAGTGATCGGAGGCTACGCGCTGGAATTCTACTTGCGCGCAGGCCGGATCTATCAACTTTCGCAATACGGTGAGAAGATCGCGTGGCTGCATGAGCCCAGCGTGGCCGAGCGGATTTTCGATGATATGGTGCGCGAGGCAGGCGTAACGCTGTTTTTGAAGAGCCGCCTGCGCGAGCACGATGGCGTGAAAAAGGAGGCTTCGCGCATTGTCGAACTCGACACCGAAAGTGGCGACCGCTTCACGGCGAAAGAATTTATCGACTCCTCGTATGAGGGCGATCTGATGGCGCAGGCCGGCGTGTCGTACACGGTAGGTCGCGAGAGTTCGCAAAAGTATGGCGAATCGCTCGCCGGTGTTCGCGATAAGACGCCACTGCATCAGTTTCTGGTGAACGTTTCGCCATTCGATGCCAACGGCCGTTTGCTCCCGGAGATTTCGGCGCGCTCCTTGCCTCCGGCCGGTTCCGAAGATGTCGCCGTGCAATCGTACAACTTCCGTCTTTGTTTGACGGAGGCGTCGGACCGCATCCCGTTCGCCAAACCACCGGGCTATGACGCCGCGCGTTATGAACTGCTGGCGCGCTTTCTCGCCGCGCGCCAGAAAACCGAAGGGAAAGCGCCCGCCATCGGAACGGTCATGAAGATCGACCGTCTGCCCAACCGCAAAACCGATGTCAACAACAACGGCGCATTCTCCACCGACTACATCGGCGGCAGTTGGGGCTACCCGAACGGGACATACGCGCAACGCGACAAGATCTGGCAGGCGCACAAAGACTACACGCAAGGCTTTCTCTACTTCCTGGCCAACGATTCGCGGGTACCGGCGGAGCTGCGCGCAGAGGTGAATCGTTGGGGCTTGGCGCGCGATGAGTTTACCGACAACGGCAACTGGCCGCGGCAACTCTACATTCGCGAAGCGCGCCGCATGGTGGGCGAATTCGTGATGTCGCAGAAAGATCTGCAGACCGAGCGCACGAAACCCGACCCAATCGGCATGGGATCGTATAACAGCGATTCGCATAACGTGGAGCGCGTCGTGGGAAGCGATGGATTTGTACGCAACGAGGGTGACATGCAGGTGCC
>DATAUH010000588.1:0-14047 GCA_036268375.1 Bryobacteraceae bacterium | reverse complement strand
CTGTAACTCACGCGGCCTCTCCTGCCAAGCCGGACAAGCCGCCGGTTAACCACGAAATTCGTCTCACTGGCGTCATTCAAGCCGTCCGCTCCTCTAAAATCCTCGTACCCCAGATTTACGGCCAAAATGGGCCCCTCACGCTCACTCACCTGGCCGATAACGGGGCGATCGTAAAAGAGGGTGACTCGCTAGCATCCTTCGACGCCACCGACCAGATCGACAAAGCCCGCGACGCCCGCGCCAAATTCGACGATCTCAGCCATCAAGCCGATCAGAAAGCCGCCCAAAACCGCGCCGACGCGGCAAAACGCGCCGCCGATCTCCAGCAGGCGCAGGCCGACCTCGCCAAAGCCCAAATCGAGCTCCGCAAAGGTCCGCTCCTGAGCGAAATCGACCGCCTCAAGAATGAGCAAAAAGCCGCGATCGCCGGCGCCCACGTCGAGAGCCTCAAAAAATCCAACGCCCTCCACGACCAAGCCGACGCCGCGGCCCTCCGGATACTGGAGTTACAGCGCGACCGCCAGAAAGTCGCCCTCGATCGCACCCAAACCAACATGTCCGCCCTTGAGATAAAGGCGCCCCTCGGCGGCATGGTCGCCCAGCAGAACACCTGGCGCAACAACTCCATGGGACATCCTCAAGAGGGCGATCAACTCTGGCGCGGCGCTCCCCTCCTCAGCATCTTCGACCCCGCCGAAATGTCCGTCTATTGCCTCGTCAGCGAGCCTGACGGCGCCATCCTCAAACCAGGAACGCGCGCCACCGTCTATCTCGACGCTTACCCGGATGTCGCGTTGCCCGCGCACTTCGAAAATGCCAGCCCCGTCGCCTCCGCGCCCATCGGCAGTCCTCTCAAAAGCTTCTCTGCGCGCTTTAGGCTCGACAAAACCGACCCGCATCTCTTACCCGACCTCTCCGCTGCCCTCGTCATCGACGAACCCCCTCAACTGGCGTCGAAAGGAGAGTCCAAATGAAGGTTCGCTGGAATAGAATGCGCAAACCCGCTATCCTTTTGCTGGTTCTTCTCGCCTTCGGCGGAGCCTCTGCAGAGGTCTATCGTCTCCGTCAAAATCAAGGCGCCGTCGAATACCCCACCGCCCCCGCCCGCAAGGACGATTTCTCGGTCATCGTTCGATGCCGCGGCAGTCTCCGCGCCCGCCGCTCCGTCCCCGTATACGCCCCCATCGTCCCCCAGCTCCGCCTCGCTTGGCTTGCTCCCGCTGGACAAACCGTCAAAGAGGGTGAAAGCCTCATCAAGTTCGATTCCAGTTCCTCCGCGCAACAGCTCTCCCAGAAACAGGCCGCTCTTCGCCAAGCCCAAGCCACCCTTGATCAGGAACTGGCCCAGGCCAAAGTAATTTCCGAACAGGACTCCAGCGACCTCGCCGACACCAAATTCAACGTCGAAAAAGCCCGCCTCGAAGCCTCCAAGACCGAAATCGTCAGCAAGATTCAGGGTGAGGAAAACAAAATCGATCTCGGCGTCGCCGAAGAAAAGCTAAAAGTTCAGCAGGCCACCGTCGCCTTGCACGACACCAGCGAAAAATCCAAAATCGCGTCCCTGACCCGCCTTCGCGATCAAGCCGCCAACGAAGTCAAAATCACGCAGAACCGCATTGCCGAAATGGACGTCAAGTCGCCCATTACCGGCATGGTCATCTATCTCCCCAACTACTCGCAAGGGTGGGTCAACGCCAAGCCATTCAAGGTTGGTGACAACGCCGGCGCCGGCCAACAGATCGCCGAGATCCCCGATCTCACCACCCTCGAAATGGACGCCAAAGTCGAGGAGACCGACCGCGGCCGTATCAGCACCGGCGAAGACACCCGCATTCGCATCGACGCTCTTCCCGAACTCAACGTCACGGCGAAGCTCGCGCAAATCTCGCCGCTCGCTGAACAAGGTTTCGAATGGCCGCCCACCCGCAGCTTTCATGCGTACGCCTCGCTCTCTAAGCCCGATTCCCGCCTCCGTCCCGACATGAACGGCGGCATGGACGTCGTCATCGATCGCATCCCCAACGCCATCAGCATCCCTGCCAAAGCGCTCTTCACCCACGAAGGCAAACCCATCGTCTACGTCGCTAACCACGGCCATTACACGCCCACGGAAATCGAAATCCTGGCTCGCAACCCCGACGAAATAGCAGTCAAAGGGATCCCGGCAGGTGTTGCGGTCGCCCTGGTCGATATCGCCAGAGTGGAGCCGCGCAAATGAAACGCTTCCTGGTCACCGCCTTTTTAATCCTCCTCACCGCCGGCATCGCCGGTGTAATCGGCTGGGCCGCCCTGCGAGCTTCGAAAGCCGTTACCACCACCACCGGCACTGAAGTCCCCACCACGCGCGTCAAACGCGGCCGCGTCACCATCACCGTCAGCGCTCGCGGCGAGCTCCAGGGCGGCAATTCCGAAATGCTGGTCGCGCCCATGGCAGGCGTCGACACCATGGCCATCACCTCTCTCCGCGATCCCGGCGAGCTCGTCCAGGCCGGCGACGTCGTCGTCGAATTCGACACCACTCAGCAGGAGTTCAATTTGCGCGAGGCTCAAGCCGATCTCCTCGAAGCCGAGCAGCAGGTCATCCAGGCCAAAGCCAATAGTGAGGCCATTCAGGAAGAGACGAAATATCAATCGGAGTCTGCCAAGTCGGACGTCAAGCTGGCTCAACTGGAAGTCCGCCGCAATCCGCTCCTGCCCACCATCGTCGCCCGCCAAAACGACCTCGCTGTCGAGGCCGCCCAAAACCGCCTGCACCAGGCCGAACAGGATCTCGTCAACAAAAAGGCCAACGCCGAAGCCGGCATCGCCATTCAAGACGCCGCCCACAATAAAGCCAAAGTCTCCGCCGAAACCGCGCAGCGCATGATCGACAGCATGACCGTTCGCGCCAAGAGCACCGGCTACTGCAACCTCCAACCCAACACCACGGGGAACATCTTCTGGGGCGCTCCCCTGCCCGCCCTGCAGATCGGCGACACCGTCCGCGCCGGCATGGCCATCGTGCAGATCCCCGATATGAAAAACTGGGAGGTCAGCGCCAATGTTGGCGAACTCGACCAGGGCCACCTCGCCCCCGGTCAGAAGGTCTCCGTCGCCATCGTCGCTCTCGCTGGCAAATCCTACACCGGTCACGTCAAAGCTATCGGCGGCACCACCGGCCCTTCCTGGGACCGTCACTTCGAAGCCCGCATCGCTCTCGACGAAACCGGCCCTGATCTTCGTCCCGGCATGTCGTCCAACATCGTCATCACATCCGAAGTCCTGAACGATGTGATCTGGCTACCTTCGCAAGCTCTCTTCGAAAGCGACGGCCGTCCCTACGTCTATCTTCAAAGCGACGGGCGCTTCGCTCCGCACGATGTGAAACTGGTGCGCCGCAGCGAAAGCCAGGCCGTCCTCACCGGCCTCAACGAAGGTGACGTCGTCGCCATGTCCAACCCCGCCCAGCAGTCCAATCCCGCTGCCAAGCAGCAAAGCGCCATGAAGGCTCTCCAGCAATGATCCTCTCCGATTTCGCTCAAGCCTTCTCAAATCTGCGCGCGCAGAAGACCCGCACCCTGCTCACCGCCCTCGGCATCGTCTTCGGTGTCGGCTCCGTCATTGGCATGCTCGCCATCGGCGCCGGCGCGCGCGAAGAGTCCCTTCGCTTCATCGAACAACTCGGCGTCCGCAACGTCCTCGTCGATTCGCGCCCCGCCGCCAGCGATCAGGAAATGCAGCAGCGCCGCCGCTCCTCTCAGGGCCTCAACGCTCGTGACGTTCGCATCCTCAGAGCCAATATCGAAGACCTCGAAACCCTCTCCGCGCGCCGCTCGCTCCATCCCGCGCGAGTCCTTCCCAAGCCCTCGCGCGAAATCCCGGAACTCTTCGGCGTGCGTCCCGCCTACTCCATCATTCACAGTCTGCATCTCGCCGAAGGCCGCTTCTTTGATGAATCCGACGATGCCGCCAGTTCCGCCGTTTGCGTTCTCGGCGAAGGCGCCAAAGTCAACCTGCTCGGCTATGAAACCGCCATTGGCAAATTCGTGAAGGTCAACGACACGTGGCTTCAGGTAGTCGGCGTCCTGCAGGAGCAGGTGATGGCCGGCGCGCAAAGTTCCGGCGGCGCGATGCAGGACGTCAACAACATCGTCTACATCCCGCTCAACACCTTCCAATACCGCTACTGGGATCAGTCGAACAATCTCAAAGATGAGCTGGATGGCGTCGAACTTCGCCTCAAGGAAAGCGCCGATAGTATCGAAGTCGCGAAGGTCGTCACCGCCGTCCTGAACTCCACGCATCACAACGTTCAGGACTTCACCGTCACCATTCCCGCCGCCCTGCTCGCGCAGCAGAAGCGCACCCAAACCATCTTCACTTATGTAATGGTCGCCATCGCCGCCATCTCATTGCTCGTCGGCGGCATCGGCATCATGAACATCGTGCTCGCAACCGTCCTCGAGCGCACGCGCGAAATCGGCATTCGCCGGTCCATCGGCGCGCGCCGCTTAGATATCGTGCGTCAGTTCCTCACCGAATCCGTGCTCATCTCCGTCGGAGGCGGTCTCCTCGGCATCGCTTTCGGCTTCTTCCTCGCGTGGCTCATCGCGCGCACCGCCGAGTGGAAAACCATCGTCACCACCGCGTCAGTCGTGATCGCATTCGGCGTATCGGTCGTTGTCGGCGTCGTCTTCGGAATCTATCCTGCCATGAAAGCGTCGAAGATCAACCCAATCGACGCTCTGCGGTACGAATAGCCGCGTACACCACTTGAACCTCGCCGCCGCCGTTCCAGCCCTTCTTTACCGGAGCCGGAGTCTCCTGTTTCGGCTTGAGCAGCAGCACCATCAACACCGCGCCAATCAGAAACGCAACCAGGCACCAGATCACAATCAGCAGAATGTTCGGCCCGGCGGGCGGCTTCACCTGCGCCGCCGGAATCTTCGGCGTTTCCATTTTGATCGGCGGCATCTGCATTTGCATATGCGGCGGCGGCGGAGCCTGCACCTTCGGCGCTTGCATATGCGCCTGCGGCCCCTGCGCGCTCACGTGCGCTCCCTGCATCTGCATCGCCGGACCCTTCACCTGCATCTGACCCGGTGAGACTTTCGGCATCCCGCCCGGCACTTGGAACTGCGGCATAGCCATTCCGCCGCCCGCCTGCCCTGGCGCGCCCCCGCCCTGCGCCGCGTTCGGATCCATCGGCGTCTGCGCCTTCATCATTCGCGTATATTCGCTCTCGCCTTCGGGCGCGCTCGGCGCCATCGGCTGTTGAGCCGCAGGATTCATGAATGCGCCCGTCGCTCCCATTCCACCCGAGGACGGCATCTGATGCTGTGGCGCTTGGGGCGTCAACGGGGGCGCCGGAGTTCCCGGCCTCCCGAACATCTGCGTGAATTCGCCCACCTGCTGCTGCATCGGAGCCGGCGTCGACGCGGGCGGCGGTGGTGGAAATCCCGCCTGCGGAAACTGCGGCCCTTTGGGCGTCGCCGATCGTTGCGCACTGAACATGCGCGTGAACTCGCCCTCCTGATTCTCCGGCGGCGCCTGCGGCTTCTGCTCTTGGCGCTGCGCTCCCGCGTTCATCATGCGCGTCAATTCGCCTGGCTCGGCCGGCTTCTCCGGTTCCGGCCAATCGCCTTCCGTCGGCTTGTTCGGCAGCGGCGTATTAAACATCCGTGTAAAATCGCCTGGCCCGCTCTTCATTGACTGCGGAGGAGGAACCGGCGCACTCGGCAATTCCGGCTCGCCCATCGACACGGAACGCGCGTTGAACATTCGCGTGAATTCGCCCGGTCCCGAAACACGCGATTTGGGCGCTGGCGGAGCCTCCGGAGCCTTCGGCGGCTCGGGCGTTGCAGGTGCGGGCGCACTGAACATCGTCGTGAATTCGCCGGAGCCTGACGGCCGGGTTGCAGGTGCAACAGGCTCCGCAGCCTTAGATGAAGCCGGAGGCGGCGCGCCCATCGAACTCGCATTGAACATCCGCGTAAAATCGCCCGGCCCGCTCGCAGGCGGCGCTGCAGGTTCAGGCATCGGCGGCGGAGGCGTCGCCGAAGGCGCGCGATTCGCCTGTGTCGACGACGGACCCGCGAACCTGCCCGTTGGCATGCTTCGCGGTTGCCCCTGAAACATACTCTCGAAATCGTCTGAAACGCCTTTCGACGGACTTTCCGGCACCGGCGGCGGTGGCGTAGCAGCAGGTCTGTTCGATTGTGTTGCCGACGGATTCGCCTGCGTCGATGAGGGACTCGCGAAGCTGCCCGTTGGCATGCTCCGCGGTTGCCCCTGAAACATACTCTCGAAGTCGTCCGAAACACTTTTCGACGGAGTTTCCGGCTCCGGCGGTGGCGTAGCAGCAGGTCGGTTCGATTGTGTTGCCGACGGATTTGTCGACGACGGACCCGCGAAGCCGCCCGTTGGCATACTCCGCGGCTGCCCCTGAAACATACTCTCGAAATCGTCTGAAACGCCTTTCGACGGAGTTTCCGGCGGCGGTGGCGCAGCAGCAGGTCTGTTCGATTGTGTTGCCGACGGATTCGCCTGCGTCGACGATGGGCTCGCGAAGCCGCCCGTTGGCATACTCCGCGGCTGCCCCTGAAACATACTCTCGAAATCGTCTGAAACGCCTTTCGACGGACTTTCCGGCGCCGGCGGTGGCGTAGCCGCAGGTCTGTTCGATTGTGTTGCCGACGGATTCGACTGTGTCGACGAGGGACTCGCAAAGCTACCCGTTGGCATACTCCGCGGTTCCGCCTGAAACATGCTGGTGAACGCGCCCGGTCCACTCGGCGAAGCCGGCGGAACTTCCGGCGGGAGCGCAGAGGAAGCCTTGTTGGATTGCGTAGCCACTGGGTTCGGTTGCGTCGCTGCCGGACTCGCCGGAATTGACCCGGCCGGCGGCGCAAAGCTTCCCGTAGCCATATTCCGCGGCTGAGCCTCAAACATGCGCGTGAACTCGCCCGGTCCGCTCGAAGGAGCCGCTGGAGCTTCCGGCGCGGGCGGCGGCGCTGGCGCAGCAGGAGTTCTGTTGGATTGCGTCGCCATGGGATTCGCAGGCGGAGTCACAGGCGCGTCGAAGCTCCCGGTAGCCATGTTTCCCTGCCCTGCCTGGAACATCCGCGTGAATTCACCCGGCCCGTCCGCTGGCTTCGGTGGCGCCTGCGCTGGCGGGGCCGCGGATGGCGCTGGCGGAGCCTCGCGTGGCGCCTGCATCACCGGCTGCGCGACAGGCGTATGTGCCGGCGCGGCCGGCGCCGGCGGAGCCGTCGTCCCCGCGGGCGCGCCCCACTGCGCAGCCTGAAACATGCGCGTGAATTCGCCCGGGCCGCCCGCTTGCTTTGGCGGCGCCACAGACGGAGCCTGCATCGGAGGCGTCGTTTGCGGCGGAGCGGTTGTCGGTGGCAGTGTCGGCGGAGGCGGCGCAGTCGTCGGTGGTGTCGGATGCGGCTGCGCGGGCTGCTGTGCAAACATTTTCGTGAACTCACCCGGCCCGCCCGTTGGTGACGAAGCCGCAGCCGGCGCTCGCTGCGCAGGCTCCTGAGGTACAGGCGGCGCTGGCATATGTTGCGTTGGCAGCGACTGCTGCGAAACCATCGGGTCGACCGTGTCGCCCTTTGCGCCCGCCTGCTGAAACATGCGCGTAAACTCACCCGGTCCCGAGCCTGGCGCTGGCGGCGTCGCAGGTTGCGCCGGCATCGCTGGAACCTTCCATGCCCCGGCGCGCGTAAACTTCGCCGCGTCCGAAGCCCCGGCCGCGCGCTCCTGCTCCGTCAGCCAATCCCCTAAATGTTGATAGGGGGGCGCCTCCGTCACTACAAACGGCACGCCGTCGTTATCGCCTACTTCCAGCAGTTTTCGCAATGATTCCGGCGGCAGCGTCCTCAGACGCGCCAGCAACGCGTCGCTCTCTGGCGTCTTTCCGCCAACCAACAGGTGCACCGCAACCTCGCGCCCGCTCGCGATCTGCCGCGCCCGAAAACTCTTCGTCCCTTCCCCCGGAAGTGGATCGATCAGTTCGTACTTTTGGTAGAAATCCATTGCGCCCGTCCAGCCTCCCACATGTTATCGTAAACGCCCGCCCTTCGATCCCGCTCGATTTCAGAACAGTACTGCCGATCGGCCTTTGCGTCTGAATACCTTGCGCCCGCTTTCGCGCGGTTTGGGCCGGTATCTTCTGCCCGCTTCTCTTGCAAGGAATGTGGGCTATGCTACAGTATCCGCACAGGCTTATGAAGCTGCTCTCTCGTGTGGTTTGGTCGGAAGGTATGTACCTGGGTCCGCACCATTTCCAGGTCCAGAGCCGCTACTTCGAAGACTCGATTCAGTTCGCTACTTCTTCGCTCTGGTTTGCTGCCTATGGCCTCGCCGGATTGGAGCTCGACAGTGAAGCGGCGCAGAACGGAGTCGTCTCCGTAATCCACGCCCGCGGCGTATTTCCCGACGGCCTCCCGTTCAACATGCCGGAGAGCGACGAACTTCCCGCCGCCCGCCCCATTGCCGACCTTTTCCCACCCACCAGCGATGGTCTTATCGTCTCGCTGGCTATTCCGCCGCGCAAACCGAACGGTTATAACTGCGCTCTCGATCCCAACGCCGCCAACGGAGCCCGCGATGCGCGTTACCTCGCTGAGGCCCGCGTCCTCCATGACGAAAATACAGGTGTAGACGAGCGTCCCGTTCGTCTCGGCCGAAAGAATGTCCGGCTTCTGCTCGATACCGAGCTTCCTGGAGACCTGCTGACGCTCCCCATCGCCCGCGTCGTTCGCGACCGCACCGGCCATTTCGCTTACGATCCCGAATTTGTGCCGCCATTACTGCAGACCGGCGCAAGCCCGCGCCTTCTGTCGCTCACCCAGCGCCTGATCGACATCCTTAGCGAAAAAAGCTCCACTATCAGCCGCAGCGCCGGCGCCCGTGGCGAGTTTTCCACTCGCGAAATCGCCAATTTCTGGCTGCTGCACTGCGTCAACTCCGCGCTCGCGCCCTTGCGCCACCTCTTGGTTTCCAAACGCGGCCATCCGGAAGAACTCTTCTGCGAACTCGCGCGGCTTGGCGGCGCGCTTTGCACCTTCGCGCTCGATTCGCACCCGCGCGACATCCCGCTCTACAATCACAACAATCTCAGCGACTGTTTTGAGCGTCTCGACCGCCATATTCGGGAACATCTGGAGACCATCGTTCCCACCAATTGCATCTCGATTCCTCTGAAGCAGGTCGAGCCTTATTATTACGAGGGCGAAATCACCGATTCGCGCGTCTTCAACCGGTCGCGCTGGGTCTTCGGTGTTCGCGCCTCCATGGGCGAAGCCGAGCTCATGGACTCCACTCCCCGGCTTATCAAAGTCTGTACGCCGCCGTTCGTTCGAGAACTCGTCAGGCGTGCTTTGCCGGGCCTTCCGATGACGCATTTACCGGTACCGCCCCCGGCGATCTCCGCCCGCCTCGAATCGCAATACTTCGGCATTAGCCGAACCGGCCCCTGCTGGGATCATATTGCCAAAACCCGCCAGATCGGCGTCTACGTCCCCGGCGAATTTCTCGACCCCGAAATCGAAGTCTTAGTTGTGCTGGAAAGTTAGCTATGGCTCCCAATCCAAACGTCCGCAGGCCCGAAAACCTCGCGCTCATTTTTCAGGAAGTTCTCACGGCCATCGAAAGGTTACGGGGCAGCCGGCAAGGCGTTACCGACGCCGAGGCCTTTCGCCACCACACGCGCGAGGCGCTGAAAACCGCCGCCAGCGCCGGATTGGCTGCTGGCTATAGCGCCGACGATGTTCGGCTCGCCACCTTCGCCTGCGTCGCGTTCCTCGATGAGTCCGTCCTCAATTCGCAAAATCCCATCTTTGGCGATTGGTTGCGCAAGCCGCTCCAGGAAGAGCTCTTCAACGTTCACATCGCCGGTGAAACCTTCTTCCAGCACCTCCAAACCCTTCTCGGCAAGCAGGACTCCGCCGACCTCGCCGACGTCCTCGAGGTTCACCATCTCTGCATGTTGCTCGGCTTCTGCGGCCGCTACAGCGCCGGTAATCGCGGCGAACTCAGCCAGATCATCAGTATGACGGCCGAGAAAATCCGCCGTATTCGCGGACCCTTCGGCCCACTCTCGCCCAATTGGGCGCCGCCTCCGGAAAAAGCAGCCTTCGTTGCGGATCCCTGGGTTCGCAAGCTCACCATCATCGCCAGCGTCTGCGCCGGCTTGATGCTGCTCCTCTTCATCGTCTATAAAATCGTGCTCAACAGCGGGGTGCATGTAGCATGAACCCTCTCGTCATCATCATCGTCGTCGTCCTTGTCGCAATCATCGCTCTCACCGTCGTCTACCTGATCCAACGAAAAAAGAAGAAGAAAGCGGCCGCGCTCGCCGCCGAATCGGACGAGCCGCCAGCTCCCGGCGACGACGAGGTAATCAACCTTGTCCGCGATGCCGAGGCCAAACTCGCCGCTGCCAAGATCGAAGGCGCCAAAGCCGCCAATCTCCCCGTCTACCTGGTCATCGGCGATTCGAGTTGCGCCAAGACCAGCGTGATGGTTCACTCCGGCCTCGACCCCGAACTGGTCGCCGGGCAGGTCTATCAGCAGGGCAACGTCGCTTCCACCCGAAGCGCCAACATCTGGTTTTCGCGCCGTTCTCTCTTCGTCGAAGCCGGCGGCGCGCTTTTAGCCGAGCCCGCCAAATGGAAGAAGCTGGTCAACCGCCTGCGTCCCAAAGCGTCCGTCGTCGGCAAAGGCGAACAGGCCCCGCGCGCGGCCATCGTGTGTTTCGACTGCGAAAACTTCACCAAGCCTGGCGCCCTCGAAGCCGCTGCCGCCAGCGCGCGCACCCTGCGCTCCCGTTTGGGCGATGTCTGCCAGAGCTTCGGCATTAAGCTTCCGGTCTATGTCGTCTTCACCAAGATGGACCGGCTTCCCTTCTTCAACGACTACGTCCGTAATCTCAGCAACGACGAAGCCACCCAGGTTCTCGGCGTCACCTTGCCCATGACGGGTGCGCGCGCCGAGGGCGTTTACGCCGAAGAAGAGACCGCCCGCCTTATCGGCAGTTTCGAAGGCATCTTCCACTCGCTCGCCGATGCTCGTATCGAGTTTCTGCCGCGCGAAACCGAAGCCGCAAAGCTTCCCTCGGAATACGAGTTCCCGCGCGAATTTCGCAAAATCCGCCAAACCATCGTTCAGTTTCTGGTCGATCTCTGCCGCCCCAGCCAGCTGGCCACCGGGCCCTTCCTGCGTGGCTTCTATTTCAGCGGCGTTCGGCCCATCATCATCAACGAATCTGCTCCCGTACAGGCCGCGGCCCAGCAGCAAGCCAACTTTGGCACCGCGGCGGGCGCAACCGGCATCTTCTCCATCGGTGGACGTCAGTCCGCGCCGGCCGCGCAACAGCCCGTCGTCACCGGCACTCGCAAAGTTCCACAATGGATGTTCCTCGGCCACTTCTTCGCCAATGTTCTTCTCGCTGACCGCACTGCCGCCGGAGCCAGCGTCTCCAGCGTGAAGACCAGCGGCTCGCGACGCATTCTGCTGGGCATAGCCGCGGGCCTCTGTACCCTGCTCCTCATCGCATTCACCATCTCCTTCTTCAAAAACCGCGGGCTCGAAAACCAGGTTGCGGACGCCGCGCACGCCATTGGCTCCGGTGAAGCCGTCGGCGCGGATTTCGCTTCCGTAGATTCGCTCCGCAAGCTCGACACGCTCCGTCAATCCGTCGAAACGCTCTCCGCGTACCACCGCGATGGCTCGCCCTTCATGTATCGCTGGTTTCTCTACATCGGCGACGATCTCTTTCCCGAAGCCCGCCGCGTCTATTTCGCCCGCTTCAAGCAGCTTCTCTTCAACCAGACCCAGTCGAACGACCTCGCCTTCCTGCAGGGGCTGCCCGCCTCTCCAGGTCCCGACTATCAACCCACCTACGACGCCCTGAAAGCCTACCTCATCACCAGTTCCAATCACGACAAGAGCACCAAGCTCTTCCTCGCGCCAGAAATGATGAAGCTCTGGCAGACAGGCCGCAACGCCGATCCCGACCGCCAGGCGCTCGCCCAAAAGCAGTTCGAATTCTACGCTAACGAGCTCAAAGACCAGAACCCGTACTCCAACGAAAATGACTCGGCCGCCGTTGAAAAGGCGCGTCGCTACCTGGCCAACTTTGCCGGAACCGAACGCGTCTACGCCTTCATGCTCTCGGAGGCCAATAAAAACAACCCGCCCGTTAACTTCAACAAGCAATACCCCGGATCCGAAAAATCCGTCGTCGATGCTCACGAAGTTCCCGGCGCCTTCAGTAAGAGCGGTTGGGCTTTCATGAAGGACGCACTGGCCCATGTCGATCGCTACTTCAACGGCGAACCCTGGGTGCTCGGCAACTACGCTGCCGCCACCGTCGACCGCACTAAGCTGGCGCAGGATCTCCAGACGCGCTACTACAACGATTTCGAGAACCAGTGGCGCGCCTATATCAAAGCCGGCAACGTTCTCCGCTATGCCAGCCTGAAAGACGCATCGACAAAGCTACAGCAGCTTTCCGGCAACCAGTCGCCGCTGCTCGAACTAATTTCGCTCGCGTCCAATAACACCGATATCGACGACGCCACTGTAAAAGCCGTCTTCCAACCGGTGCAAGCTGTCGTTCCGCCCGGCAGCGATAAATTCGTCGCGCCGCCCAACCAGAACTACATGAACACCTTGATCGCGCTGCAAACTTCCATCGACAGCATCGCCGATCAAGCCGGTCAGCCAAGCGAACAGGCCGCCGCGCCCTCGATCGCGAATGCAAATCAAGCCACATCCATGGCGCGTCAACTGGGGCAGACCTTCCGCCCCGATCCGACCGGTCACGTCGATTCCGGCACCCAAAAGCTGCTTGAAGATCCCATCACCTATGTCCTCGGTCTGATCCGCCTTCTTGGCCCCGCCGAACTGAACGGCAAAGGCAAGGACCTCTGCGCGCAAGTCCGGCCCATCATGGCCAAGTATCCGTTCAATCCGAATCCGGCGGCCGCCCAGGCGACTCTGGCCGATTTCGATACGATCTTCGATCCCAAGAAGGGTCTGCTCTGGGTCTTCTACGATGCCAATCTGCAGAAGCTTCTGCAGCGCCAGGGCTCCACGTTCACCCCGGTCTCGAGCGCCGGCATGACGATGAACCCCGCGTTCGTCGCCATGATGAATCGCGCCGCCGCATTCACCGACATCGCCTATGCGAACGCCGCTACCGACCCGCACTTCACTTACACCGTAAAACCGGAGATGGCCGGTGACCAAGACAGCATCAAAATGACCATCGACGGCCAGACCGTGGAGTTCACCTCCGCCAACCAGAGCCCCAAACAGTTCGTCTGGCCGGGCGCCGCCCACGGCGTACAAGCCTCCGTGAAGTACAAGGGCGGCACGCCGCAATCCTATCCGAGCTACGACGGTCTCTGGGCCATCTTCCAGTTCGTCCAGGATGCGGACACGCACACCGGACAGCTCGTGGAAATGAAGTTGAAGGCCGGCAAACAGGGCAAACTGGTCACCAACGAAGCGACCGGCGAACCCATCACTCTGCGCTTCGACATCAATGCCACGCCGCCGATCTTCGACAAGGGATACTTCAGTGGCATGGCCTGCGTCCAGGAAGTCGTGAAAGAGAAGTAGTCCGCGAATCGCACTCGATGCGAAGCCGGCGCCAAAGCACCGCTCCTGAGCGCCAGCTTCGCATCGACACACCGGCACAATCGCCAGGTATCCACCCGACACAAAGCCGTGTCCGGTCGAGTTCCCCGTCTCGGCAGTTCGTTTTTTCAGCTCGGTCCCTTGCCTGTCGGGCAGTTCGTTTTTCCAACTCCGGCCCCTCCCCCGCGTCAGCAGTTCGTTTTTTCAACGCCTCGCCGCTCCGGCCCGTCCCTTCTTCAACTCCCGCGCCCCACCGCGTGTGCCCGTCGGTTCTTCGACCCCCGCACCTCGCCGCGCTCACCCGACGCTCTTCAACTCCCGCACCTCGCCGCACCCACCCGACGCTCTTCAACTCCCGCACCTCGCCGCACCCGCCCGACGCTCTTCAACCCCGCACCTCGCCGTACCCGCC
>DATAUH010000587.1:0-14439 GCA_036268375.1 Bryobacteraceae bacterium | reverse complement strand
AACTGCGATGTTGCTCAACCTTCGGTCGATTGCATTTCCCGATACTCAGTTCCGCGCCTCCTTTGCGCAGGCTGTGGCGGGCGAGCATGCCGGCGTCAACCTCTGCGGCCAACAAGGGCCGCTGCCTCCGCACACCAGGGCGGCTTATCTGTGGGCGAGCCGCGTGCCGAATAGCGGCGTCCCCACCATCCACATCGGCGATGCTAATTTTATTCCAGCCGGCGAAAAAACGCCTCTGCCGGTCGATGTTTCCGGACCCGCATGGAAGTATCTGGACCGAGCGCGCCAGTGGTCGCTGGTCGCAGACGGAAAAAAGACGCCGATTTCGGTGGTTAAACTCGGCAATCAACAAGCGCTCGAGCTCGACCTGACAAAAGCCAAGCTTCCGCCCGGCGACTACACTCTCAATGGATTTTGGGATTGGTTGCCGTTTCGAGCCGTGGGAACGGTCCATGTCAGGGCGCTCGAGGATTTCCAGAAGACGCATCTGGACCCCGCCTCACAAAATCGCTTGTTGGCGAAATCGGGCAAGATTCCCGTAACCCTGAGCGGCGGCGATTTCGAATTCACCACGAAGATTGAGGTGAAGAAGGCGAACGATGAATTCGCGACAGCCGAGAACGTGCGCTTCCTGATGTCAAAGGGATTGCGGAAAGGTCCGCAAGACCATATCGACGTCCAGCTCGACACGGATAGCTTTGAGCCCGGCCTGTATCACCTGCTGATCTCGCAAGTGGACGGCAGCAGCCACCCGGTAGATTTCAAAGTTCTCCCCAATCCGCCGCAGATCGATAACCTGCCGATTGTAGTGAACCCGGGAGGCGCGACGCAGCATTTCGTGTTGAAAGGCGAGCGTCTGGAACAGGTGACCAGTCTGGAGGCGCCCGGCGCAGTCTTGAAATTAAGTGCGGCCAACACCAGTCAAACGGAACGAAGCCTGACAGTGGAGTTGAAATCGACGCCGGCGCCTGGGACGGTGGTGCCGGTTACTGCATATCTGGCGGATCGCACCGAACCACTGAAGCTTCTGCATGGCCTAGTTGTTACAGGCCCGCTACCGGTGATCGTAAGTTCCCGACTTTCGCTGCCGGAAGGAATGGCGATCAAGGTCCGCTCCGATGAATTCCCGGCAGGCTACACGTTGAACGCGTTACTCGACGTGAAGAATATCGAGCGGCAGAGTGTGTTGCGCCTCGCGTGCGCCGATGGCGCGGGAGGGCAGACCGATCTTCACATCGGTGAGCAGACAACCGACCGAAATCTGCAACAGCTTTCGCCCGACCAACTCTTCCTTGCCATTACAACAGGCGCGATCCCATCAGGTTGTTCGCTTAACGCCGTAATCGACAACGGACGTGACGGACGTTCGCAGCCCGTCACTCTCGCCCACATCATTCGGGCTCCGCAAATCGACTCATTTACTTTGATGGATACCGCGCCGTCGAACGGCAATCATGAGTTTCAATTGACCGGCCAAAATCTCGAGATGATTGGGCAGGTAGGTTGGGACAAAGGCACTGGCCTAGCCATATCCGGCCTTCCGGCGCCACTCCCCGGTCCCGGCATGACGCAATCCATTCACGTGAATTTGCCGGATCCACCCGCTCCCGAATCGCCTCTTTATATTTGGCTACGCGGTGACACGGAAGGCCGGCAGACGATCATCAAAGCTCCCGCCTTGCAGCCGGCAAAGCCGCAACCGACCATGACCACGATCACGTCTTCCGCGAATCCCTCTTTCGTAGGTCAGCCCGTCACATTTGACGCAAAGGTCGATGATACGGCAGTCACAGGAAAGCTCGCGTTCATGGATGGACTTACAGTCTTGGGCGAGACGCCGTTGAACGGAGGAAGCGCTACTTACACAGCAGCGAGCCTCGCTGCGGGTTCGCACACGATCACTGCAGTCTATAGCGGCGATGCGAATCACGCCGGAAGCACCTCATCCGCGATCACACAAACTGTGACCAAGCAGTCGACGCAGACCACTATCAGCGCGACGCCAAACCCTGCAGCAGCCGGCCAAGACGTGCTGCTAACCGCGATCGTCGCGGTCACTCCCCCGGGCGCCGGAGACCTGGATGGCGTGGTGACGTTTTACTCTGGCGACGCCATTCTCGGGACGGCCAATCTGGACACAAAGGGCACGGCAACCTTCGACGCCTCCACTCTTCCGCACGGCGACTACAAAATCAAGGCGGTCTACACCGGCTCCGCGGCATTCGCGGAGAGTACGTCCACATCGATTACGCAGGTCATTCAATAATCGACAGCCGAGTGTTCTGCATCTCGAATCAAAACGTTCAGAAACGCCAGTTCGCGGACAACTCAAATCGAGCACTGCCTCGCGCAGGCGATCTCCATGGCGCCAAGGACTTTGCACATCAGGAAATGGACGTCATCGGCCACACCGCCGGCCCGAACCATGTGATGACGGCGGTATCGAAGGTCGAATGAGCGCGTTTGGCCGCGCGTGACAATGAACTTCCGGCCGCCGCAAAGCTGTCGACAAGGCATGCCGATCATCGCCAAGGACGTCTCCCCTGCATCGCCGAATCGTTGGATCGCCGCCCGGAACGCCTCGGTTGTAATGCGCCTCGCAGACGCTGAACGCTACCCGCCAGTCCTTGGAGGGCGCGCAGGCCCAACATCTCACGAATACCGATCCGCGTCTTGCCAACTCCTGGCAACAGCTCGGCGGCACACTCATCGCGGAAAACAAGATTACCGAAGGGCTTCAGTGCCTGGAGCAAGCCCGCGCCATTTACGCGCAAGGGGGCAGCGCTGGGCTGCTACCGAAAAAATAGTCGCCCAACAAATCTCCGATGAACGCGCCAAACATCAACTTCGGTAGCCTAATTACGCGCGGCACAGAGTGCAGAGTTCGATGACCGTCGGGAACCAGGCAAACAGCCTTTGCCCGCCAAGCCACGAGGAATAATGGGAAGACCTCCCCGGCTGTTACAGCGATCTACCGAGCACCAACCAGTCTCGGTGAAGCAGTTAGCCATGAGTCTTCCCCCCCACTGCCTTTCGGGAAATCACTTGGCGAGAAGGACCAGACCGGAAGTTGCAATCGCGCTTCGCCGCCGTTCGCGTACGCGCGGCCCATCGGGATTACGAGCAAGCGGAACCCCACCCGGAGGAATGGCTGCTGATCGAATGGCCGCAAGGAGAAAAGGAACCCACCAAATATTGGGTGTCGACGCTGCCGGCCGTCGCGCTGCCGCTTGCCGCACTTTGTCAGCAATCGTTGTGCCCTCCAGGCGCGAAAGCGTGTGCTCTTCATCGCCTTCCCTGGAGCAGCGAATCTCTTGTCTGGCAGCGCATATCTGGCGGCGCCCCGTGGCGCAATCCGCAGTCCCGATGTGCAGTATGCTTACCTTATGATCGAAGCTCCCGGAAGAGTTAAAGATCTTGCGCCGCCGCCCACCTTCGACAACGTCGAAGAAGAACGCCGTCATCGTAAGGTTCACCTCGCGGGCGCGTTCCGCCTTTTCGCTCGCTATGGCTACGACGAAGGCGTCGCTGGTCACATAACCGTCCGCGACCCCGAGCGGCCTGACTGGTTCTGGGTGAATCCTTTCGGTATGCACTTCTCGCAGATCCGCTCCTCCGATCTGATCTTGGTAAACGATAAAGGCGAAGTCATCCAGGGCGATCATCACGTCAACACTTCGGCTTTCGCAATTCATTCACGTGTTCATGCCGCACGCCCCGATACTGTCGCCGCCGCGCATGCTCATTCTGTCCATGGCAAGGCCTGGGCATCGTTGGGCCGGCTGCTCGACCCCATCACGCAGGATGCCTGCGCCTTTTATGAGGACCACGCTTTGTTTGATGATTTCACTGGCGTCGTCTACGAAGCCGCCGAAGGTGATCGGATAGCTGAAGCTCTTGGCAATAGAAAAGCCGTAATCCTACGCAACCACGGTTTGCTGACAGTCGGCAGCACGGTCGACGAGGCCGCCTGGTGGTTCATCACCATGGACCGTAGTTGCCAGGTGCAAATGCTGGCCGAAGCCGCCGGCAAGCCTATTCCGATTGGTCGCGAATGTGCCCTCGATACCCGTGACAAAGTCGCCGGTGGACTCAACGGTTGGTTCCAATATCAGCCGCTATGGCAGATGATCAGCCGCGCTGAACCGGACATTTTCGAGTAACAACGCGCGGCGGCGCTCCGATATTGTCCTCTCTTGAAGAGCGTGCAACTGTATTTTGTTTCTTGCCATCTCAATTCCTTGACGGTTGCCCGTTTCCCTCGATGTATCCTGTTAACATCATGTCCGGACGGTTTCCCGTTCTCCTTCTCCTGCTGTCTACTTGCGCCCCCATCTTTGCGCAAGAGCCGGACGCGGCGTTTTTCGAAAACAAAATCCGTCCGGTCCTGGTGGCGAAGTGTTATTCCTGTCACTCCACTAAGCTCAGTTCCCCCATGGGAGGCTTAGCCATGGATAGTAAAGCTGGCCTGCAAAGAGGCAGCGCCTCCGGTCCGGTTATCGTTGCCGGCAAACCGGCCGACAGCAAACTTCTTCAGGCCATCCGCTACACAAACCCGCAACTTCAGATGCCTCCCACGGGCAAGCTGCCCGACAGCGTGATCGCAGATTTTGAACAGTGGATCGGCTCCGGCGCGCACGACCCCCGCGTCGATTCCGCCGGCGGCGCGTCTCCCGCTCCATTGAAAGGCATGTCGATCGAAGAGGGCCGCAAGTGGTGGGCTTTTCAGCCTGTGAAGGAGATCGCCGCTCCTCGCGTGAAAAATGCAGCCTGGGCGAAGAACAAAATCGATAGCTTTATCCTCGCGCAACTTGAACACACGAAACTCAATCCGTCTCCCCAAGCCTCGCCGGCCGAACTCGTCCAGCGCGCCTACATCGATCTGGTCGGCTACAAGCCCAGCTTCGATGAAGAGCAGGTATATGTTAACGATCACAGCCCACGCGCCTACGAAAATCTAATCGACAAGCTTCTCACCTCGCCGCACTATGGCGAACGTTGGGGCCGCCACTGGATGGACGTCGCCCGGTTCGCCGAAGACAATCCCACAGGCGAGGCCACGAACCCTGGTTATCCCGTCGCATGGCGCTATCGCGACTGGATCATCGACGCCATCAACGCCGACATGCCGTACGATCGCTTCGTTAAGCTGCAGCTCGCCGCGGATGAAATGCCCGGTGTCGCGCACGACGATCTTCGCGCCCTCGGCTACATCGGCGCCGCGCCAATCTATCACAAAGATCAACGCCTCTCTTACGACGTCATCTATGGCTTCATGACCGACGATTGGGATGAGCGCGTCGACGCCGTTTCTCGCGGCATTCTCGGCATGACCGTCGCGTGCGCCCGCTGTCACGATCACAAATTCGATCCGATTCCCACCAAAGACTATTACGCGCTCATGGGCGTCTTCGCTTCCACCATGCGCGCCGAGCGGCCCACCTTCGAAGTGGATCCCAAAGTGGAAGAGCGTTTCCTCTGGATCCAGCGCCGGCTCTTCGATCTCCGATATTCCGCTGACCTGCTGACCAACGAAGCTTCCACCGTCGTCGGCGCCAAAGAGCGCGTCGATAAATGGAAGGCCGAAATCGAAAGCCTTCATCAGGAAATGGAAGGGCTGCGTGGTCAATATCCGCAGTTAACCCAGCACCTCGAACGTTTTTGGACGTTCCCGCCACCGCGTCAACCCGGCGCCGCAGGCGGTGGAGGCGGCGCTCGCCGGGCAAATGCGAACGTTGCGTCGAGTGAACCATTCTTCAATTCGGTCTACGATGCCGCGCAGTTCGCTGATGGCTCCGACGCGCACTACACGTTCATTAACTACAAGCCCGGCGAGGCTAGAGAAATTCCCGTGATGCCCCATGGCAGCGTCACCGCAGCCGGCGCTGACGAGCCCCGGCATTTTCTCACCGTACTCTCGAAGGACGACAGCACATTCCATCACGGCTCAGGCCGCGCTGAATTTGCCGATCGCGTCTTCCGCGACGGCGCTCCTCTCACCGCGCGCGTAATCGTCAACCGCGTTTGGGCCTGGCACTTCGGCAAGGGGCTGGTAGCAACGCCCAGCGATTTTGGAACGCAGGGTGAAAAGCCCACGCATCCGCAGCTTCTCGACGATCTTTCGGCCCGCTTCATTGCCCACGGCTGGTCCTTGAAGTGGCTGAATCGCGAGATCATGCTGTCCGCCGCCTATCGCCAGTCGAGCCATCCACGCGCCGATGGTGAAGCAGCCGATTCCGTAAATGCTCTCATTTGGCGCATGAATCCGCGCCGCCTGGACATCGAGTCATACCGCGATTCCCTCCTACGCGCCGCCGGCAAACTCAGCGAAGACATGCATGGACCTTCCGAGGAGGCCGATAGTCTGACGAACGTGCGCCGCACCGTTTATGCGCGCGTCAGCCGCGCCCGCACCAATCAGTTACTGCGCGAGTACGATTTCCCCGACCCGATCCAGACGTCCGCCGCGCGCGATCTAACGGTCACATCGCTGCAGCAACTCTTCCTAATGAACAGCGCGTGGGTCCATAATCTTTCTTCCACGCTCGCGTCTTCGGTCGATTCCGAATCCGACCCCCACATAAAGATCCGCGATCTATACCGCAAGATCCTGTCGCGCGATCCCAGCGCCCACGAAATGGAATTGGCGATGGCTTACCTGGACCGTCCTGCCGATCCCGAGGCGAAGCAATCGCCGATCGAACAATACGCGCAAATTCTGCTTTCTACTAATGAGGAGATTTTCTGGCCATGATCGAAAAGCTTTCGCGCAGAGGAATGATCCAGTCGCTTTGCGGCGGCCTCGGTTCAGTGGGGCTCGCGGCTCTGCTAAACGAATCGACAGCTTATGCCGACTCATTGGGCCACTACGCAGGCCCGCATCTGCCGGTCAAGGCTAAGAACATCATCTTCCTGTTCATGGCGGGTGGGCCCTCGCAGATCGACATGTTCGATCCAAAGCCCGATCTTATTAAACACGCGGGCGAGCGCCCCGATTCCGTCAACTTGCGTACAGAGCGGCAAACCGGCGGCCTTCTGCCGTCGCCATTCGAATTCAAGAAGGCTGGCAAGAGCGGCATCGAAGTTAGCCAACTCCTTCCGCAGATGTCCACCGTGATCGATGACGTCTGCGTGATCCGCTCGATGTATACCTTCAATCCGACTCACGTTCCGGCCCGCAGCCTCATCCACTCGGGCAGTCTCCTCGCGAACCGCCCCTCGTTTGGCGCATGGGTCTCTTACGGCTTGGGCTCTGTAAACAAGAATCTGCCGTCGTTCGTCGTCTTGACTCCAGGCGGCGGTGGCAGTTCCTCGCTTTGGCGTGCAGGCTTCCTTCCCGCGGAGCATCAGGGCGTCGCCTTCAACGACGCCGAAGTCGAGCCCGAAAAAATGATCGCCAACCTGCGCAATCAATGGCTCGCCGCGCCGGAGCAGCGCCGCGAAATGGACGCGTTGGCCGCCCTCAACCGGGGCTTCAGTAATTCGTTTGGCGAAGACTCCTTCCTCGATGGCCGCATCAAGGCCATGGAAGCCGCTTACCGCATGCAGTTTGAAGCGGCCGACGTCTACGATGTCCGCAAAGAGCCGGAAGCGATCCGCGAAGAGTACGGTAAAACGCCGTTTGCCAACGGTTGCCTGATGGCGCGGCGTCTCGTTGAAGCGGGCGTCCGCTACATACACCTCTATTACGGCGCCGGACAGGTTTGGGACGACCACGCCACCATTAACAAGAACCTTGAGAAGCGCTGCCCCGATATGGATCAGGCCGCCGCCGCGCTCATCCGCGATCTCAAGCGCCGTGGCATGCTCGACTCCACACTCGTTGTATGGGGCGGCGAATTTGGCCGAACCCCGGTATCCGAAAGCGGCGATGGCCGTGACCACAACCCTTACGGTTACACCATGTGGGTTGCAGGCGGCGGCTTCAAGGGCGGCATCGCTTACGGTTCTACCGATGAGTTCGGTTTCAAGGCCGTAGAGAACCGCGTCTCCATTCACGATCTGCACGCGACCCTTCTGAATCAGATGGGCGTCGACCACACCAAGCTGACTTACCGTTACGCCGGCCGCGATTTCCGTCTGACCGATGTTTACGGCGAAGTTGTAAAAGATATTCTGGTCTAACGCATGAAACGCTATCTCGCCCTGGCAGTTGCCGCTCTGGCGGCGTTCGCTACCGCTGCGCAGCAGCAGCCGGGCAGAGGTCAGCCGTTCCAACCCAAGCCCGAAGATATTCAGCAGATTCAAAATAGGACCGCCGAGATCGAGGAGATGGTCAAAGGCCTCAAAGCCAAACAGACCGATCCCGATCTTCTGGCCGATGTCGAAGTCTACGGCCACGCCGGTCGCATGCTGCTGGAATTTCCCGATCAGCTCACCAATCAGAACGGCATCAACCATGCACTCGCTGTGCTTGATACGGGCGTCGAGCGCGCCAAACAACTGCAGAGCGGACAGTCGCCCTGGAATAAGGGCCCCAAGCAGACGCACGGCTACTACTCCGCCATTGATGGATCCGTGCAACCCTACGGCGTAACCGTCCCCGCCTCTTATGACGGCACGAAGCCGACACGCCTTTACGTCTGGCTGCACGGCCGCCAGAACAACACCATCGAAACGGAGTTTCTCTCCGCCTTTCCCAACTCCACACCCGGACGGCCGCCTGTCGCCGACAACGGACAAATCCAGCTCGATGTGTTCGGCCGCGTAAATAGCGCCGGCTACCACTGGGCCGGCGAGGCCGATATCTTCGAAGCCATCGCCGCCGTTCAGAAGCGCTTTAAGATCGACGATCACCGCATCCTGCTCCGCGGCTTCTCCATGGGCGGCGAGGGCGCATGGCATATCGCGCTCCACTACCCGGACCGCTTCGCCGCCGCCGAAATCGGCGCGGGCACTTGGTCGCCCCGCGGCTCTATGCCCGGCCTTGAGCCATACCAATACGCCGCCCTGCGCATCTGGGAAAACATGCCCGAGTGGGCGCTCAATATCTTCAACCTGCCTTTAGCTGGCCATGATGGCGACGCCGACACGCAAACACCCACCGTGCCGCAGCCCCCTCCCGGCACTCCTAACCGCGGTCAGTTGGAATCTTCGCTGCGAACCCGCGCACAGCTCGAAAAGGAAGGCTTCCCATCCGAGGGGGAGCCCGATTTCCTCCATTCGAAAGGCGCTCCCGGCCTCTTCCTCATCTCGCAGAATACCGGCCATGGCACCAGTCCGCTGGTCCGCCAGCGTCTCGACGATTTCCTGAAGGAATGGGGCGACAAGGGTCAGGTCTCGCCCGATCATCTCCGCTTCATGACCTATACCACGCGCTACAACCGGGACTATTGGGCCTCGCTCGATGGTCTCGAGAAACACTACGAGCGCGCCGAGATCGATGCGCAACGCCGCGATGACCGCTCGCGCTATGAGATCCGCACCAAGAACCTCACCCGCTTAACTCTCCGCGAAATGGAGCGCGCTAAAGAGATTCAGATCGATGGCCAGACCTTGAAAGTTAAGGGCGCGCCCGAGATCGCGCTCGAGAAAACCGGAACCGCATGGAAACTCGATAGAAATCTCAAACAGTCCGGGCTGCATAAGATCCACGGCCTCCAGGGGCCGATCGACGACGCCTTTCTCGATCCCTTCCTGCTTGTCCGCCCTACTGGCACGCCTTGGAACGACGCCGTTAACCAGCAGACGCTCCGTTCACTTGCCCGCTTCGATCGGCTTTGGGCCCGTTTCTTCCGAGCTCATCCGCTGGTAAAAGACGACAAAGACGTCACCCAAGCCGACCTTGCCAAATACCACGTCGTCCTCTTCGGCGACCCTGGCAGCAATCGCTGGATCGCTAAAATCAACAGCAAGCTTCCCGTCCGCTGGACCAAAGACACTATCGCTATGGGCAGCCAATCCTTTCCCGCGAAGGACAGCTTCCCGGCGCTGATCTACCCCAACCCCCTCAACCCAGCTAAGTATGTCGTGCTCAACACGGGTCTCACCATCACCGATCGCGAATACAACGGCGACTACGGCATGCCCCGCTGGGGCGATTACGCCATCGTAAAGGTCAAAGAGGGCTCAGACATTCCGGATCTGGCGATCGCCGGCCTCTTCAATGAAAACTGGCGGTAAGCGCGACCGCACACGGCAAAACCTCGCCGGCAGCAGGGCAAGGGCAATGACAATTAGTTGGTCAAATCGATTCTTCTTGCCCACTAAGACGCAGTTCGCGTATCGCCTTCTATCTGAGGCGTTGTTGGTTCTCCGCTTACCTGTTCGCTTTGTTTTCCGCCTGTCAGATGCTTTGGCAATATAAGATCCTTCGACTTTGGCCGCAACTACCCTATTGCCGACGACAACGACAGTCATCGCGTGGGATTCCGGCGCGACGGGCGGCGCATTTTGAATGCGTTGTTGCATTGCGCTACGAATGACTGAGGCGTATTTTCGCCGGTCGACGCTTGATCTGATACCAGCTAGCCTGAGTGAGTCAACCGTCACGGCCTTTGCTTGGGATGGCCGTCAATGCTCGGCCGTTCACGGTTGTGAGGGCGAGCCAAAGAGCTGGCGTCTTCCATCGTGGCTTTGGCTGAGCACAATTGACGCGCCAGCCATGAAATCATGTATCTGGATCCTGGCCGCAGAGACGTGTTGGCTGCCCGAGCGTAAATCTTACCCCTACCTGCGGCCGTCAAGTCAGCTTCTCCATCAGTGGTGTACCCTTCGACCAGTAGCGTCTGACGGCCACGAAAGTGCTGTCCAGGAGCACCAGGAGAACCGCTATGAAAGACAGTACAAATGACAAGGTCGAAGGCACGGCGCACGAACTGAAGGGGGCCGTCAAAGAGAAGGTCGGGCACACTACTAACAATCCTGATCTGGAGACCGAAGGCGCAGCCGAAAAGCTCGGCGGCAAGGTCCAAAAGAAGGTCGGCGATATCGAAAAAGTGATCGAGAAGTAAGGGGACGCGAGCCCCTTCTTCCTCATTTGAGTTTCCATGCTCATACTGATCATCCTTCTTATCCTGTTATTTGGCGGCGGAGGCGGCTATTACGGACATCGCCGATGGGGATACGGCGGTGGCGCCGGCGTCGGGCTAGGCACTGTTCTTGTGATCGTTCTATTGGTGTATCTGTTGGGTGGTCTCCGCTAGTTCGGTCTCTGAGTATGGGAAGGTTGCGAGTAAGTCCGGCATCTAATGGCTTCTGCTGCCGGGATGCTGCTCGATGGCTGCGGCTCGGCAGTGGAAGGTCAAATCCGCTGCTCCTGGTACTCCAGAAAATCGTACCGCCACCCGTGAAGCTTCCCCTGCGACGACGGCAACGCCACGAAGCAAATCCGGTCGCCGGTCGGCAGAATGCAGCGATGGCCGCGGGTTGTCAAACGGGAAAAAGGCGTTTACGGTTATGATTCAGTGCCCTTACCGCAAAGTGTATCCTCTTGAATAAGCCGCGCCCGAGGTCAGGGTTTCAGCCAGGCGCGCTGTTGATGCTTGTGGTGTCGGTGGCGGTCTTGTATTTTGCACGGGAAGTCTTAATCCCGCTCGCATTTGCCCTCACGCTAGCACTCTTGCTCAACCCGGTTGTGGCGTGGCTTCAGAAGTTTCGAATCAATCGCGCGGTTGCATCCCTGCTAGCTCTCCTATTTTGCATCGGCGCGAGCACGGGCGTGGGCTGGGTGATCGCCGGCCAGTTGCTCGCCGTAGCCGATGAGTTACCGAATTACCAACAGAATATCCACTCTAAAGTGGAGGCGATGCGGTTGTCCGGTAAAGGCGCGCTCGGGCGCGCCGCCGAGGGCGTGGCTTCCGTCACCAAGGAGCTCTCCACACCACCGCAACCCGCCGGCGTCGAGGGTCCGCTGCGTCGCAATTCTAAGGCGGGACCGATCGCGCCGGTACCTGTAGAAATAGCGATCGGCGCCAGGAATAACCTGGAGTCCGCTCTTGACGTCGCCAAACCGTTCCTGGGCCCATTGGGAATGGCTTTCATGGTTATCATCTTTACGGCCTTCATGTTGATCAAGCGTGAGGATTTGCGCAATCGTGCCCTCCGCCTGGCTGGTCGCAGCCAACTTAATCTGATGACCGAAGCCCTTGATGACGGGACCCGGCGTGTCAGCACCTATCTCTTGCTACAACTTGCCGTGAACGCGGCGATGGGCCTGTGTCTCGGTCTTGGCCTTTGGCTGATTGGTGTGCCGTACGCGGCCCTCTGGGGCTCGATCGCGGCGATCCTGCGGATAGTGCCGTATATCGGCATCCTGGTGACGGCGGCTTTACCGCTGACGCTGTCGCTTGCCGTGTTCGACGGGTGGGAGAAACCCCTTCTCGTAATCGCGCTTTTCGCTCTGATGGAATTGCTTACTGGCAACGTCATCGAGCCGTTGCTCTACGGCGCGCACACCGGAATCTCTTCACTCGCATTACTAGTCTCCGCCGTGTTCTGGACAATCCTCTGGGGAGGGCCCGGCCTCGTGCTCTCAACGCCGCTGACGGTTTGCGTACTTGTGATGGGCCGCTATGTGCCCCAACTTTCCTTTCTGCATGTTTTGCTTGGCGATGAACCAGTTTTGGCTGCTGAAGCGCGTTTCTATCAGCGTCTCCTCGCCATGGATATTCAGGAAGCCAAATCCGTTGCCGAAGGGTTCCTCACTGACCGGACGCAGGCTGAATTTTACGATCTGCTGATCGTTCCTACGTTGATCATGGCGGAACAGGACCGTCACAAGGGTAGCCTTGATCCGGAGCGAGAGGAGTTTCTATTTTTGGGATTGGGCGAGATCGTTGTAGAGTCTTCGGTCGCGATCGATCCGCAAGGGCCGCCATTCCAGCCTTCAGCGCGCCGGGTCTTCTGCCTCCCCGCCAATGATGCGGCCGATGAAATCGCGGCGACAATGCTTTCGCGCCTGCTGGAACGGTCAGGTTTCACGGTGATTTCTCTACCGGTCTGCGCTTCAGTACCGGAGATGCTGGAGTTTGCAAAGTTAGAGTCGACAGACATTCTCTGCATTTCTTCCGTACTTCCCTTTGCGTTTGCGCGTGCAAGGGAGCTTTGCATGCAAATCCGCGCACGTTTCCCGGAGATAAAGATAGTCGCCGGAATCTGGGGGTTTGGAGGCGATACGGCGGATGCCCTGCGGCGCTTCGACCGCGGCGCACCGAACGCCGTCGCAGGGACTTTGATGCAGGCGCTCGCCGAAGTAGAAATGCTGTCAGGCAGGGACGTGTCAAGCGCCGATAGTCCAGCACCGGCGATAGCTGAGGCTGCTATAGGCCTCTCTGAGCGTGCGGGATAGCGAGTGCAGGGTTTTAGACACGATGGCCGATTTATTCGAACTCACCCGCGGTCCGAATCCAAGAGATCCTCCAGGTTCGCGTGAATCTCGTTAGCGAGCGATTGAAAATTTGCAACCGAGTCTGCGGCCGTAGTCTTCCGGCGAGATTCCCCGACAATTGAAGAATAAGCATGTGACAAGACGAGCAGTAGCTTGGTTAACGAAAGCCGTCGTGGGTGCGAATAAGCAGCGCTCGGCCAGCGCAAAGTTGGGGAAATCTGCAAACACCCAACGGTTCTTGAGCGTTCGATAGATGATTCCCAGAAATTTACGCGCCAGCGCGATGATCGCCTCCCTGGTCCCGCGGCTTTTCTTCTTTTCGTAGTAGTTCTTCAAATAGGGGCTGTCGCGCTGCGCGATCAGAGCGCACTGCTCGAGCGTGGTTCGGCCCAGCTTAGTCGCTCGCTTAGTAATGCGACCCGAGCGCTCCGTCTCATTGGAGTTACTGATTCTCGGCACGATCCCAAAGTAAGCAGCCAACTTGCCTTCGTCAGAAAAATCGCCGATATCGCCGATGATCGACAGCAGGATACCGGCGCTCAGGCCAGCGATTCCCTTGATGGAAGTCAGATTCTTGTGCCCTTCCAGTTTCTGGCCTTCCTTGCCGATCGTCTGCTCCAACTCGGCAATGCTCTGGTTCAGGCTGCCCTCGGCGGACACTTGAAAACCAGCCATCGATGACCATCTCAAAACCGGCCAACGAAGGCGTCCCAGAACACCCTTTACCTATACGTTGCGCGAGGCCCTAAAGCCAAGAATCTTCTGCTGGCGTGGTTGTGAGAGATTTACACTAATTCCACCTTGGCCGAGGGTACGCAACGCAGGGATGCGACCGGAGCGCCGACCCAGCAGCCGGAATGGCTGGGCGGCGTGAGCCGCCCTTCACGGTTACGGTTTGGGCTCGTCGTGTCTGCAGACCGAAGCTTTTACTTGCGAAGGCGCGTCATTTCCTTGCGATTGAGTTTCCAAACGCGTACAGCAGTCTTGACCTCATTAACGTTGAATTGATATCTGTATCCGCCCAGATGTCCGTAGCTTCCCGGGCCTTCGAAGGTCCCCTGAAAAGTTACCTTTTCGAGTTGGTCGAAAGCGCTACTTTCGGGAGCTTGGAT
>DATAUH010000586.1:0-5017 GCA_036268375.1 Bryobacteraceae bacterium | reverse complement strand
ATGCGATGTTGAAGCGCGCGGAAGAGCGGGTGGCGGCGCGCGCGAACAATTGAGCGTATCTGTGCCGTCTGGCAGGGTGAGCGAGCGGAACGCTCACGAATCTCTTCGTAGGAATTGACTCTCCATGGGGCCGCGCGCTTCGAGACGCGCGGCTACGTCCTCGATGTTAGCGACGAATCAGCAGTCGCGGCCGCGATTGCGCTCATACACAAAATCACGCAGGGACTTGCTGGCGGCGATGTGCGCCGATAGATCGCCGACGATTGCAACGGGCATGCGATAGATGACGAGCTTCTGCAGGAAGGCTCCAGCGAGTCCGCTGCGGAGGTGGAAGAAGTCCGCGGCCAGGCGCTCGACGGGAATTGCGAGTAAAGTGGCGCGAGCGTTCCAGGCGCCGTTGACGAGCGCAACCGCGTCGCGGTCGCCCGCGAGCGGCGGGTCCTCGGCGGAACACTCGTAGATATACCTGCCGGCCAAGTCGCGCGGCTGATCGGGCATGCTTCAGGGTATCGCAGCCTGTTGAAAACAATCAAAATTCTCCTATTGACGCCTATCGCAATTTGCCATATCATTATCACAGATTGCGATATGAAGCTTGGTGAAAAGATCCGGTACTTACGGGAAGTGGAAGGCGCGTTGCGGGGATTCGATCGGGAAATCTCGCAGTTGGAATTGTCGCGGTTGATTGCGAAGGAGTTGGGAAAACCGATCAGCCAAAGCTACCTTTCGCAGATCGAAGGCGGTTCGCGGCCGCATTTGACCAACGGGACGCGGATGCTGTTGGCGAAGTTTTTTAAAGTGCATCCGGGCTATCTGGTGGATGACCCGGAAGGGTTTCACAACGAGTTGATTTCGGATGTAGGCGGTCTCGAAGACAAGTTGGATTTGTGGTTGGTGAGCGGAGCGGAGAGGTTCGCGCGCGAGCCGGCGCTGCATAACGCGCTGCTGACGATTGCGAAGCACCAAGACTCGCGCTCCTGCCTGATGCTGCTGGCGACGATTTTGGAAAACCCGGGCTTGGCGGAGCGGTTGATGGAGGTATTGAAGCCGGAACTCGCCGATAAGCCCCGGAAGAACGGGAGGCGTTCATGAGCTGGAGTGATTTTTATCTGGTGTGTTTCTTTTTCGGGTTCGGTTTGAGCCTGGTGTCGTTTATTGTCGGCAGCTCGCATTTGCATCTGCATCTGCCGCACTTTCATGGGCGCCACGGGGGCTCCGCCAGCAAGGGCGGCGGTGCGCCTTGGTTCAATATGGCGACGCTGTCTGCGTTTTTCGCGTGGTTTGGCGGCACGGGATATCTGCTGGAGCGGTATTACGGTGTGTGGATCGTGCTGGGGCTGGGCATCGCGATGGTGAGCGGAATTGGCGCGGCGGCCGTCGTGTTCTGGTTCTTGGCGAAGGTGCTGTTGGCGCACGAAGCTCCGCTGGACGCGGCCGATTACGACATGGTGGGCGTGCTGGGGAAGTTGAGCCTGCGGATTCGCGAAGGTGGGACGGGCGAGTTGGTTTACTCGCAGGAAGGCACGCGGCGCTGCTCGGGCGCAAGGAGCGAATCCGGGACGGCGATCGCGAAAGGCGCGGAGGTGATCGTGACGCGGTATGAAAAGGGCATTGCGTATGTGCGTCCGTGGGAAGAGTTTGCGGCGAGCATAACGGGCATGCCGCAAGAAACAGAGAAGTAAAGGAGGAACCGCTGTATTGCGCGCCGGCCCGACGCTTGCGCGCTGGAGTGAGCTATATGAATAACGAAGTGTTTATCCTGGCCGCCGGTCTTGTGCTGGTGGTGTTGTTTGGAATGTCGATGTTCGCGCGTTTGATGCGCAAGGCGGGTCCGCACGAGGCGTTAATTGTTTACGGATTGCGCGGGACGCGGGTGATCAAGGGGCGGAGTACGATGATTCTGCCCATGGTGGAAAGCTGGCGCGGGCTTTCGCTGGAACTGATGTCGTTTGACGTGGCGCCGCAACAGGACTTGTATACGCGGCAAGGCGTGGCGGTGACGGTGGAAGCCGTGGCGCAAATCAAGGTGAAGTCGGATCCCGAATCGATCCTGACGGCCGCGGAGCAGTTTTTGACCAAGCCGCCGCAGGAGCGCGAAGGGCTGATCCGGCTGGTGATGGAGGGCCATCTGCGCGGGATCATCGGCCAATTGACGGTGGAAGAGATCGTGAAGCAGCCGGAGATGGTGGGGGATCGGATGCGTTCGACCTGCGCCGACGACATGACCAAGATGGGGCTCGAGGTGATCTCGTTCACGATCAAAGAAGTACGCGATAAGAACGAGTACATCTCGAACATGGGACGACCAGATATCGCGCGCATACGACGCGATGCCGACGTGGCGACGGCGGAAGCGGACCGCGACACCGCGATCAAACGCGCGGAAGCGTCGCGCGAGGCGGCGATTGCGAAGGCGAAGGCGGACCAGGAGCGCGTGCTGGCCGAGACGCTCTCGCAGGCGAAACAGGCCGAGGCGCAGCGGGACCTGGAGATCAAGAAGGCGGAGTACCTGGAATTGGTGAAGCGGCAGCAGGCCCAGGCAGACAAAGCGTACGAGATACAGACCAACGTGATGCAGCAGCGGGTGCGCGCGGAGGAGATCACGATTCACCAGGTGGAAAAAGAGCATGAGGTGAAAGTGCAGCAGGCGGAAGTGCTGCGCCGCGACGCGGAGTTGACGGCCACCGTGTTGAAGCAGGCCGAGTACGAACGCCGGTGCATTGAAACGCTGGCCGAAGCGGAACGGCAGCGCACGATTGTGGAAGCCGAAGGCCGCGCGTCGGCGATCCGCGCGCAGGGTGAAGCGGAAGCCGAGATCATCTTCAAGAAAGGTGAAGCGGAAGCCCGCGCGATGAATGTGAAGGCGGAGGCGTACCAGGAGTTCAACCAGGCGGCAATTGTGGACAAGCTGATCACGAACATGCCGGAGGTGGTGAGGGCTTTGGCCGCGCCGCTGGCAAACGTGGACAAGATTACGGTGATATCGACCGGCGACGGTTCCGCGGCCGGGTTGAACAAAATCACCGGCGATATTACGAAGATGGCGGCGCAGATTCCGGCGCTCTTTGAAACGCTCTCGGGCATGCCGATGCACGAGCTGTTCTCGAAGATCCGCACGATCGGCGATAAGACGCCGCGGCAGGACGAGAAAACAAAGGTCGCGGGCGCGTAAGGAAGGAGAACGGCAATGGCGTTATTAGAACGAGTGGCGACGCTGATACGAGCCAATCTGAACGATTTGATCGACCGGGCCGAAGAACCGGAGAGGATGCTGAAACAGGTGATTCTCGACATGGAGAATCAGCTCTTGCAAGTGAAGACGCAGGTGGCGATTTCGATTGCCGATCAGCATGTGTTGGACAGGAAGCTGCGGGAATCCGAACAGAACGAGAAGCAGTGGGTCCGGCGCGCGGAGAGCGCGCTGGACAAGGAAGACGAGAAGCTGGCCCGGGCGGCGGTGGAGCGGTCGATGAGCTATCAGTCGATGACCGTCAACCTGAAGCAGCAGGTGGAAGACCAGAAGTCGCAGGTGGAGAACCTGAAGACGGCGCTGCTGCGGCTGCAACAGAAATTGGAGGAGGCGAAGGCGCGGAGCCAGGCGCTGATTGCGGAGCACAGAAGGTCGCGGGCGGCGGCGAAGGCGGGGAAGGCGGGCGCGCCGGTGAACGGCGGCCCGAAATCGGCGGCTGCGTTTGACCGCATGAAGGACAAGGTGCGGCATACGGAGGCGACGGCGGCGGCAGTGGCGGAGATGGCGGCCGAGGATGTCGAGGATCAGTTTGCGCAATTGGAGAAAGAGGCCGAGATCAACCGCCTGCTGGATGAATTGAAAGCGAGGCGGAGGGCCGGCTAGGAAGCCGTGCGCATATGACTTACAAACGACGGAATGATATATGGATCACGGGGGCCTTCATAGCGACTACGGCCGCCGTGTTGTACGCGGGCAACTATTGGATTGGAGCGCCGCTGTTATTGGTGCTGGTGTTGTGCATGCTGCCGCAGAGCTACACAGCAGCGGCGGATGGACTGTACATACGCGCGGGATTGGTGCAGCGGTTCATTCCCTACGGCGTGATTACGTTTGTGGGCCCGTGCAGCGGCGGGCGCAATTTGGCGCTGGCCCTGGATGGCGTGCGTTTGCGGTATGGCCTGAATTCCGAGGTGCGGATCGCACCCCGGGACGCCGTCGGGTTCATGGCGGAGGTGGCAGGCCGGACGCCGCATCTGGTGCAGCAGGGACATGATTGGGTGCTGGAGCTGTTGTGATGCGCAGGTTTTCATTTTGACGCCCTGGATATTGGCGGAGTACGCGGCGGGATATGTACTGGCGCATTGGCAGAGGCTGCCACCGGTAATGGCGGTGAGCTTCTTCCACGGGGCGGCGAGCGGCTGGAGTGCGAAGACGACCGCGCTGCCTCTGATGCTCGGGCTGATATTCGCACTCCTGGGGCTGCTTACGGCGATTTTGTGGCGTCCGGAGCGTCTGTGGAGCCGGACGCAAGTGACGTTGTCCGTGACCCTGGCCGAGCGTGCCGGCGCGGGATGAGCAGGGACTCGCAACGCAGTTGAAGGTGTTCCTGGCGACGCACTTTGTGCTGGGAACGGGGATGGCGCTGGCGCTGATTCGTGTGGTGGACAGGAACTTAGGGTGAGGGAGAGCGTCTAGCGGCGCTCTTCTTCAATGTGCTTGAAGCGAGCATCAAGAACCTCTTCGACGCGGTGAAGCTCAACACGCCAGAGATCGCGGATGTCGTCGAAGCGTTTTGTTGATCGCGTGGAAACGGTTGTTCACGATCGTGAGAAGTAGGGCGATGAGAATACCGTTGAACAGCATCGGCACGCCAATCGCAAGATAGAGCTGTCTGTCAGACGCGGGTTCCTGCGCGTTGTCTCTGTATAGATTTTTGCATTATGTCAGAGTCCTGGCGCGTCATTGCGATGCCAGGGCGCTGGCCATCGCGAGCGAAATCTTCTCCCACTCTTTGGCATCGCGTTCGAAGCGGCGGCGACCGGACGC
>DATAUH010000585.1:0-16567 GCA_036268375.1 Bryobacteraceae bacterium | reverse complement strand
GACGACGCCGCACTGCGCGAATTCAAGCCCGACCTCATCATCTTCGCCACCGATTGGCGCAGCGCCGTGCAGGCGCACTCCGCAGCGGACCACGTGAACGAACTCGCCACCCTGTGGTCCATTTGCCGCGAGCGCTACGGCGCCGCCGTCATTCAATGGAACTACGAAGTACCCATGCTCGACCCCATGGGCCGCTTCGGCCGCGTGCACACTGCCGCCCGCAACTACCTCCTGCACGCCATCAACGCCGAATTGTGGGAGTCAGAGCGCACCAGCCGCGGCGCCTTCATTCTCGATATCGATGGCATCGCGTCCGAGTTCGGCAAGTCGCGTTGGGAAGACCACGCCGCTTGGGAAATATCGCGTCAATATCCATCCGCCGGCGCAGTTCCGCTGCTTGCGCGGCACGCCGCCGCACTCATCCGCGGCATTCGCGGGCTGTCGTCGAAGTGCCTCGTGCTCGATCTCGACAACACCCTCTGGGGCGGCGTCATCGGCGATGATGGCCTCGAAGGCATCCAACTCGGCGGCACCGGCTCCGGCGCTTCTTACAAGCTGTTTCAGGAATACGTCCGCGACCTCAAGCGCCGCGGCGTCCTCCTCGCCGTCTGCTCCAAAAACGATCACGCCAACGCCATCCTCCCCTTCCAGCAGCATCCCGAAATGCTGTTAAAGGAGGAAGACATCACCGTTTTCCGCGCCAATTGGGATCCCAAAGAGGCCAACCTCCGCGCCATCGCCGAAGCTATCAACATCGGCACCGACGCGCTCGTCTTCATCGACGATAATCCCGCCGAGCGCGCCCGCATCCGCCAAACCATGCCCGAAGTCGAGGTCGTCGAGCTTCCCGCGAACCCCACCGCCTACCGCCACGCTCTTCACGACGCGCTCCGCTTCGAAGCCACCAGCATCACCGAAGAGGATCTGCTGCGTCATCAATCCATCCGCGCCAATGCGCAGCGCGAGGAACTCGCCACCTCCGCGGGCTCTCCGGAGGCCTATTTACAGGGCCTGGGCATGCGCGTCACCGTCGAGCGGTTCACTCCCGTCAACCTCGCGCGCATCGTGCAATTGATCAACAAGACGAATCAGTTCAATCTGGCCGGCGTTCGCACCAGCGAATCCGAAGTACGCGGCTGGATGGAGCGCGACAACTTCTATAGCCAGACCATCCGGCTCACCGACCGCTTCGGCGATTTCGGCCTCACTGGCATCATCTTTGGCTTCTACGAAGAGGGCGCCCTGCGCCTGCGCAATTGGCTCATGAGCTGCCGGATCCTCGGCCGCGGCATCGAAGAGTGCATGCTGGCGAACCTGGTCAAGCACGCGCGCGCAGCCGGCGCCAACAGCATCGAAGCGCAATACATCCCCACGCCGAAAAACGGCATGGTGAGCGGCCTCTATCCCAGGCTCGGCTTCGAAGCAGTCACAAAGACAGACGATGGCAACGTCAGCTACCGTCTCGATCTCACCACCGCCAACACTCCCGCACCGCCGTGGCTCGCCATCGACGATTCCGTCGAAACGAACGCCGTCGCGCAGTAGCCTTTAAACCACGAGCGGCAGTTCGCCTTCCTGCGCCACCCGCTCGATTCGCGGCCGCGCGCCTGCTTTCCACATCTCCACGCGATGCGTTACGCGATATGCCAACGGCCC
Organism: Bryobacteraceae bacterium; assembly: GCA_036268375.1. Classification (GTDB taxonomy): domain Bacteria; phylum Acidobacteriota; class Terriglobia; order Bryobacterales; family Bryobacteraceae; genus PALSA-243. Next base: position 14,911 of record DATAUH010000585.1, on the reverse strand, counting down.
TCCGTCCTCGCTCTCATTGTTCTCAATCGGCCGCGGCACGCACACAAACTCCACGTCCAGCCGCGCCGCAGACGCGCGCACCGTCGCGTATCCGTGTCCGCCCAAATCGACAAACGACAAATGCGGCGCCACCTCCGCGTTCGATTCCGCCAGCGCTGTCTTCACATCGCCGGTCTTCGACAATGCCAGGCCCGCCCGCACGCCGTGCATCAATGAAAAATTCATGGCCGGCTGCGCGCCGCTCTTCGCATCGTAGACAAACACGGGCCGCAATTTATGCTCATGCGGCAGAGAATATTCCAACGCCTCGGCTAACCCCGGCGCCGAAATCGATCCCGTGATGAACTCCACTCCCACCGGACGAAATTCTTTCGGCGGCAGCGCGGCCGACGTCATACCTGCTGTGAACGCGTGCCGGTCACCCGCCAGCGTTGCAAATCCCGCGATTCCGTACCTCTCCACAAAGCCCAAAATCTCCGCGCGCTCGGCTCGATATCCGGACCAGTCGTCATCAATCAAAATCGCGTATCCTTCAGCCGGCCAGCGCGGAAGTCCCTCCGGCAATTGCGCGAAATCCAGGCGCCAATCCAGCATCGCCACCGAATTTCCCCACAACTTCCACGGCGCTCGCGACCCGCGCAGCTTTTCGAAGAACCACGCCTTCTGCTCAGCGCCCAACATCGAAAGCGGCTCCGCATCGCGCCTCGAATTCACATGCTCCGCGCCGCCAAACTCGATCGTCGCCGGCGCGTTTCCGCCGTTGTACGTCTTTCCCGCGTCTAAAATCTCGATAACCTCCGCGGGCGAGCTCTGCGGAAACTCCGTTGCGTGGAAGGGCGCAAAATCCTTGCGATCCACCAACGGCTGCGCGCGAAAGCTGCGGTTGTCCGTCAACATCAGGTCAACGTTCTTGCCCCAACGCAGGGTCCGGTACAGCTTCAGGCTTCGAATCGCAGCCAGATTGCCCGCCTCTTGCCCTATACCGCTAGCATCGAACGCGCCGATAGCCTTGTCCGCCACTTTCGGTGGCCTGTACGCATCGGCGGCAGACAAGTCAGCCCGCACCGCGCGGGACGGCTGATATTCGAACCACGCCTGGCACGCGGCCACTTTGCGCGTCTGCGCCGGAACTACGCCTTCGCCGAAATCCTGCTGCGATTGCCAGCCTTTCCACGAAAACTCGTGGTTGTCCCACATATAGACAAACGGCAGATACGCGCGCGCATCCTGCAAATCCGCATCCGTCAAATACGCACGGTAAAGCGCCCGGTAATCGTCCACCGTCGTCGGCACATGAAAGTCGCGATGCTTCTCGCCATGGGCGTATCGCACAATATCGCGCACCTGTCGCGCGTAATAGCGTGCGCGGTCCTCCGGATACCACATCACCTCGTACACGAAGTCGCCCAGGTGCAGCACGAACCCCAACTGCTCCGAACGCGGCGCCTTCTTGTCTTCGAAGATCATGCGCCGGTACGCCAACGACGCGCCCTGCTGCACGTTCTGGCAGCTCACAAACGCGAATCGCGCCGGCCGTCCATCGTCCTCCGCCGGAGCCGTCACCGTTCGTCCGATGCGGCTGCCAAACCCGTGCTCATCCGTAAATCGATAGAAGTATTGGCGCCCCGGCGCGAGGCCCGCCGCCAGCACACGGCACGTGTAGTCCGCTGCCGCTGAAACCTGCGCCTCCGCATGCGTCTGAATGCGAGTAAACGCGGCGTCTTCCGCCAATTCCATGCGCAGCGATTTCGTTTCGCTGCCATCCACCGGCGGCCGCCGCGTCCACAAAATCACGCTGCCCGAATGCGGATCGCCCGAAGCTACTCCTTGCGGAAAAAACGCGCGCCGTTCCTGCCAGTTTGCGGTCGCTCGCGCTGCTCGCGAACTCAACACCGCTCCGTAAGATGAAGCCAGCGCCAACCACTCGCGCCGGCTCAACGACGCGCGTCTCACTTACTGATACCGTTCTTTCAAAATCGTCAAATGATGCTGCGCGTGCCCCGCAATAATATACGCCAACGAACGCACCGTGAAATGATTATCGCTCGCTATGCCGCTGCGCCACCAGGCGGCCGCCGGCAAATGTTTAAACAGGGCCACCGTCGAAAGCCGTACTGCGCGGAATTCCAGCACATGTTGGCCCCACTTCACGCTGTCCGCCTCCGCCGCGGTTGCACAAATTGTCTGGTCGAAATTCGGTAGCGCGCCATCAAATCCGCGCGCAAACCAAAACGCGCGAAAGGCGAACGAACGCTCCGTGTCGGTCACATGGTTCAGCACCTGCCGTATGCTCCACTTATCCAGCGCATACCGGTGCAGCGATCGTTCCTCTGAAATCGCCGCGCACCACATGCCTAACTCGTCTGACTGTTGTTCGAGCAGCGCCACCACATCATCGCCGCTCACTTGATCGATGTAAGAGAAATAATAAGGCGCGGCTTCATCGCGCTCAGGTCTGCCTAACATAACAATTTCTTGCCCCCTTGTTTTTAGTCTAAGGGCGTCAGGCAGATTGCGCGCTACACTGCGCGCATTAAGTTGTCTGCAAAAGGCCACTCGCGATCGGTCCAACGCGCTTCCACACGGTAGCCCGCAATGCGCGCCATCTCATCGATCTGCTCGGGTCGAAACTTATGGCACGCCTCCGTGCAAATCGTCTCCTCGGGAACGAAGTCTACGATTAAGTCGGCCTTGCGTATATTCACGATCTGATACACCATCGACCGTAAGTGCATCTCGATGCGCTGCGCGTCTTCGTCGTAGCGGACCATATGCTCGAACTGACGTAAGTCGAAGTCCGCTTCCAGTTCGCGATTGATGCGCGCCAGCAGATTCAGGTTGAACGCGGCCGTCACGCCCGCCGCGTCATCGTACGCCGCGAGCAGTGTCTCCACCGGCTTCACCAGATCCGTGCCCAGCACCAGCGCATCGCCGGGGCACAAGCATTGCCGAATCGCGTAAAGAAAGTCGATCGCCGCTTCCGATTCGAAATTGCCGATGGTGCTGCCCAGGAACAGCACCGCCAGTGGTTGGCCGCTCTCGCGCCGGCTGGTCACTTCGCGCAGCCCGTCCAGGTAGCTCATCTCCAGCGGAAACACCGCCGCCAGCCGTCCCAGATCCTTACTGCAAAGCTCCAGCGCCGCGCCCGAAACATCAATCGGGTAATAGAGCACCTGCTGCCGCGCACGCAGCTTTTCGAGGATCGCGCGCGTCTTCGTACCTGACCCGCTGCCCAGTTCCGCCACCAGCAAATTTCGGGGCAGCCGGTCCGCCAACGCCTGCGAATGCGCCCGCAAAATGCGCTCCTCCGCACGTGTCAGTCCGTACTCATCCAGCAGCGTGATCGCTTCGAACAGGGCCGAGCCCACCGCATCGTAGAAGTAGCGGCACGGCAGCGTCTTCTGATCCTCACGCGTCAACCCCGCCCGCACTTCACGTGCGAATAAACTGTCTACCGCCCACGCGACGCTCACGATTCAACCAACCGGAAGGTGGCGTAAACGTACGGATAGGCCGGCCGGAACCAGTTGCGGAACGAGGGCCTCGCCAACTTCGCGGCCGTCACTGGCGACGCGCCCTTCAACACGTAATGTTGCCCATCGAAAAACGGTTCGGAGTAGTTCTGGTAGAAGGGAAACGGCTCAAACCCCCGGAAAGGCGCAAACGGCGTCGAGGTCCACTCCCATCCATTGCCCACAAGCTGCGAAGGAATTTGGGCGCCCGTATCGTGCGCCTGCACTGCAACCGGGTCCCAGTGCTCAAAGTCGAAATTTCCACTGCTCGCCGTCCCCGCCAGACACGCCGCGCGGTGATACTGGGCTTCGGTCGCAATCTTCGCCCCGCGCCACTTCGCATACGCCTGCGCCTGCTCGTACGTCGCATACACCGGCCAGTCCAGCGGCAGCGGAAACTCCGCAAACATGCCGCGCAGCATCCACTCGCCGTCCTGCTGCCGCCAGAAGAACGGCGCAGTGGCGCCGGTCGCGCGCATAAACTCCAGGAACTCGCCGTTTGTCACTTTGTGTTTCGCAATCGAAAAGGCGGGCACCGTCGCGCGATGCGCTTCGAACTCGTTGTCCCAACCGAATTCGTGATCCTTCATGCCAAGCTGCGCTTCGCCCTCTGGGATATCGATCATCCAATGCTCGCGCGCGCTCACACGCTGCGTCTCCTCATCCGCGTCCGGCGAAAGTTTCCGGTCATACGGTAACTGATGCATGATGTAGGCAAAAGTCTCCACATGCATCAGCCGGTGCTCAATCGCCACATGCAATAATTGCGGCGGCGTCTCTTCCAGCAGATCGTCGATCGTGTCGCGCGTGCGCCGGTTATACTGCAGTACTTGTTGGAGTGACGGCCAGTCCGACGGCTGATCCTGTGGCAACTGCCCCGGGGGCGGATCAATGCCAAACGCGAACAGCTTGTCAAATTCCGGATGGAACGATTTGCGGTCTAACGCATAGCGTCCGATCAAATTCCAATCGAACGCTTCCAGATGTCCCAAATAGAAAATGATCCGATGCCGCTCCGGAATCGGCCGTTCGTAAAACGAATCCGGCCGCACCAGCTGAAATATCGCGTCCGTACGCTCTCGCGTCTCGTCCAACATGCGGCCCAGTTCGGTTTGAGTTCGCATAAGAATCTCCAGTCTAGCGGAGCCCCTATGATTCGGTATGTACGCAGACCAACAACTTCCGCGCAGCATGTTCGTTAATCTTTGGTCAATCTACAAATTTGTACCAAACGGTCAATCAATCACGCCTCACTTAAGCTCCTAGTGCCGCGCGTTATCCTGACCCTTATGAGACTTTCCGTCTTACTCCTCGGCGCCCTTCTCTACGCTGCAACAGCGCTCGCGCAACCCGCCGACCTCGTCCTGCGCAACGGAAAGATCGTCACCGAAAACGCGGCGCAACCCGTAGTACAAGCCCTCGCGGCTCGCGGCGATCGCGTCACCGCCCTCGGCAGCAGCGCCGATTCCGCCAAATGGATCGGTCCACATACTCAAGTCATCGACCTTCACGGCCAACTCGCCATCCCTGGCTTCATCGAAGGCCACGGCCACTTCACTGGCGTCGGCGAATATCGCCTCGGCCTTGACCTTCGTGAAGCCCGCACCTGGGACCAGATCGTCCAGCAAGTCGCGCGCGCCGCCAAACAGGCCAAGCCCGGCGAATGGATCCTCGGCCGCGGCTGGCATCAATCCAAATGGGACCACGCTCCCGATCCCAACGTCGAAGGCTTCCCCCTGCACGCCTCGCTCGATGCCGCCGCTCCCAACAACCCCGTGCTCCTCACCCACGCCAGCGGCCACGCCGTCTTCGTCAATGCCAAAGCGCTCGAAGCCGCCGGCATTACGCGCACCACGCCTAATCCGAAAGGCGGCGAAATCCTCAAGGACTCCTCCGGCGCTCCCACCGGCCTGTTACGTGAGACCGCGCAGCAGCTCGCTAACCGCGCCCACGAGGCCTACCTCGCCAAACGTACGCCCGCCCAAGCCGCGGCCGACCTGCGCAAAGTCATCGACATCGCTTCCAAGGAGTGCCTCTCCAAAGGCATCACCACTTTCGAAGACGCCGGCAGCCCTCTTCCCACTGCGGACATGTTTCGCTCCATGGCCGACCACAACGAACTCAACATTCGTCTTTGGGTGATGCTCCGCGGCCCCAACGATCAGCTCTCGAAAAATCTCGATCGCTACCGCACCCTTGACGAAGGCCAGAACCACCTCGCCATCAAAGCCATCAAGCGCTATATGGACGGCGCCCTCGGCTCCCGCGGCGCCTGGCTCCTTGCGCCTTACACCGACAAGCCCGATAGCACCGGCCTCAACGTCGAAGACCCCGCCGATATCCGCGCCGCCGCCGAGCTCGCAATCGCCCACGATTACCAGCTCTGCGTCCATGCCATCGGCGATCGCGCGAATCGCGAAGTCCTCAACATCTACGAATCCGTCTTCCAAGAACATCCCGAAAAGAAGGACCTCCGCTGGCGCATCGAGCACGCCCAGCACATCGATCCCGCCGACATTCCGCGCTTCGGCCAACTCGGCGTCATCGCCGCCATGCAGGCTATTCACTGCACCTCCGACGCGCCCTACGTTCTGCTTCGCCTCGGCCCTCAGCGCGCGGAAGCCGGAGCCTACGTCTGGCAGAAGCTGATGAAGTCCGGCGCCATCGTCGGCAACGGCACCGACGCGCCTGTGGAAGACGTCAGCCCCGTCGCCTGCTACTACGCCGCCGTCAGCCGCCGCCTCAAAGACGGCACAGTTTTCTACCCTTCGCAGCGTATGTCGCGCGAAGAGGCCCTGCGCTCCTACACCTGGAACAACGCCTACGCCGCCTTCCAGGAGAAAATCAAAGGGTCGCTCGAACCCGGCAAGCTCGCCGATGTCACCGTTTTGTCAAAGGACATCCTCACCGTTCCCGAAGATCAGATCCTCCAAGCCGACGTAAAATACACGATCGTCGGCGGAAAGGTGATGTTTCAGCAGTAGCGTGGCGCGTGCAGGAGCCTAACTTTCCGCCCTGCACCGCGTCCCATCGATACAGCTCATGCCAAAAGTTCTCATCGCAGGTGGAGGGCTCGCCGGTCTCTCGGCCGCGGCCGCGCTCGGCGGCGCAGGCTTCGATGTCGACCTCTTCGAAATGCGCCCCTTCCTCGGAGGCCGCGCCACCAGCTACAACGGGCCCGCCTCTGCCGATGAGCCGCCCGAAACGATCGACAACTGCCAGCACGTGCTTCTGCGCTGCTGCTCCAACCTGCTCGATTTTTATCAACGCCTGGGCGTCCGCGACCGCATCCAGTTCTACCGCGAGTTTTACTTCATCGAACCCGGTGGCCAGGTCTCAGTCCTGCGCCGCGGCCGCCTCCCCGCGCCCCTCCACTTTACCGGCTCCTTTCTCGGGCTGAAATGTCTTCACCGCGCGGACAAGCTCGGCATCGCCAAAGCCCTCTCCGCTCTTCGCCGCGAGCGCCTCAAGCGCAAAGATCTCGACCGCATCAGCATGCTCGATTGGCTGCTGCAGAAGCGCCAAACCCCGCGCGCCATCGATCGCTTCTGGCGACAGGTCCTGGTCAGCGCCATCAATGAAGACCTCGACCGCATGGCCGCCATTCACGGCTTCCAGGTCTTCTGGCAAGGTTTCCTGGCCAAGCCCGACGCCTACGAAATGGGCGTGCCCTCCGTCCCCCTCGCTCAGCTCTACTCCACCGATTGCTGGAAGCGCCTGCCCAACGTCCGCATGCACCAGCGCGCCACTGTCGAACACATCGATAATGATGGCTTCGTCGTCAATGGCGAACGTCACACCGCGGGCGCCTACATCTGCGCCATTCCCTTCGAGCGCATTGAAACTCTCGGCCTGCCGGCGCCCAAGCTCGAACACTCCCCCATCACCGGCATCCATCTGTGGTTCGACCGCGAAATCACCAACCTTCCCCACGCCACCCTCCTCGACCGCACCATTCAGTGGATGTTCAACAAAGATTCCGGCCGCTACCTCCAACTGGTCGTCAGCGCCTCCCGCGATCTCACCAACCTCAGCCGCGCCGACATCGTTCAGCTCGCCATAGGCGACCTGCGCCTCTTCTTCCCGCGCGTCAAGGATGCCCAACTCCTTAAATCGCACGTCATTAAGGAACAGCGCGCAACTTTTTCCGCCGCTCCTGAAACAGAAAACCTGCGGCCCGGCCCTGTAACTTCTTTTCCCCATGTCTTTCTGGCAGGTGACTGGACGCGTACTGGCTGGCCCGCCACTATGGAAGGCGCCGTACGCAGCGGCTACATCGCTGCCGAACACGCCGCGGCGGCTTTGGATAAAAAATCGACATTTCTCATTACTGCTTCGTAAATTCACATACCGTGGTCTAGCCTTTGCAACCCTGGGTAGCGGGTGAAGAACCCGGAGAGCCGCTAAAATGCTGAGTGCCCCAGTGATACTTTCCAAAACAAAGTTGTGCGAAGAGAAACTACGCCTGATGGAAGATTTCCTGTCGGCCGCTTCAGATCTGGTCGCCATTCATAACGACCAGGTAAAGGCTCTCCTTCACGAGGATCCCGATTTCAGCCGCTTCGACTTACTGATTCATTTAGCCAATGAACGCAAAAGGATGGCCAAGTACGCTTACGTGGCCCACCTTGAAAAGCATGGCTGCTGAGGGTTCGCTCAGTCGAAAGGAGCCGGACTATGTTGATGCAGAGTGACCGCGAACGCCTTCAAGACTGTCTGTTATTGTTGCAATCGGCCCAATCTATCCTTAGCGCTTTCACCAGCAAGTGGGAATGGGTAGATGAAATCGATGCGTGCGTGACCAGTGCGGACCTAAAAATCTCCACGCTACTGCGCGCTTGATTTTCTCACCACCCGGATCTCAAAAAGCTTCGGCCAGTTTTTTCCTGTAACAAATAGCCGGCCTCTGTCGGCGTCATAAGCGATCCCGTTGAGGACCGAATCAGAACCCGGGGTGCGTTCGTTTGCCGGCAGCAAACCCGCGCAATCGATCCACCCCGTCACCTTTCCACTTTTCGGATCGATGCGCGCAATCCGGTCGGTCTCCCAGATATTGGCGAAAATCTCGCCTTTCACCCACTCCAGCTCGTTCAAATTCTTCACCGGCTCGCCGTCCGCTGTCACACTCAGCCGCCCCCTCTCCTGCAGCGTCTCCGGATCCCAGAAGCGTATCTCGGCCGTCCCATCGTCCATAAGGATCCGCTTCCCGTCCGTGGTCATCGACCAGCCTTCGCCCGGATAGTGAAACTCGCCCTTCGGCTCTAACGTCGCGAAGTCGTATATGAAACCCATCTGATTGCGCCACGTCAGCTGGTACATCTTGTCCTTCCACTTAATGATGCCCTCGCCGAAATAGTTCTCCGAAAGCTCGTGCTTCTGCACCACCTCGCCCGTTTCCAACTTCACCTTGCGAACCGACGATTGCCCGTTCAATCCCGTCGCTTCATACAAGAATCCTTTGTCGTAAAACAGCCCCTCGGTAAATGCGCCGATGTCGTGCGGATAACTGTTCACGATCTCGTACCCGTACACCGGAATTCCCGAGCCTCCGTTCGTCACCGAAGAGCACGAGCACGCGGCCAGTGCGGCCGCCAACACAACCAGGCGCATTCGTCCAGAGTAACCTAAACTCGCTTGCCAGCCCCGCGTTTAGCGGTATTTTGTAGGGATGCAACTTCGCGCCGTTCCCTTGGTGCTGTGCCTTCTCCTCGCCTCATGCGCCCGGCAATCCGCTACTCCCGACGCCGCCAAATTCATCTCCGACGCCGAGTCGAAGCTCCTCGCCCTCAGCATCGATTCCGGACGCGCCGATTGGGTCAAGTCCACCTACATCACCGGCGACACCGAAGAACTCTCCGCCAAGCTCGATCAACGCGCCATCGACGCTAACGTCAACTACGTCAAACAATCCACCCACTACAACTCCGCTTCCCTCGACCCCGTCACCGCGCGCAAAATCCTGATCCTCAAAACCGGCCTCACCATCGCCACTCCCGCTAACCCCAGCGAAGCCGAAGAACTCACGCGCATCACCTCTCATCTCGAAGGCGTCTACGGTCAAGGCAAGTGGTGCCCCAACGGCCCCTCCTCCTGCAAAGACATCGAAGACCTCACCAAGCTTATGGCTCAAGGCCGCGACGCCAAACAACTCGAATCCGCCTGGACCGGTTGGCACGAAATCTCGAAACCCATGCGCAACGACTTCGCGCGCTACGTCGCCCTCGCCAACAAAGGCGCGCAGGAAATCGGCTTCAAAGATAACGGCGCCATGTGGCGCGCCGGATACGACATGACTCCCGAGCAGTTCGCCGCCGAGCTCGACCGCCTCTGGGATCAAGTCAAGCCGCTCTACGTCTCGCTCCACGCCTATGTGCGCACCCGCCTGCGCCAGAAGTACGGGGACGTCGTCCCCGCCAACGGTCCCATCCCCGCCTACCTTCTCGGCAACATGTGGGCCCAGGATTGGAGCAACATTTACCCGCTTGTCGCGCCTCCCAACGCCGACCCCGGCTACAACCTCGACGACCTCCTCGTCAAACACAAGCTCGATTGGAAGCAAATGGTGCAGGACGGCGAGGGCTTCTTCAAATCGCTCGGCTTCCAACCGCTTCCGCAAACTTTCTGGGAACGGTCACTCTTTCTCAAGCCGCGCGACCGCGACGTCGTCTGCCACGCCAGCGCCTGGGATATCGATTTCGTCGAAGACTTACGCCTCAAAATGTGCATTCAGATCACCGGCGAAGACTTCCTCACTGTCCACCACGAACTCGGCCACAATTTCTATCAACGCGCCTACGACAAGCAGCCCTTCCTCTTCCGCAACAGCGCCAACGACGGCTTTCACGAGGCCATCGGCGACACCATCGCCCTTTCCGTCACTCCCGATTACCTCGTCAAACTCGGCCTTCTCGACCAAGCCCCCGACACTTCCAAAGACATCGGCCTTCTCATGCGAAAGGCGCTCGAAAAGATCGCATTCCTGCCCTTCGGCCTGCTCATCGATCAGTGGCGCTGGAAAGTCTTCTCGGGCGAAATCGCGCCCGCCGACTACAACAAAACCTGGTGGCAGCTCCGCCTCAAATATCAAGGCGTGGCCCCGCCGCCCGGCCGCACAGAAGACGATTTCGACCCCGGCGCCAAATACCACGTCGCCGCCAACGTCCCCTACACGCGCTACTTCCTTGCGGACATCCTGCAATTCCAATTTCACCGCGCGCTCTCGCAGACTGCCGGGTGCACCGAACCCCTGAACCGCTGCTCCATCTACGGCAACCACGCCGCCGGCGACAAGCTCAACTCGATGCTCGAAATGGGCGCGAGCCGCCCCTGGCAGGAAGCGCTGGAAAAGATCGCCGGCGCCCGCCAAATGGACGCCACCGCCATCCGCGACTACTTCGCGCCGCTGCAAAAATGGCTGGACGAACAGAATGCCGGCAAACCGACGGGGTGGTAATGCAGGTCACGTCAGGCATACAGGTTTGGATGATTCAGTTGATACACATGCAGCGGTCCCAGCTTGTAATGAGCGATGTCGCCGAACTCTCGAGCAATTCCGGCGGCGAAAGTCAGCGGGTCGAAGCGGACGCGTTTGGGCAGTAACTGGCCGAGGATGACGAGCGGGAGGTTTATCCGAGGGCCGTCGGGGTATTTTCGTTTCGTCACATGTCTACCCTTGCTGATTTGGGGGCCGCACACTTTAGGCAGCACCTAAGGCGGGTCGATTGAGCTACCCTCTTAGCCATCCACTCACGGCCGCCCTTTGCCAAACCTGTAATTCACCGCCACCGTGTGGTCGGCCGCAACCCATCGCGCCCCTGCGATGTTCGAAACGCGTATCCCTGTACCGTCCTACGAATCGAACCTCCGACGGATTTTCTATCGCACCCTCCCCACTACGATTTTCCCCGCATTCTCCCATGCCGCCACCGCGCCGCCCGCCAGCGCAGCCACCGCCGGGAACGTCCCCTTCGCGCCAATCGCGCGCCCCTTCGTCTCACCAGGCGCCATCATTTCGATCGATTCAGGCGTCGACCATATTGCGTAAACTCCGCCCGCGCCCGCGGCAATCGCCACATCTGTCCCGGCGCCAATCTCCCGCTCCGGCTCGCCTGGCCGGTCCAGAAAGATCGAGTGTTCGCGCCGCCACGCCGTCACGATTCCGCCGGCCCCCGCTGCCAATCCTCCGCCATCCATCGGACACCCGTTCAACTTCCAAGTCCCCTCTCCCAACTTCCGCGGCCGGCTGAAATTCGCTCCATCCTTCGATTGCGCCAGGTACAGATCGCGCGATCCGCCCAGCCAGTTCCGAAACATCACCGTAATGTTTCCTGCGCTGTCGAAGGCTGCCGAGGGATGGCAGCACTCGCAGATCGTCCCATCCGGCGATGCGTACACCAGCGTGTTCTTCGACCACGTCCTGCCCGCATCGGTCGACAGCGCCCCGTATAACCTCTGCTTTCCCGCACGATTGTCCAGCCACACCGAAAACAGTCTGCCCTTCGGATCGCTCGCCAGACCGTGCAGCGCTTCCGGGGACGAGCCCGGCGCGTCGTTGATCGTCACTGCCTGCGACCACGTCTTTCCACCATCGCTCGAGCGCCAGGCCATCAGGTCCGCTGCGTACGAAGGGGCGCCCCCGGCCGTTGTCCCGCCTTTTCCCGTTACCGCCGTGATCACGATCGCATCTCCCGCGAACGCCACCCGCGGACCGCGATGCCGCGTCAACAGCAACACCGGGCTTTCCGCCACCTGCACCGCCGGCGCAAAACTCTTGCCGCCATCCACCGATCGGCTGAAGTAAATCGCGTGCCCTGCGCCATACGTTAGAGCCACCGTCGCGCCGTTTACCGCCAACTGCGGCTGATGCGCCGGTTCGCCATTTGGCACCGTCCCCAGCGCCGCTGTAACAATCGAAAGCGCGAATAACAGGTGCATCGTTCCTCCCTAAAATTCCACACGCATTGCCAACTGAAAACCTCTCGGATCTCCCACCGCGGTAATCTGCCGAAACGTGGGCGCTGAATTCCCCGGATACGTTCCCGTTCCAAACGTCCCGTTCAAACTCACGCCGTTCACGTGATTGGTCAAATTGAATCCCTCTGCCAGCGCCACCAGGCGCGCGCGCTCGGTAAGCGCGAAGCTTCTGCTCACGCGCGCGCCCAGGCTTAAAAAGTCAAATCCGTTCCCCGCGTTGCGATTGATAAACACGCCATCGATCATAGGCCGCGCCGCCGTGCCCTGTATCGTGTTCGCGCCCGTCGTAATATTGAACGGCAGCGGCGAATCGTACTGCAAAAACGCGTTCAACGAAAATCCATGGCTCAACTTTTCCCACGCCGTGTTCGCCTTGCTCAGCGGCGTATGCGCCGCGCCGTCAAACACCAGCCGATGCCGCTGATCGTCGTCCGATCGTCCATAATCCTGCCAAATATCGAAGTTGTTGATCGGCGCGCTGAAGAAAAATTCGCCCACGTTGTCCAACGCCTTCGAGTACGTGTACGAAACGCGAAAGTGGCTCCACTTCGAAGGCCTCTCCATAAAAGAAACCGTCAACGCGTCGTAACGCGAATCCGCCAGCGAAGAATATTGGCTGTCGTTCGCTATCGATGGATTCGGCCTGCACCCATTGTTATTCCCGGAAGCTATGCACGATGGTACGTTCTGATTCACCGACGCAATTAAATGCAGACCGCGCACATGCTGATAGCCCGCGCTGATCTGGATGCCCGAACTTAACTGCTGTTCGATTTCGAAGCTGCCCTGCTCCGAATATGCATTCTGCATATGCCGGTCCATCGTCGAAAAATTAAACAGCACGCCCGCCGGAATTGTCAGGCCGCTCAAAATCCCTGGAAAGACCGGCCCTCCGGCCTGCGTTGGCGACAGGCTGATGCTGACCTGGTTCAGCTGCGCTGGATCTATCGTGTTGTTCGCCGAAAGCAGCGCGTTCGCTAAAGCGCGCAGCGGAATGCGGTCGTAAAATAGCCCATACCCGCCGCGAATCACCGTCTTTCGCGAACGGAGTGGCGTCCACGCAAACCCGCCTCGCGGCGAAACGTTGTTCGTATCGGTCTCGATCGTCCTTAGAAACTGCAGGTCGTACCGCGCGCCGATATTCAACGTCAGGGCGCTGTTCACCTTCCATTCGTCCTGTCCATAGAAGCCAACGTTCGGATTGGTCTGGTGAACTTGGCTCGTATTGAATGTCTGTACGAAGCCCGAATTGTTGTAAGTCCCCGAAAGAAAGTTCGCCAATGACGAAAACGAGTAGCTGCCCCGATAAGAACGCGGATACATAATCGTGTCATCGTTGTCGATAAATTCCGTCCCCGCCCGAAACGCGTGTGCGCCCGCTTGATAGGAGAAGTTATCCACCACCTGCGTCAGCCTGTTCCGCCTCGCCGTGGGTGAACCCGAGGCCGTTCCGAACGTCGCCACGCCCGAAATGCTTACCGCGGGCCCAATCGGGTCGGACGGCGGCGCACTCAGGCTACTATCCCAAAACTGTGCGCGCGTTTCGTTCACCGCGCGCGGCGAAACCGTATAAATGTTGCTGACCGCGCCAACCTGATCCGTATCGTCCAGGTTCGCCGACGCGCTGGGCGCATTCAGCCCGCCCGCTCCCCTCGAATTCACACTCGTCACGTGGTAGACGCTATATCGCCCCGTGAACTGGTCGTTGTCGCTGAAGTGATGATCCACCTTCCCGAAGAAATTTGCGCTGTGGACCGGGTTGGGATAGAGGCCGCTCGAAACCTGCGGCCCCGGATACCCGATCGCTGAAAGATGCGCGTTGATTGCCGCCACGTTCGGCGCTGAAATCGTCACCAGGCCCGACTGGTTGAGTTCGCGCTCCTCGAAATTCGCAAAATAGAACGTCCTGTCATGCACCACGGGCCCGCTCAGGCTCGCCCCGTACTGCGCCTGTGTCATCGGCAGCGCCGCGCCCGAAAGCGCGTTCGCCGCATTCAACGCGCGGTTGCGAAAATATCCATAAATATCGCCGTGCAGCGCGTTCGCGCCGCTCTTCGTCACCACATTTACGTACCCGCCCAACGCTCGCCCGAACTCGGCCTGACCGCCCGACGTCACCACCTGCACTTCATCCACAACATCCAGCCCATAAAACGCGCCCGTCAGGCCCGAAGCATCGTCGTTGTCCGATAGCCCGTCAACAATGAAGCTGTTTGAAAAGTTGCGTTGACTACCGATCGAAATACCCTGTCCGGGAACCGCCGCCGTCTCTGCAAACAGTTGGTTCGCAGCTGTATTCGTCGGCGAAACGCCCGGCACAAGCAGCGCCGCATCCAGAAAGTTCCGGCCGTTCAACGGCAGGTCGCCAAGCTCCGTCTGCGTCACCGTCCCTGCGATCTCCGACCGCGCCGCCTCCAACACTTCCA
>DATAUH010000584.1:0-18467 GCA_036268375.1 Bryobacteraceae bacterium | reverse complement strand
ACCACGGCTTGGATCCATCGGTCCGCCGCGCATCTGTGGAACAAACTTACCCCTTTCGCTCGTCTTATCTCCAGACCTGAGATCATACGGATTAGTCAACATGCCTGCGTCTTCCATCTTTCGGCGGCCCGCCCTCGTTCTGGCGCTCGGGCTCTGCGTTGTCGCAGCTGTCACTACCTTTCTCGGCGCTATCGGCGGCGGACCGCCGACGCAAGCTAAGCCCACGCCGCTTTCGGACGTCGAAGGCTCGGTCACCTATCCCGTGTTTTCGCCCGATGGCAACCGTCTCGCCTATTGCCAGCGCGGCGTCTCCCGCGATGACACCTATCATGTGTTCGTTCGGCGCGTCCCCAAAGGCGCCGTCACGCAACTGACTTCCGGCGAAGGCAACGATATCAGCCCCGCCTGGTCGCCGGACAACTCGCGCATTGCGTTTCTGCGGGTGGACGGGCGCACCGCTCAGTTGCTGAGCATTCCTTCCGCCGGGGGACCCGAAACCCACATTGCCGATCTGCCCGCGGCCGATTCTGCGCAGGCCCTGCCGGCGCTTTCCTGGTCGCATGACGGACGAACGCTCGCGGCCGTCATTGGAGGTGACAAGCAGCCTGCCTCAATTGCGCTGGTCGCGGTGGCTGGAGGCAGCGTCCGTCGAGTCACTACGCCCGCCGAAGGCTCGGACGGCGATTGGTGCCCGCTTTTCTCTCCCGACGGGTCCAAATTGGTTTTCACGCGCGGCCCCAGCGTCGATGCACTCGATCTTTACGCCGCCTCCGCAGACGGCTCGAACCCGCAGCGGCTTACCTTCGAACAGAACGCGATTCGTGGTGTCACTTTCGCCGCCAACGGAGATCTGATCTACGCCGCTCCCCGGATGGGGCGCGTGCGCCTGTCGCGTATTTCGCTCAGCGGCGGGAGCCCGCACGAGGTGCGCGGCGCCGGTTTCGAAGTGCGCTTTCCCGCCGCGTCGCCTGCCGGCAATCGTCTTGTCTACACGGAAAGCCCGAACGTCACCTCCATTTGGCGCGGCGATGTCAAATCCGCCAAAACTGATGAATCTGATGGCCCGCGTCCGCTGATTCGATCCGCCGGCCGCGAGCGCCTGGCCGCCTACTCACCGGACGGATCGCGCATCGCCGACCTGTCGGACCAGACCGGCTTCGATGAGATCTGGATCAGTGATTCCGAAGGCGGCAACAGGGTCCGCGTAACCAACTTCGCCGCTGCAACGGAACACCCCGATGTTGGCCGCCCCACCTGGTCTCCCGATGGGAAGTGGCTGCTCTTTGAGCGCGACAGCGAGCATGGTGAAGAGATTTGGAAGGTTCCAGCCGCGGCCAACAGCAAACCCGTTCGCGTGCTGTCCGGAGGCCAGGGCGCCATCTGGTCGCACGATGGAAAATCCATCTATTACTTCCAGCGCGGCCAGTTTTGGAAGGCATCGGCCGATGGTGGAAGCCCGGAAGCGATTACGGAGGGTCGCGGCGGCAACGGAACTTCGTCGGAGTCGCCCGACGGCAAGTTTCTCTATTACCACCCGCGCGGCGGCATCATCGTCCGCGTCTCCACACAGGGCGGAAAAGAGGACGTTGTCGTCGAAAACGATGGTCCGATCATCGGCGACCCTGTGGCAACTACAGCGGGACTCTATTTCCTCTCCGGTTCCCGCTTCGATCGCACGCTGACCATCGTTTTCTGCGATCTCCCCACCAAAAAGACATCTCCGGTCTTCACGCTTCCCGGTCGCGAGTTCGGATTCCGGCCCGTCTTTTCCATTTCACCGGACGGTAAGCACGTCCTCTTTGCCCGCGTGGACCAGAATCAGACCAACCTGATGCTGGTCGAAAATTTCAAATAGCGTCAATAGCGTCCGGAGTGCTGGGTGATTGCCGAGTCTGTGCCTCCCGCCCGGCGATATCACCTATGATGGAGTGGACGCGCCAACGGGCAAGAAAAGGCTCCAGTATGGACGGGTGCGGAGCCGCCGGAAGACATTGGCCGGTAAGCTGCCTGATCTCTGTAGGAAAATCCGCAATTCGATATAATTTATTGATTTAATAGATGCTTACTCCCACTATGCGCTTTGGAATCGTTGTTTCTCTCCTCTCACTACTGTGCCCTGCGAGCACATTTGCCCAATCGCCCCTGGGTCAGGGAACTGTTTCCGGCCAAATCATTGAAGCGGGGTCACATGACGGTCTTCCCGACGCGCGCGTAGTGCTTACCAACTCCGCCATGGGCCTGCGGCGCATGATGATTACCTCCGACGACGGTTTCTTCAGCGCGCCAGCAGTGCCGGCGGGAACCGGCTACGTCCTCACCGTCACTCGCAAGGATTTCGCCGATTTCGTCACCACTCCCTTCATCGTTTTCGTCGGACGCACGCTGAGTTTCAGCATTAACGCCGAGCGCACCACCAGTTCCGACGGCGAAAAGAAGCCCGCCACGCCTGTAGACGCAGGTTCGCTGCTGCCGCAGGTGGAGACCACGAAGACCGGCGTCGCGATTACGGAGCGTAACTCCGATATCGAAGATCTGCCGTCCAATTCACGCCTGCTCGATAATTTCGCGCTTTTGGCTCCGTATTCGGCTCGGGATGAGGCCACTGGTGAAGTAACCTTCGACGGGATCAAAAGCTCCAACGCTTTCTTCCTGGACGGCGTGCTCACTACCAGCACCTATTTTGGACAGCGTCCCGGCATCGCGAATAATGTGTCTCAAGACGCCACCTACGAACTTCAGGTTTACCCCGTAGGCGCGAGCGTGGAATTCGGCCATGCAGGTGGAGGATTCGTGAACGACGCCAGTCATGTGGGCACGAACCGCTTTCATGGCGCGCTTTATGGCTACGAGCGCATTCCGTCGATGGGCTCCGTCAGCCGGTTCTCACTCGGACGCAACTTACTCCAGAAGCAGAATCAGGAGGGCGCCAGCATCGGCGGCCCCATAGTGCCCAATAAAGTCTTCTTTTTTGCCAATGCCGAGCTTCGCAGTGGACACTTCGATGGCGTAAACCGAATTCTGAATCCGCTGATCGCCGATCCCACCGGAACCGTCGTCGCCGCATCCAACTGCAAGGCGACCGCTGCCGAATGTGCGGCCGCGACGCGGATCATTCAGCCGCAAATGAACGTTGCGGAATCATTCAGCGACCGTTTTCTGAATGCTACGGGGCGCATCGATTACCACTTCAATGCGCGCCACACTTTCGGCGTCGAAGTTAACGGCATGAACTCACGCGCGCCGCTGCAAGCCGAAATCAACGCAGTAGCGCCAAACGGCGGCCTTTTGGGTATTGGTAACGACACGCAGCAGACCCGCCTTGGCAAGATTTATTGGACCGCCGCGCCCACGCCGAAGATCATCAACAACGCGAGCGCCTCCTGGGTCACCGATAAATTCTTCCAGCCTGCATCTACGCCCGGCGCCACCGGCAACGTGGCTGTGCAGATTGCGGGTACCACGATCGGCGATTCCCAGCCCTATCCAATCAACGTCAACGAACGCCGTTATGACCTTGTAGACAATTTCACCATCACCGCGTCCTCGCACATGATCCAGGCTGGCATCGACTACATGAGCCGCGCCTATGGCATCAATCAGCTTCCATACGCTAACGGCCTCTACGTCTACTCCAGCCTGACCGATTTTGCGACCGATTTGGGCGGGATCAACCAACGCGACTACACCTCATACACTCAAAGCTTCGGCGATCCTTCAAGCGCGCCCTGGCTGCGCGAGCGTAACGTGTACGCGCAGGACACCTGGCGTCCCACACAGCGGTTCACCATTGTTGGAGGCGTCCGCTGGGATCATTTCCGGGTTTCGCAGCCCACTCCCTCGACCAGTTTTTTCAACCTGGGCACCATTCCCGCGCCCAACATCAACTGGGCGCCGCGCGTGGGCATCGCCTTCCAATCGGACGCGCACACGGTGCTCCGCGTTGGCTATTCCTGGTTCTATGCGCCTCTGGCGGGCAACCTGCTTAACGCGATGTATCAAGGCGATGGCGTTTTGCAGAACACGTTCTCGGTCTATCCGCTCGAATCGCAGGCCTTGGTTTATCCCAGGATCTACACGCCGGCGCTTGCCAACGCGACAGGCTCCGAAGATCTTTTCACCGCGCAAAACAAGCTGCGCAATCCGCGCATTCAGCAAATCACCGCGGCCATTGAGCACCGCATCAACAATGACATCTCGCTCACTTTAAGCTTCGTCGATAGCCGTGGGTACAAACTCTACACGGCCACCGATACCAATTTCGCGACGCCTACCGCGAGCGGAACGTATTACATCGACAACGCCGCGGGCACGCAGACAGGAACCTACTTCACGCAGTTCTACACCGCGCGCAGCGACAATACGCACGCTCACGTGTACCAGGTGCAAAACGGCGGTTCCTCCTGGTACACCGCCGGTTCGTTGCAGTTGCAGAAGCGCATGGGCCACGGCTTTTCCGCGCAATTGGAATATACCTACGCGCGGTCGCTTACCGATGTGGGCGGTCCGCTGGTATTCGGCGCTGCGCCCATCAGCTACAGCCCAGCCGATTTTAGCGGCGATAAGGGTACATCGTCCATCGGCCAGCGCAATCGCGGCACGCTGGGCATCGTCTGGCGCCCGATGTTGAACGCCAACTTCCTTTCAGTGGCGCGCGCACTCGTAAATGGGTGGGCGCTCACAAGCCTTGTCACCGTAGCCTCGGCGGGCTCGGATACGCCGCTCGTGACCGTCAGCGGTCAGCAGTTCGCCGGCGCTCCGCTGCTCTATCCGGATTCGCTCAACGGGACTGGCGGCTGGGGACGCGCGCCGTTCGTCGCGCCGGGCAGTTTGAAGACCGGTTCCATTCGCACCTGGGATGCCCGCATCTCCCGCGACTTCTCTTTCAAAGAGTATGTGAAAGCGACAATCCTGTTTGAAGGCTTCAACGTGCTCAACAATCAGTACATCACTGGCGTCAACAATATCGCCTACACCGCGACCGCCGGCACGCTGCGCCCTGTCTCCGGTTTCGGACTCGGCAACGCCGCGCAGGGATATCCGCAAGGGACCAATGCGCGGAATTTCCAGGCCGCTTTCCGCATCACGTTCTAATCGATTTTGTTCCAGAACAACCGAAGTGTCGAGCGAGCCTTGCGATCCTTCGGTCCTCAGACTATCTTTTGGCAGGACACGCTATCTTTTGGCCGTAAATCGTTGGTCCGGCGCCTGTTCGGCTCTACCATGGCAACTTGCGGCGGACCCATGGATCTTATACGCCTGCTGCTGGTTGACGATCACGTCCTGTTTCGTGAAAGTCTCGGCCGTCTTCTGGCAGCCGAACTCGATTTCACGATAGCGGGCCAATGCTCCAAGGGAAAAGAAGCGCTCGAATTCATTACTCGCGACCCTTCGGTCGATCTGGTGCTGCTCGACTACAATCTGCCCGACGGAATCGGCGCCACTTTCATTCAAGCTGCGCGCCAGGCGCAGTATGCAGGCAAAATTCTCATCGTCAGCGGAGCGATGGACGCCGAATCCAGCGCCGAAGCCCTGCAACTTGGCATCAGTGGAATTTTTCTGAAGCACAACCCCGCAAGTTCTTTGCTGCGCGCCATCCGCGTCACGTTGGCCGGCGACGTCTGGCTCGATCCAAAGGTGATCGAGTACCTCGCCATGCGCGCGCCGCGAACCTCCGGTCCCGGTTTGCTCGATACGCTCACGGAGCGGGAGCGCGCCGTGCTCGGTCTGCTCCTCGAAGGCCTCAGCAATCGCCGTATCGCGGAGCATTTGAGTGTTACCGAAGGCGCAGTCAAGTTCACCCTGCAGGCTCTCTTCGAAAAGACCCACGTGCGCTCGCGCTCGCAATTGGTTCGCGTCGCGTTCGAAGGCCCTGGCGAAAAAAAGGTCTAGTTGCCCGCCGCTCGCTCCCTGCGCCGTGTTCGCACACCATGTTCACAGGCTTCACAGATTCGTTTAGCGATCACAGCGCTACCATAAGGTTGTGAAACTGACTCCCGTCCTCTGTTTTTCACTGTGCGTGTCGAGCCTCTGGGCTCAGGCGCCAGATCCGGCGGGCACGGGCAAGAAGGCGCTCGATCTCTTCCTCGGCGGCAAGTACGCCGAGTTGAACCAGATGATCGCGCCCGCCACCAAAGACTCCTACACTGAAGAAAAGCTCAGCAAACTTGCCGCGACTACGAAGGCTTGGGGCGACGTGAAGAAGGTCGGCCAGCCTACCGTAGGCGATATGGGACCGGTCTCCATGGTCACCATCCCCGTGGAGTACGCCGAGCGCAGCATTAACTACATGTTCCCTGTGAATGCGAGCGGGCAGATTACGCAGATCTTCATGCGCCCCGCCGCGGTCGCTTGGCAGCACGCCGATTACGTCAAATCCAATGCCTTTCAGACCCGCGAAGTCACCATCGGGAGCGACGAATGGAAACTGCCGGGCACGCTCACCATTCCGTTGGATAAGAAGCCGGCAGCCGCCGTCATCCTGCTGCAGGATCGCGGCCCGGCCGATCGCGACGCCTCCGTCTTCGCACTAAAATCGTTTCGCGATCTGGCCGAGGGCCTCTCGTCGCGCGGCGTGGCCGTGCTCCGTTTCGACAACCGCGATCTGAAGTATCCCACCAAGATGGGGGAAGGCTCTTTCACCATCGACGACGAAATCGTTCACGATGCCGCCGCAGCAATCGCGCTGTTGCGCAGCCAGCCCGAAATCGACGGCAAGAGAATCTATGTACTCGGTCTGGGCGTTGGCGGCTACATCGCGCCGCGCATTGCAGCCGATGATGGACACCTTGCCGGTCTCATCATCGTAGGCGCGCCGCAGAAGTCTCTCGAAGATTGGTATGTCGAGACGGTCGAATCCATGGGCGCGACAGGTACGCAGGGAATGCAACTTGATGCCCGCACCAAACAGGCTGCGCAGAAGGTGAAGCATCTGGACCCGGGCGACACCGATGCGCCCACGCTCTTCGGTTTGCCCTCGACCTATTGGCTCGATATACGCGGTTACGATCCTGCCGCCGAAGCCAAGAAGCTTCAAATTCCAACTATGGTGATTCAGGGCGACCGCGATTTTCAGGTGATCCCGAAAGAGTTCGAAGGCTGGAAGGCGGCCTTGGGTTCACGCCGCGACGCCGTGCTGAAGGAATACCCCAATCTCAATCACTACCTGATCGCGGGCGAAGGCAAAGGCAGCGAAGCCGAATACCGCAAGCCAGGCCACGTTGCGCCGGTGGTGCTTGACGACATCGTGGCCTTTATCAAGCCGTAACGCTCCGGCTTTAGTGACGGAAGTGGCGCACGCCAGTGAACACCAGCGCCACGCCCAGACGGTCGGCCGCCTCGATCACGTCCTGATCACGCACCGACCCGCCCGGCTCGATAAACGCCGTCGCGCCGTTTTTGGCCGCTTCTTCGAGGCCGTCCGCAAATGGAAAGAAAGCGTCCGACGCCACCACGCTGCCCTTCAGCGGCAGCACCGCTTTCATCGCGCCTAGCTTCACCGAGTCCACGCGGCTCATCTGTCCGGCGCCCACGGAAAGCGTCTGCCCGGCGCGCGCGTATACAATTGCGTTCGACTTCACGTGTTTCGCCACGGCCCAACCGAATTTCAACGCCGCCCATTCGTCTTCCGTGGGCGGGCGTTTCGATTTCACGATCGTAGTCGCGAGGTCGAACTTGCCCTGGTCGGAGGTCTGCGCCAGAAAGCCGCCCGATATCGATTTCACCACCAGCGGATCTATGCCCGCCGCAACCCGCATCAGACGCAGATTCCTCTTCGCGGTCAAAATGGCCAACGCCTCCGCCGAATACGCGGGCGCCGCAATCGCCTCCACGAACAGCTTTGCAATCTCCGTTGCCGTCTCGCCATCTACTTCGCGATTGATCCCGATCACGCCTCCATATGCCGACACGGGATCGCACGCCAGCGCCTGGCGGTATGCCTCCACGAGCGTGGTCTGCTCCGCGCAACCGGCCGGATTCGTATGTTTGATGATGGCCACCGCGGGATCTTCGAACTCCGATGCAAGCTGCCACGCCGCGTCCAAGTCCACCAGATTGTTATAGGAGAGTTCTTTGCCGTGGAGTTGCTCTCCACCTGCTACGCCACGCCCCCGCTTGCCGTACAACGCCGCCTGCTGATGCGGATTTTCACCATATCGCAAGCCCATCAATTTGGACGCGCGAATGTTCAATTCACCAGGCAAGATTTCGGCCGGCGCGGTTGCGCCTTCGCGCGACAAACGCGCGCTGATGGCAGTGTCGTAAGCCGCGGTCGTCTGAAACGCCTTCAGCGCCAGCTTCCAGTGCGTCTCCTTTGACAGTCCGCCAGTCGACTGCAGCTCTTGCAAGATGGCGTCGTAGTCCTCGGGCGAAGTCACCACCGCCACATCTTGCCAGTTCTTTGCTGCTGCGCGGATCATCGTCGGCCCGCCGATATCGATGTTTTCGATCAGCTCTTCAAGTGGCGCACCCTCCTTCGCCGCGACATCCTCGAAACGGTAGAGATTCACCACCACCATGTCTATCGCTTCGATGCCATGTTCCGCCAGCGCGCTCATGTGTTCCGGCTTGGCGCGCATGGCTAAAATTCCCGCTGCCACATTCGGGTGCAGCGTCTTCACGCGCCCATCCATCATCTCCGGAAATTTCGTCACCTCGGAAACGTCCGTCACCACGATGCCGGCGTCCCGCAAGAGCTTTGCCGTACCACCTGTCGAGATGAGCGCCGCGCCTTGCGAGGCGAGGCCGCGCGCGAAATCACTGAGACCTGTCTTATCGGTAACGCTGAGAAGTACGCGGCGAATTTGAGCCATGAGACTCCACGATAACAGAGCAACTCTCGTTACTCGCGCCGCAGAGCCTCCGCCGGATCCACGCTTGACGCGCGCCTCGCTGGCGCATAGCTGGCCGCCATCGCCAACGCCGCCAGAGCAAGCGAAGCCAGCACAATTGCGATCGGATTGGCAGGCGTAATTCCGAATAGAAACTTCTCAATCACGCGCGTGCCGCCGATTGCCAACGCTGCGCCGATTACGATTCCCGCGCCGGCCACGCTTATCGCCTCGCGTAGCACCATACGGACCACCGCCCCACGGCTCGCGCCTAGCGCCATCCGCACACCGATCTCGTTTTTTCGGCGCGTTACCAGATACGCCAATGCGCCATAAACGCCCACCGCCGCCAAAATCGCGGCCAGCAACCCGTACGCGGCCGAAAGCCTCGCCATCAGCCGCTCCTGCGTGAGAGACTGCTCGATCCGTGCGGGAAGCGAACCAATATCGAGAATGGGCTGCGGCCGCATCTCCGCCGCCGCGGCCTTTATCGCCTGCGCCGCTGCATCCGGCGAGTTTGATGCGCGCACCACGTATGCAGCCTCCGTATCCGCATTTGGATCCTGCGCCGCGTCGAGGTAAGCGATTGGATGAAACTCTTCGCGCATGTTGGCATACTTCGCATCCGCCGCCAAACCTATGATTTCGTAGCCTGCCTCCCGCGGCTGATCTTCCTTCGTCAAACGCGCGCCCAGCGGGTTCGCACCTTTCAAATATTGACGAACGAACGCCTGGTTCACGATCGCAACCTTCGGCGCGTTTAAGGTATCCGTGGCATCGAAACCTCTGCCGCTCAAAAGGCGCGTACCCATGGCCGCAAAGTAACCCGCGGTGACTTCGTTCATATAAGTTTCCGGCGCCGCGGCGCGCGCTCCACTGGGCAACTCCACCTGCGTCGGCATGTTCCAGGTGCCTCCGCCGACCGGCGTCACTGCCACCAGTGACGCCGCGCGAACCGCGCTCGAAGCCTGCATCCGCGCCAGCATATCCAGGTAGAACTGCGCCCGTCTCGCTTTCGGAATGGACGATCCGCTGATGTCGGCCAGCACGACATTGACGCCTTCCGCTTGAAAGCCCGGATCCTGCTGCATTAGGTTTCGCAGGCTCCCCACAAAAAGCAGAGCGCCCGTCACCAGCGCCAATGACAGAGCGATTTGCGTGATCGCCAGTCCTCTGCGAACCGCGGCGCCCTCTCGCGCGCCGGCGACGCCGCGTCCGCCCGCCGCTTGCGCCAGCCTTCCGCTCAAGCGGAACACTCGCAGCGCGGGCGCGAGCCCAAACAGCATACAGGCGACAATGGCTACCCCGCTCGTGAAGGCGATCACTCGCCAATCGAGCTTCAAGTCCAAGAAGACGCCCACGCCTAACGTTCTCGCCAAACCCTCGCTGATAAAGCCGCCCAGCGCCAGACCTGCCGCCGCTCCAATCAGCGCCAACACCAGACTTTCGGCCAGCAGTTGCCGCATCACGCGGGCGCGCCCGCCGCCGATCGCCAGTCGCACCGCGATCTCACGCTCTCGCGCCGACGCTCGCGCCAGCGCAATGCTCGCCAGATTCGCGCACGCGATTATCAAAACGAGACCCGACGCACCCAACAATAACAGCAGCGGCGATTCATACGATCCGCGAAATTCGGATTGTCCCGTGGCTGCCTTTTCCGCGCCCAAATGCAGCGCCAGATAGTCGCTTACAAACTTCGGATTCTGTCCCGGCGGCAAAGTGGCCTGGAAAATTCCCGGCGCAATCGCGTTCAGTTGCGCGCTTGCCTGTTCCACCGTCCATCCAGGCTTCAGCCGCCCCATTACCCCCAGCCAATAGTCGGTCGCCGTGTCGATGCGATCGTCTCCGCCGTCCGCAACACGTTCGGCGCAGAGTGGTAAAGCAACATCAAACCTTCGGCCCGCGTCAAGACCGAAAAACTGCGGCGGCGCCACTCCCAGCACCGGCATCGCGAGCGTGTTTACAGTGAGTTTTTGGCCGATTACCGCCGGGTTTCCGCCGAACTCACGCTGCCAGAACGAGTAGCTGATCACCGCGCCCAAGCTGCACTGCGATCCATCATCGGCGCTCGTGAAAGCTCGTCCCAGCACGGGCGCGACATCCAATACCCGGAAGAGATCACCGCTTACCCATAGCGCCTGCGCAAAACGTGCTTGCCCCGCTGGGGAAAGATTGATGCGATCTGTACTCCACGCGAACATTCCCGAGAATCCCTGCTGGCGTTCCCGAATGCGCTCCCACATCGCGTTCGTCAGCTCCGAGGGAAAGCCCGTGAAGTTGCCCGTGCGCCGTCGCGGCTTGGGGATCGACACGCTTGCGAGCTCCTGCGGCGCGCGTACGGGCAGGCTACGCAACCGCACCGCGTCGAGCAACTGAAAGATCGCTGTATTGGCGCCCGTGCCCAGCGCAATCGAAAGAATCACTACTGCGGCGTAGCTCGGGCTCAGCCGGATCTGCCGTATGGCATATCGAATGTCACGCCACGCACCTTCGAGTGCTCCCAGCGTGTTGCGGTCGCGTTCCTGTTCCGCAAGCGCGGCAACGTTGCCCAATTTTCGTATCGCCGCCTGGCGCGCAGAGCGGGGATTCATGCCGCGCGCGATCAAAATGTCTGCCTCATGCGCCAGATGGGCTTCCAATTCCTGGTCGAAATCGGCCCCGCGCCTTGCGCGCCGGAAATACTTCATCCAGCTCATGATTCGTGCTCCGTCGCCGGACCCATCACGCGCGAAACTGCTGCAACTAACTCGTCCCAGCGGCTTCGCTCATTCACCAGGCGCTTCTTACCGGCCGGCGTCAGGCGGTAATACTTTGCCTTGCGGTTGTTTTCCGATGTGCCCCAGAACGAGGCGATCAGCCCCTGATCCTCCAGCCGGTGCAGCGCCGGATATAGCGATCCATGCTCCACCTGCAGAACGTCTTCCGAAGCGCTCTCGATCGCGTGCGCGATCGTGTGCCCGTGCGCCGGAGCCGCGATCAGCGTACGCAATATGAGCATGTCGAGCGTGCCCTGCAGCATGTCGCCGCGCTCGGCGGCAGACTTCCTGGCCATGGCGAAAGTCTACCAGAAGATTATCTAGTGGTCAAGGCAATTACCATTTCACCGTCTTGCCCGGCTCGAGCTCCCAGACTTCAGTCTGCGCGTGGCCCAGCAGTTCGCTCAATTTGGCGGGCGTGCCGGTCAGCGCTGGAAAGGTTCCGAAATGCATCGGAATCACCTTCGCCGGCCGCAGCATTTTGCATGCCGCCGCCGCTTCCAGCGGACTCATCGTGAATAGATCGCCAATCGGGATCATCGCCAGTTCCGGATGATAGAGTTGTTCGATCAGCGCCATGTCCGAAAACACATTGGTATCGCCTGCGAAGTAGAGCGCGCGGCCGTCCGCAAACCGCATCACGTAGCCAGCCGCTTCGCCCCCATAGATAATCTTCCCGTCGTCCAAAATGCCGCAACTGTGTACGGCGTGCGTCATAGTAATCTTCACGCCGGCGACATCTTGTGAGCCACCTTTGTTCATCTCCCGCGTGTTCTGTACGCCTTTCGATTCCAGCCATGTGCAGCTTTCGAATATCGCGACAACTTCAGGTGAAAACTTCTTGGCCAGCGGCACGACGCCAAGAATGTGATCGAAATGCCCGTGGGTAACGCAGATCACATCCAAGCGGTCAATTTCAAATCCTTTGGGGAACTTGGGATTCTCGAGCCAGGGGTCCATTACAAAAACCTGCCCCGTAGAAAGTCGAAAGTGAAACGAGCCGTGCCCTAACCAGGTGATCTCCATACCCCGGATTATGTCACGCGCGGGTTTCACTCCCGCGATTCGTAAATGCGCTTTTGTGCCCGCATCAACACTTTCAATTTACGCTTCGCCTCCTGCGCTGCGTGCGCCTCGGTCAGTGCCTCGTGTCGCCGCGCCTCCTTCTGCAGTTTGCTATAGCTTTGCCACCGCGCTTCATCCAGCAGTCCCGCCGCACGTGCGTCTGCCACCGCGCAACCTGGCTCGCCCGAATGCGAACAGTCGCCAAAGCGGCAGCGTTGCGCCAGGGTTGCAATCTCATCAAATACCGCATCGATGCTCTCCGCTGCCGCCCAAAGCTGCAATTCGCGCATTCCGGGCGTGTCAATCAGCGCGCCGCCGCCCGGCAAGGGCAACAGCTCGCGATGCGTGGTGGTGTGCCTGCCGCGGCTATCCGATTCGCGAACCGCGCCTGTGCGTAAACGCGCTTCTCCGAGTAATGCATTTGCGATGGTGGATTTGCCCACGCCGGATGAACCCACCAGCGCCACTGTGGGATTGCCTGTCAACCAATCCCGCAACGCCTCCGCGCCATCCACAAGTGCGCTCAGCGCCACCACTTGCGCTGCCGATATCGCCTGTACTTCACGCACCCGCGAATCCACGTCCGCACATGCATCCGCCTTGTTGAGTACCAGCACGGGCGTCACGCCTGCATCGGCCGCCAGCGCCAAATACCGCTCGATGCGTCGGGGACTGAAATCGCCGTCCAGCCCGCACACCACAAACAGCAAGTCGACGTTGGCCGCGATTGCCTGCCGTTCCTCTCGCTTACCCACCGCGCGCCGGTAAAAGCAGGATTGCCTCGGCAGGACTGCCTCCACAATCGCCTGCTCGGCGTTCACGATCCGCGCAGCGACCCAATCCCCGGCGACCGGCATGGAGGCCGCGTCCGCCGAGGCGTACCACAACGCGCCCGATGCTTCCGCACGAATCGCGCCGGTTTCCGTATACAACTGATAAAGGTCTCTGTGAGCTTCCGCCACGCGCGCCAACGCCAAACCGCGTCGCGCATAATCTCCGAATGCGCCGCGCACACGCGCGCAGGCGCCAATCATTTCGAGATTCACTATCCGCTCCTATGGACACACTTCGAGCTGCGGGGCAAACTGCAACGCGACTTGGTCAGCGGACAGTCATAGGCGAATGGCAGAAGCTTACCACACTCGCGCGCGGCCGGCTTGGAGCGATGATTCGCCCGTACGTTAGCGATATCGGGGCATATAATGAATTGCATGTTTCGCCTGGCTGGCCTAGCAGCCATTTCGTTTTTAGCCGCGTTTGCGGCCGACCTGCCTCCCGCCGCGAAGACAAAGGTTGCCTACACGCGCGATATCCAACCTCTTCTGGCCAAGCGGTGCTACATGTGCCACGGCGCGCAGGCGCAGATGAGCGGATTACGGCTGGACCGCAAGGACGCTGCCATGCGTGTGATCCAACCAGGGAACAGCGCCGCCAGTCGCCTGATACACATGGTTGCCGGGATGGACGGCAAGGTGATGCCGCCGACGGGGCCGCGGCTCACAGCGACTGAAATCGGCCTGCTACGCGCGTGGATCGATCAGGGCGTCGACTGGCCTGAGCAACCTGCGGTCACTACCAGCGCGACCGGGGCGCAGCCCACGCACTGGTCATTCCGCAAGTTGACGAGGCCCGATGTGCCGGCAGTTTCGGACCGCGCCTGGACGCGCAACCAAATCGATAACTTCGTACTCGCGCGCCTCGAAAAAGAAGGCGCTACGCCTTCGCCCCAAGCCAGCAAAAACACGCTCATCCGCCGCTTGAGCCTCGATCTCACGGGCCTTCCGCCTACGCCGCAGGAGGTGGAAGCGTTCGTGAACGACAACCGTCCCGACGCGTATGAGCGTCTGGTCGACCGCCTGCTCGACTCTCCACATTACGGCGAAAAGTGGGCGCGGTATTGGCTCGATCTGGCTCGCTACGCCGATAGCGACGGCTACGAGAAAGATCGCGTGCGGCCGTGGGCGTGGCGTTACCGCCAGTGGGTAATCGACGCCTTCAATCGCGACCTGTCTTACGACCAGTTCACCATCCAACAACTCGCCGGCGACCTGATGCCGCAGCGCACCACCGACACGCTGATCGCTACCGGCTTCAACCGCAACACGCTGACTAACCGTGAAGGCGGTACCGACCCCGAGCAGTTCCGCGATGAGCAGGTGCTCGACCGCGCCGCCACGCTCGGGACGGTATGGTTAGGCCTCACCGTGGGCTGTGCGCAGTGTCACGATCACAAGTTCGATCCGATCAAACAGAAAGAGTTCTACCAGCTCACTGCCTTCTTCAACACGCAGGAAGAGATCGATATTCCGGCTGCTTTGCCGGGCGAAATCGGTCCATATTTAGCCGCGCGCCCCGAATACGAGAAGCAGCGCCAGGCCTTGCTCGATCAATACGGAATCCCGCAGGCGGAGCTCGATTGGGAAAACAAGCTTCGCTATGCTTCGCAGCATTTGGGCGAACACGACGATTGGGACTTCGCTTACGGCGAGCTGAGGCACCAGGTGGATAACGGCCGCAAGGTGCTTTTCATGGACCCCGACAAGCGCAGCGAAGTGCAGCGCGTGGCGATGATGGATACCTTCATCTCCAGTTGCGGCAACCTGTTTCCGAAAGACTATTGCGCCGGGCTTAAGCTTGGCGAACTGCGCACGAAGCTAAATGAGCTTAAGGCGAAGACGGCGCAGATCAGTTATGCGCCTGCACTGCTCGAGAACGACACGCCGCCCAAAACCTACGTGCACATCAAGGGCGATTGGCGTGAACACGGCGATGAAGTGCAGCCTGGCACGCTGGCGATTCTGTCGCCGTTACCTGCCGGCGAAAAGCCCACACGGCTGACCCTTGCGCGTTGGCTGGTATCGCCGGAGAACCCGCTTACAGCGCGCGTGGCCGTCAATCGCTTCTGGCAGGAGCTGTTCGGCCGCGGCATCGTCCGCACCTCAGAAGATTTCGGCACCCAGGGTGATGCGCCCACGCATCCCGAACTGCTCGATTGGCTCGCCACCGAATTCGAATCGCGCGGCTGGAGCATGAAGCAGATGATTCGTCTGATCGTGACCTCGGCTACCTATCGCCAATCCTCGCACGCGCGTCCGGAACTCACGTCGCGCGATCCTGATAACACCCTGCTCGCTCGGCAAGCCCGTCTGCGCTTACCCGCCGAGCTCATACGCGATGAGGCCCTCGACTCCTCCGGTCTGATCGACCTACGGATCGGCGGACCCAGCGTGAAGCCTCCGCAGCCCAAAGGCGTCGCCGAACTCGGATATCAGAATTCGGTCAAGTGGGTGGAAAGCACCGGCGGCGATCGGTACCGCCGTGGACTCTACATTCACTTCCAACGCACCACGCCTTATCCGCAGCTCATGAATTTCGACGGGCCCAGCTCCGCGCTCTCGTGCACGCGCCGCGAACGCACCGATTCACCGTTGCAGGCCCTCAACCTGATGAACGACCCGGTCTTCTTTGAGGCCGCGCAAGGCCTTGCCTTCCGTGTCATGCGCGAAAGCGGCGGCGCTTTCCGTGACCGCCTCAACTATGCATACGCCTTGCTGCTCAGCCGTTCGCCCAGCGCGCGTGAATCCGAACGCCTCGGCAAGTATTTTGACGATACGTTGCGCCATCTCAATCAAACGCCGGACACCGTGGCCGCGCTCTTTCCCAATCTCATCGAAGGCGTTCCTCAATTGCAGGCTGCCGCCTGGGTGGAGATGAGCCGCGTGCTCCTGAACCTGGACGAATTCATCACAAGGGAATAATCATGACTCGCGAAGAGTTCCGCAAAATTCAAACCCGCCGCAGCTTCTTCACACAATGCGCCGGCGGTATCGGCATCGCCGCTCTTGCGCAGTTGATGCAGTCAGAAGGCCGCGCGGCCATCGCCGATGTCAACCCGCTTGCGCCGAAACCGCCGCATTTTCCCGCCAAAGCGAAGAACGTCATCTTCATGTTTATGGAGGGCGGCCCCAGCCAACTCGACCTCTTCGATCCTAAGCCCGCACTGCAAAAATGGAGCGGCAAACCGCTGCCCGCGGAGATGACCAAAGATCTGCGACTGGCTTTCACGAAACCGAATGCGGCCGTACTCGCAAGCCCGCGCACCTTTCAACCGTACGGGCAGAGCGGCATTCAGTTTTCCGACTACATCCCCAACATCGGCTCCTGCGCCGACGATATCTGCCTCGTGCGGTCGATGTATACAGACGCGTTCAATCACCATCCCGGTCAACTGCTGTTATTCGGCGGCAGTATTCAAGTGGGCCGCCCCACGATGGGCGCGTGGGCGCTCTATGGTCTGGGTAGCGAGTCGAAAAACTTGCCCGGCTTCGTCGTGCTCGGTTCCGGCGTAGGCACCAGCGGCGGCACATCCAACTGGTCCAGCGGCTTCCTGCCTTCCACCTATCAGGGCGTCGTGTTCCGCAGTGCCGGCGACCCCGTGCTCTACCTTTCGAATCCCACGGGCGTCACCAACGACATGCAGCGCGCCAGTCTGGATGCGCTCAAAGATCTCAACGAAGATCGTCTCAGCGATACCGGCGATATGGAGATCGCCTCGCGCATCTCTTCCTATGAACTCGGCTTCCGTATGCAGGCTGCCGCGCCGGAGCTGCTCGATTTCTCCAAGGAATCGCCCGAAACCCTCGCCATGTATGGCGTCAACGAAGAGCCCACGCGTCAGTTCGCCACCAACTGCCTCCTGGCCCGCCGCATGGTGGAGCGCGGTGTGCGCTTCGTCATGATGACGCATGCTACCTGGGACGACCACTCCGACCTCAATCGCAAGCTTAAGAAGAACTGCGACATCGCAGACAAACCCACAGCCGCGCTGATTCGCGATTTGAAGCAGCGCGGCCTCCTCGACAGCACGCTGGTGGTGTGGGGCGGGGAATTCGGCCGCACGCCTATGGTCGAAATCCGCGATCCCCGCGACGTCAACAATGCCGGCCGCGATCATCATCCGCTCGCTTACAGCCTTTTCCTCGCAGGCGGCGGTATCAAAGGCGGTCAGGTAATTGGCAAAACCGACGATCTGTGCATGAACATAGTCGAAGATAAGATCCACGTGCACGATCTGCAGGCGACCTTGTTGCACTGCCTCGGTCTCGATCACACGCGCTTGACGTACCATCACATGGGCCGCGACTTCCGTCTTACGGACGTCGCGGGCAGCGTGGTCGACAAGATGTTGGCGTAACATACCGCCGCTGGTTATGCTGAGATCTTCATGACCAGTGGTTCCGAAAAGGGCTCCGTCGCAGCTACGCCTGCCCCAGCTTTCAATCGTGTCTTTACGCTTCTTGCGGCGGCGCTGATACTCGCGTTCTTTGCGCGTGTTTTGACTGAGAGTCAGATCAAGAGTCCGGTCGCTGACGAGCCGCCGCACATCGCTTCCGGGCTTTCCTATGTGTCCACAGGGATCTTCCGCGGGAATCCGCAACATCCGCCGTTGCTCAAGGAGCTAAGCGGCCTCTCGATGCGCCTGGACGGCATTCAATGGCCCGACAATCCCGACACCAGGCACTTTCTTTTTGGATCTCTCGCGCCGGGCGAGCAACCCGATTGGTCCATTGGCCGGAACTTGATCATCGCAAACGGCCCCGATCGCGTCTTGTTCTGGGCGCGCCTGCCGCTGATCCTGATTGCGACGATGCTCGCGGCGCTCATCTATTTTTGGGGACGGGAGCTCATCGGTGACTTAGCCGCGCTATGCGCCCTGCTGCTCTTCACCTGCGATCCCAACATCGTGGCCCACTCATACACAGTGACCATGGACGTGGGTGTTACAGCCTTCAGCGTGCTATTTCTCTGCACGCTCTGG